>NZ_KV810877.1:0-305 GCF_001812925.1 Staphylococcus sp. HMSC057A08 | reverse complement strand
ATTGAATTTGCGAGGTCAGGAGATACGATTGTTGTTTGGAGACTAGATAGACTAGGACGTAACATGGAAGATTTAATCACATTAGTTAATGAACTTAATAATCGAGGCGTGAGTTTTCATAGTTTAGAAGAAAATATAACAATGGATAAATCAAGTTCTACAGGACAATTGTTATTTCATTTATTCGCAGCATTTGCAGAGTTTGAACGTAATTTAATTTTAGAACGTTCTTCAGCGGGACGAATTGCAGCTCGTGCTAGAGGACGCTATGGAGGTCGACCCGAAAAATTAAATAAACAAGATTT
>NZ_KV810876.1:0-211 GCF_001812925.1 Staphylococcus sp. HMSC057A08 | reverse complement strand
AACCAAGATTGGACAAAATTAGGTACAAGCATTGTTGACATCGTATCAAGTGGCGTAAGCATTCTAGGTAAATACTTAGGATTCTAATGTAATAATATTTAAAAATAAAAAAAGAATGGAGAAATTCAAATGACTAAATTAGTAGAAGCAATTAAAAATACAGTAGACGCAGCACAAAACCAAGATTGGACAAAATTAGGTACAAGCATTG
>NZ_KV810875.1:0-3072 GCF_001812925.1 Staphylococcus sp. HMSC057A08 | reverse complement strand
CAGGTGTGACCTCCTTGCCATTGTCACCAGACAAGTGAATGATTATACATTCAAAACTAGATAGTAAGTAAAGATTTGCGTCGCAAAACTTGAAAAAATTGATTAAGTCTTCGATCGATTAGTATTCGTCAGCTCCACGTGTCACCACGCTTCCACCTCGAACCTATTAACCTCATCATCTCTGAGGGATCTTATAACCGAAGTTGGGAAATCTCATCTTGAGGGGGGCTTCATGCTTAGATGCTTTCAGCACTTATCCCGTCCATACATAGCTACCCAGCTATGCCGTTGGCACGACAACTGGTACACCAGAGGTATGTCCATCCCGGTCCTCTCGTACTAAGGACAGCTCCTCTCAAATTTCCTACGCCCACGACGGATAGGGACCGAACTGTCTCACGACGTTCTGAACCCAGCTCGCGTACCGCTTTAATGGGCGAACAGCCCAACCCTTGGGACCGACTACAGCCCCAGGATGCGATGAGCCGACATCGAGGTGCCAAACCTCCCCGTCGATGTGAACTCTTGGGGGAGATAAGCCTGTTATCCCCGGGGTAGCTTTTATCCGTTGAGCGATGGCCCTTCCATGCGGAACCACCGGATCACTAAGTCCGTCTTTCGACCCTGCTCGACTTGTAGGTCTCGCAGTCAAGCTCCCTTATGCCTTTACACTCTATGAATGATTTCCAACCATTCTGAGGGAACCTTTGAGCGCCTCCGTTACCTTTTAGGAGGCGACCGCCCCAGTCAAACTGCCCGCCTGACACTGTCTCCCACCACGATAAGTGGTGCGGGTTAGAAAGCCAACACAGCTAGGGTAGTATCCCACCAACGCCTCCACGTAAGCTAGCGCTCACGTTTCAAAGGCTCCTACCTATCCTGTACAAGCTGTGCCGAATTTCAATATCAGGCTACAGTAAAGCTCCACGGGGTCTTTCCGTCCTGTCGCGGGTAACCTGCATCTTCACAGGTACTATGATTTCACCGAGTCTCTCGTTGAGACAGTGCCCAAATCGTTACGCCTTTCGTGCGGGTCGGAACTTACCCGACAAGGAATTTCGCTACCTTAGGACCGTTATAGTTACGGCCGCCGTTTACTGGGGCTTCGATTCGTAGCTTCGCAGAAGCTAACCACTCCTCTTAACCTTCCAGCACCGGGCAGGCGTCAGCCCCTATACATCACCTTACGGTTTAGCAGAGACCTGTGTTTTTGATAAACAGTCGCTTGGGCCTATTCACTGCGGCTCTTCTGGGCTTGCACCCTAAAGAGCACCCCTTCTCCCGAAGTTACGGGGTCATTTTGCCGAGTTCCTTAACGAGAGTTCGCTCGCTCACCTTAGAATTCTCATCTTGACTACCTGTGTCGGTTTGCGGTACGGGCACCTAATCTCTATCTAGAGGCTTTTCTCGGCAGTGTGAAATCAACGACTCGAGGAAACAATTTCCTCTCCCCATCACAGCTCAATCTTAAGAGTGCCGGATTTGCCTAACACTCAATCTCACTGCTTAGACGTACAATCCAATCGTACGCTTCGCCTATCCTACTGCGTCCCCCCATCGATTAAAACGATTATAGGTGGTACAGGAATATCAACCTGTTATCCATCGCCTACGCCTGTCGGCCTCAGCTTAGGACCCGACTAACCCAGAGCGGACGAGCCTTCCTCTGGAAACCTTAGTCAATCGGTGGACGGGATTCTCACCCGTCTTTCGCTACTCACACCGGCATTCTCACTTCTAAGCGCTCCACATGTCCTTGCAATCATGCTTCAACGCCCTTAGAACGCTCTCCTACCATTGTCCAAAGGACAATCCACAGCTTCGGTAATATGTTTAGCCCCGGTACATTTTCGGCGCAGTGTCACTCGACTAGTGAGCTATTACGCACTCTTTAAATGATGGCTGCTTCTAAGCCAACATCCTAGTTGTCTGGGCAACGCCACATCCTTTTCCACTTAACATATATTTTGGGACCTTAGCTGGTGGTCTGGGCTGTTTCCCTTTCGAACACGGACCTTATCACCCATGTTCTGACTCCCAAGTTAAATTAATTGGCATTCGGAGTTTGTCTGAATTCGGTAACCCGAGAGGGGCCCCTCGTCCAAACAGTGCTCTACCTCCAATAATCATCACTTGAGGCTAGCCCTAAAGCTATTTCGGAGAGAACCAGCTATCTCCAAGTTCGATTGGAATTTCTCCGCTACCCACAGTTCATCCGCTCACTTTTCAACGTAAGTCGGTTCGGTCCTCCATTCAGTGTTACCTGAACTTCAACCTGACCATGGGTAGATCACCTGGTTTCGGGTCTACGACCAAATACTATACGCCCTATTCAGACTCGCTTTCGCTACGGCTCCACATTTTCTGCTTAACCTTGCATCAGATCGTAACTCGCCGGTTCATTCTACAAAAGGCACGCCATCACCCATTAACGGGCTCTGACTACTTGTAAGCACACGGTTTCAAGTTCTCTTTCACTCCCCTTCCGGGGTACTTTTCACCTTTCCCTCACGGTACTGGTTCACTATCGGTCACTAGAGAGTATTTAGCCTTAGGAGATGGTCCTCCCAGATTCCGACGGAATTTCACGTGCTCCGTCGTACTCAGGATCCACTCAAGAGAGAATATATTTTCAACTACAGGATTATTACCTTCTTTGATTCAACTTTCCAGATGATTCGTTTAATATATTCCTTTGTAACTCCGTATAGAGTGTCCTACAACCCCAATAAGCAAGCTTATTGGTTTGGGCTCTTCCCGTTTCGCTCGCCGCTACTCAGGGAATCGAATTTTCTTTCTCTTCCTCCGGGTACTAAGATGTTTCAGTTCTCCGGGTCTGCCTTCTGACAAGCTATGAATTCACTTGTCGATAACACAACATAACTTGTGCTGGGTTTCCCCATTCGGAAATCTCTGGATCAACGCTTACTTACAGCTACCCAAAGCATATCGTCGTTAGTAACGTCCTTCATCGGCTTCTAGTGCCAAGGCATCCACCGTGCGCCCTTAATAACTTAATCTAATATAGTTATTAATCTGTGAGTGTTCTTTCGAACACTAGCGATTATTTTT
>NZ_KV810874.1:0-2811 GCF_001812925.1 Staphylococcus sp. HMSC057A08 | reverse complement strand
TTGTCTTTTTTATAATTTTTTTGATTATTTTCAGTTCGTTGAGCTGTTACTTTTCTTATATTAAGTGCCATTAGCACAAATCCTAGTTCTCTTTTAGCTTTATCTATCCTTATCTTGTCGCGCATAATTTTCTAAAAATTCATTTTCAGCATCACAGATTGTTAAAATGAGTCCTTTTCCAATAACAATACCTAATGGAATGGTAACGAATAATAAGACACGACGATTGGTTGAACTGACGATGGGTAAGTCAATAATGATAAATGAGTAACCTGTGTCATCATCATATTCGATACGTGCACTTTCATCCGCATCTAATGGATCTCGGATAAAATCTTCAGGTAAGTTATACGTTTCTATTAATTGTTCAATTTATTCTCTATCAGGTTCTACAACATTAATCCATGATGCAGAGTGGTCTAAAGTCGTTTCAACGATGTCGTTGTTTGTTGAATGTTTATATGCAGTTAGCATGGTTAATGATTCCTTTCATATTCATTTAGTCTCAGTTGGATTGAGTACGTTCATAATGATTTTGGATCATAATACGTAGCGGCCCATTATAAATGATATTAAAAATATGTTTGGTTAACTCATTTACAGAGAGTCGATGATCATCCTGTACCCAATATTTGATAATTGAAATGGTAGCACCTGAAACATAACTATGAAAATACATTTCAGGAATACCATCAATCTCATGATTAATACTAATATATTTTTGCATATTTTCTTTCATTAAGGAATGAATTTTTTCTTCAAGTCTACTTTTACGTTCTAGCTGAAGAATCGTATGATAAAACTCCATGTTATCAGAGATATGTTGTAATACCTTAGTCAAAACATTATTTATAAAATCTTCAGCGGTATTTTCTGGTGAACTAATATCGAGTTGATTAAATTGAGTCGATGTCCAAATTTGGGATATACATTCATCTTCCATATCGGTTAATAACATGTATTTATCTTCATAATGTAAGTAAAATGTACCACGATTAATATCTGCTTGATCTGAAATATCTTGAACAGTAATTTTGTCGAGGTCTTTACGCTTTAAAAGGTCAGTAAAAGCACGCTTAATAGCTGACTTCGTCTTTCGTATTCTCCTATCTTCTTTCATAAAATATCGACCTCCTAATAATAAATAGACAAAAATGTACAATCTGTTCAATAACATACAGTATTTGAATAATTGATTATTGTTTATTTTTGACTATCTCATTATAATTTACAAAGTATTAAATATTCAACAAATTGTTCAATAAATTGTAGGAGGTTAGATTTCATGAATATTTTTAAAAGTAAACTATTATGGCTTGCACCTATTGCAGCGATATTATTATTAGTTATTTTCTCTTTGGCATTTTATCCAGCGTTTAATCCAAAACCAAAACAATTGCCAATAGCCGTTGTAAACAATGATAAAGGTGTAGACATTCAAGGTAATAAAGTAAATATCGGGAAAAAAATTGAAGATAAATTAATGGATAGTGATTCTGATACAGTTAAATGGGTTAAAGTTGATAAAGAATCAGATATTAAAAAAGGTCTTAAAGATGAAAAATACTATGGGGTAGCTATTTTTAATAAAGACTTTTCTAAAAATGCAATGAGTAAAACACAAAAAGTAGTGATGGATAGTAAAAAGGCAGAAATGAAAGAAAAAGTTGAATCAGGTGAAATCCCTGCAGCTGCCGTTCAACAAATGCAACAAAAAATGGGTAACCAAAAAGTTGATGTGAAACAAGCAACATTTAAAGCTATTGTAAATAAAGGTGCAAGCTTGCAAGCAGCTACGATTACTGGTAATGTGCTTGATGGCATGGGTGATAATTTGAATAAACAAATTACATCACAAAGTCTTAGCACATTAGAAAAACAAGACGTTAAAGTGAGTGCCTCAGATATTAAAGGCATTACAAATCCTGTTAAAGTTGATAATAAAGAAATTCATAAAGTTAAAGACCATCAAGCTGGCGGTAATGCACCGTTCTTAATGTTCATGCCAGTATGGATGGGATCACTTGTAACATCTGTATTATTATTCTTTGCTTTCAGAACAAGTAATAACTTTAAAATTCAACACAGAATTATTGCATCATTAGGCCAAATGTTATTAGCTGTAATCACAGCATTTGCTGCAAGTTTCGCTTATGTGTACTTCATGCATGGTGTATTAGGATTTGATTTTAATCATACAAACCGAGTAGCACTCTTCTTAGCTATTTCAATACTTGGATTTATCGGATTAATTCTAGGTATTATGGTCTGGTTAGGAATGAAATCTATTCCAATCTTTGTCATTTTAATGTTCTTTAGTATGCAATTAGTCACATTACCTAAAGAAATGCTACCTAAAGCATATCAAGGTTGGGTTTATAAAATTGATCCATTCACACATTATACAAATACCCTTAGAGAAATTATCTACATGGGTAGTCATATTGAAATGAATTCAACTATATGGATGATGATTGGCTTTATTATATTTGGCGCAATATCTAGTTTAACTGCAGCTATTGTAAGAAAACATAGTAATAAACGTACTGAAATTCCATCATAAGAATTTAATTTTATCCCTCGATTTAGCAGATTGCTATTTAACATATTTCTTCTGATTGATTAAATTATCACAAGAAGTAATTTTGCATTTCTCCACTAACCAGTGTTATAATATGATTAACAAGAATTCTAGCGTGAATACACCAATCCCCTCACTACGGCAATAGTGAGGGGATTTTTAGGTGTGGCTATAGTCGCCTATTTATCGTTGCGATTACGTAGCCAATGCGTAAATAACGCAACAATACA
>NZ_KV810873.1:0-1664 GCF_001812925.1 Staphylococcus sp. HMSC057A08 | reverse complement strand
CAAAGAATATATAAGAATGAATTAAGAACAATGAAATTATGTAGGAGGGTTATTTTGAATATAATAACAGTTGGAAATTTTAAAGGTGGTGTAGGTAAAACTACAGTATCTACATTACTTTCTTATATTGCATCTGAAAACTATAACAAAAAGGTTCTTTTAATAGATTTTGATCCCCAAGGTAACGCTACTCAAATTATGAAAAGAACTTATCCAGAATTTAAAGAAGAATCACTTTCATTCATAAATATGCTAAAAAGTGGAAATATAGATGAAAGTATCATTAGATTAACTTCTAATTTATCATTATTGCCCGCTGATTCGTCTTTGGCTAATTTATCCGATATTATTTCAAAAACAGACATTTTGAAAAAAAGATATATTTTAAAAAATGTGGTAGAAAAAATTGAAAAAATTTATGATTTCGATTATGTATTTATAGATGTGCCACCTACTATAAATTCAGATTTTACTAATAATGCTGTTTACGCAAGTAATTATATTTTAATGGTATTTCAAACACAAAAATCAGCTTATGAGAGCAGTCTTTCTTTTGTTAATTTTCTAAGAGATAGAAAAAAAGAGTCAGATTTACCATTTGAATTAGTTGGTGCAGTTCCAGTATTAATAAAAAAAAATGGACGAGTAGATAAACAAATATTAGAGATGTCTAAATCTGCGTTTTCTGAAGCATTATTTGAACACCAAATATATCAAAGAGAAAGAATAAAAAAGTTCGCTGCTGATGGGATAAAAGATAAAGATATGCATGATAAAAAAGTCATACATATGTTCAACAAAGTATATGAAGAATTAGTTAGTAGAATTAAATTAATTGAGGAGGAATGAAATGTATGGCTGGATTTTTAGATAATATAGATACTTCGGAAGTGAAATACACAGAGAATTATAGACCTATATCTAAAAGTACAACAATGAGAGTAGATACTGATATTAAGAAAAGGCTAAACCAAATGGCGTTAGATAAAGATACGTCTATAAAATCAATAATTGATAAAGTTTTAGAAGAATTTTTAGAAAATAATAAGTATTAAAAAGTTAATTTATAGTAATTTTTCAAATAAAGAAAATGCTAAAATGCGTCACTATACTAGTGACGCATTTTTTGTAACTTCTGATAATCATTGGTTATGTAAACAGAGTGAATGAGGCAATCATAGTCCATACAGAACCTTTATTTGGCTCTCATTTGTGTTTTAAGAGCTTATGTAAAAAAACATATAAAATACCCCTTAAAATGCAAAATAAGGATATTAGCTTATCACATATGAGTTTTGGTTTTAGTACGACACTTTTTTAGGTGTGTAAGTGCGTCTTTGGATATAAAAATAAAAGCCAACCCAGACAAAGTGGATTGGCTTTTTCTTTCGTACGGTCTGTTTATTTTTCCTTCGACGCCGTATCGTCGATGTAAATAAAAAAAGTTATGGGCTAAAAATCTACATCACTTTTTCAAGAATGTAGTAGCGATATTCGACACAAATTAATTTTTATAACTGCTCGGAATATCTCAAGCCGTTTCTTTGAATTTAAAATTAAAAATCGACGCAGGTCGATGACGGATCTACACTAGCGTTTGGAACAAACGTATAAGTGCGCCCTTACGGGAGTTAAGTAGATTATAACACTGGTTAGTAGAGGAA
>NZ_KV810872.1:8081-167169 GCF_001812925.1 Staphylococcus sp. HMSC057A08 | reverse complement strand
TGACATATTGTCATTCAGTTTTCAATGTTCATTTAAAATGTAATCTATCAAATTATATCAATTTCAATTTCGAAAGTCAATAACTAATTTTGATTACTTTTAATATTTTATATCGTTTTCCAAGATTTCGCAATGGTAAATTTTACACCGAATTTACATTTTTTAAAATGTATTAACATTTCTTGAAAACGACTTTTATATCTTATCAAACAATTCATTTAGTGTCAACAAATTATTTTAATAATTTTATTTTTGTTTTAAGCAATTCTTTTAACTTGCTCACAAAAAAATATTCTATCAGAATTTTTATATTTTGCAATAGAAAAAGCGCTCGAAATGATATTTTTTTCGAGCACTTTTACACTAATTTTTATTTATTATTTTATTGTTGCAGCAATTACTTTTTGCGCAATTGTTTTATAGATTTTTCCTAATCGATCTTCTTCTTGATAAATAGATGGTGAAAAGTCATTAGGATTCCAAGAAGGTTGTTCAAGAGGTAGTTCTCCTAACAATTGGGTATTTAGCTCGTCCGCAAGTTTACGTCCTCCACCTTTACCAAATACATACTCTTTTTTTCCAGTTTCTTTACTTTCGAAATAACTCATATTTTCAATAACACCTAAAATAGAATGCTCTGTATGCTTAGCCATAGCTCCAGCTCTTGCTGCTACAAATGCTGCTGTTGGATGTGGTGTGGTTACTATTATTTCTTTACTACTTGGTAACATTGAATGAACGTCAAGAGCTACATCCCCTGTTCCAGGAGGTAAATCAAGTAATAAGTAATCTAACTCTCCCCATTTAACTTCAACAAAGAAATTCGTCAACATTTTTCCTAACATAGGGCCACGCCAAATAACTGGTGCATTTTCTTCAACGAAAAATGCCATTGAAATCACTTTAACACCATGACGTTCTACAGGAATAATCTCTTTTCCTTGAACACCAGGCTTTTCATCTATACCCATCATATCTGGAACACTAAAACCATAAATGTCAGCATCTATGAGTCCTACTCTTTTACCTTCTCTTGCTAATGCTACTGCTAAGTTTACGGCTATAGTTGATTTTCCTACTCCCCCTTTACCAGAAGCAATTGCAATAAACTCCACTGGATTATTCTGTGACAATAATCCCTCAATTGTCTTAGGTTTTTCTTTTTCTTTTCCTGTATATTTTTCCACAACTTCAGCAGGTAGTTCCTCAAAACGAATGCCCACTGTATTTGCACCATTTTCTTTTAAAGCTTTAACCACTGACATTTGCAAATCAAGCTGTGGTTGTCCACCTAATTGAGCCATAGCAACTTTAACACTTACATGTTGAATTTCTTCTTTTATTTTTACTTCTACAATTCCCTTTGTTTCTTTTAAAGGCACATTAATAATTGGATCTTTTAAGTTTCCCACTATTTTTTCCACTTGTTCTACCGTTAACAACTCATTATCCCCCTTAAGTTTCTTTATATTCATATTTTAACAAATTTACTTACAATCTGTGCTGAATTTATCAAGAATTTATAACTTATATCTACTTCTTATCATTCAAGTCTTCGCTATCTGGATAAAAAATCATTTTACATAAATATAGTATTCCAATAATTAATGCAATAACCCAAAATTCAATTTTAATATATACGTAATGAATATGAATAACAAAATAGAATAGGATAGTCGTAATTACATATGAAATTAAATGAAATAGTGTTCCATTAAAATATGGATTATTAGGTAATTGTTTTCTAAAGTAATCCATTAAATGCTCAATAGCAAATAGCAAAAAGTATCCAAATACTATATAGCTACCGTAATATACTAAATTGCTGAATAAATCCCTATTGTATGTAAAAAATCCTAATTTTAAAAAAATAAGAATTCGACTTAATCCAAATAACCCAAATCCTAAAAATATTAAAAATATACAACCTGATAGAATAAAAATAATAAGAATAAGAAGAGCCGGAAAGATACCGTTAAATTTTTGATTAGAAAATTTCATTCCTCTCTTTCCTCCTCTTTTCATCAATAATACTTTATAATGATACTTTATCATTTATATATAGTAACTTAAAATTATTATTTTATACTTTCTTTATTCTCTTTAAATAAAAATACCCACATTAAAATTAATATAAGCGCAACAATTGTGATTACAGTTAATATATTATAAAAGTTACCTCCTAATAAACCAAATTGAAGTGCATATAATGACCCCATCAATGTAGATCCTATAGATGATCCTAAATTTTTAGTTAATGCATAGAATGACATCATTTTTTTCATATATTTAGGACTTGTTTCTTCTTGCACAATTACACTGTCTTTAGTATAAACGAAACCAAAACTCAATCCTGCAAGAATCACAGCTCCCGCAATAATAAGAGGAATATGAAGTCCAAATACTAAAATCATATTACTTAAAATTAATGATATGAAAGCTCCGATATATAATTTTTTTCTTGAAAATTTTGATTCTACCTTAGCTAAATTGAAGTTTAAAGCTAACCATGCAACAGAAAGTGGAAATATAACTAATCCACTTTGTATTGGAGATAATTTTAAATAATCTTGTAAATAAACAGGTATATATAAGTTATACCCCATTAGACATATTGCTATAAGTAAATCAGTTATAAATACCAGTGAAATTGATTTATTAAATTCACTTATTGGTAAAAAAGGCATATTTTTTTTATTTTCATATTTGAATAAAACGAATAATATAACTATTGCTAGTATAAATGCAATAATATTAAAAGTAACACCTGTTTTATTTAATAAACTAAACATAAGAAGTCCGATAAATATATAAAACAAAGATAATCCTTTTGCATCAAAGTGTATGTGTTGTACTTCCGCTTCTTCTGGAAAATGAAAAGTAAGAAAAGCTAAAACAATAGCTATCAATGCTATGGGTATGTTGATATAAAACAACCAATGCCATGTTGCAACTTCTAATATTCCACCACCTAATAACGGTCCAAGAATACTTGAAATTCCCCAGACACTTCCAACGATGCCCATTATTTTGTAACGAAGCGGAATTTCAAATGCTAGTTTTGGTACAATTTGAGTCAAAGACATCATAACTCCTGCGCCAAGTCCCTGTATGACTCTTGAAATAATTAACATTGTAAACGTTTCACTCATACCTGACATAAAACTTCCAATACCAAATAATAGTATGCCGACTACAGCTATATATAGAATCTTAAATCTTGTGAGAAGTTCACCCACAATAGGATTTGCTACAACAAGTGCTATAAAATAAACGGTAAAGACTAATGGCACTGCTGTACCAGCATTCAAATCTTTACGAATGGTAGGCAATGCTAGTGAAATAATTGAACTTTCAATTGCTGCCATAAACATTGTTAAAACCAAAGTCACTACAATACCTATTGATTTTAATTTCATCTTTGCCCTCCTATGTATTTAAAAAGTTCATAATATAGAATATTCTTAATTATATTCGTAAACAACTTTAATGTATTATTAAAAAAAGAAAAAACAGGGTAGAATTCTTTTTGAATTCATAGTCCTGTTTCTAAATAAGCACTTAATAAACTAAGTTATTCTCAATGATATGACCTTTCAGCTAGGTCTACATAAAATATACGATTCCTATAAAATGAAAGAGTGATGCGATAACAATAAAAATATGCCATATCATATGAAAATATGGACGGTTTTTTTGTGCATAAAACCATGCTCCAATGGTATAAGAAAGACCACCTAATACGATAAATAAAATAAATAACCAAGATGTTCTAATAATAATCACAGGTAAAAATATAATGCCAACCCATCCCATAACTAAGTATACGATTAAGCTTAATTTGGGATTTACATGAGTTGAAATTGACTTATATAGAATACCCCATATTGTTGTTCCCCATAATAACAAAAAGACCAGCCATCCTAACCAACCTCCAACAACTGTTAGTAAGACAGGTGTATACGTTCCAGAAATTGCTACATATATCATACTATGGTCAATAATTCTTAATATATACTTATGCGATGTATTATTTTTCATTGAATGATATACAGTAGAAGAAATAAACATCATGAAAATACTAATAACAAAGATAGAAACACTAATAGAACTTAGTGTTCCATACTCATTATAACTATGTACTGCTACATAAGGCAGTAAAAATAAAGTCATTAGTGCAGCAACACCATGTGAAGTTGCATTACCAATTTCCTCGCCAAAAGATAGTGGAATGATGTCTTTAAATGATTCAATTACATTATCTTTTGTATGCTGAGATGATTTAGACATCGTATTCCACCATCCTTTAAATTACATTCATTCGTTTTAAATCATCAGTTGCAGTTTCTACACTGTCTTTTCCCTCTTTATTTTTCAAAGGTGAAAATTCTTCTTTTCTTGGAACTTGTAATGTAATAAAGCTATTCGCATATCGGAAAATATCAAAATAAAATAGTTCAAATTTTAAAGATGTTTTTTCAATTAAACCAAAGTCATCATCCAGTTGTTTCAATTTTTTAATGGCTAAATGATATGGTAAATCATTATTTACCACTTGATTTATAAACGATAACTTAAATGCGTGAATGCCAATATTTGCATTATCAAATGTATTCGCTACATTTTCATCAAGTTCTGAGTATTCAAGTACAGTATCTTTATTATCTTTACTAACTAATCGTCCGACACTTTCACCCTTTTTAGGTTGAATAGATTTAGATGTGATATCTTTATCATTTACTACTGTAAACCCTACAAATACAGGATCAAGAACCTTTACTAACACATTATCAATATTATTTAAGAAAATGAACTTTACGCCATCTTTCTCCATTTTATCTAAATAACCATAATGCTCTAGCGATTTAAATATCCCGCCATTACCATTAGGTGTTTCCATAATATAGCCTTTTTCATTAAAAATAAGTCTACCATTTTCACTTAGAGCCACAATGTTGTCTTGTTTAAAAAAGTGAATACGTTCTGGGTTATAACCAAAATAATCATGGTTTTCAAAATAACGTAATGTTTCCTCATGATTAATATCACTAGTCATAATATACCAATTAATACAATGTCCTGTTTCATTTTTTAGATGCAATAGTTGTCTTGCTTGAAGTTCAAATAAGCTTATACCTTCAATTTCAAAAGAACCTTTAGGTCCCTTATAACCTAAACGTGTGCCCTGACCACCAGCCATAAGAACAACAGCAAATTCTCCATTTCTTATTGCTTCTATTCCTTTATGTTCATAATATTCACGATCTTGCTCCGTGAATGCTTCCTTAATTTTATAATCAACTTCAGAAACTGCAGTAACATCTGTAATTGTTTTACGATTAACATATAAACTTTGATAAAGTTCTTGAATAAATTCTAAATCTAATGAGTTCACTTTTTCATCTAATTGTTCTTTTTCATTACTACTCATCATTTTCTCATATTCAATTAAATGTTCTTGATTGTATTTTTCTAATTTACTTTGATCTAGCATTACTAACTCTCCTTATAGATAGTTCGTGTCATTCAAATATATTTATCATATTAATTATAAATTTGATATTAAGACAAGAAAGATGATCCATCATATTCATTGATATCATCCGGACAATGAATGGCTCACATATTTCAAGATTTCATTTATAAACTCTTGAAATATTATGTATATTGCTCCAATACTAAAAGCTGTTGATAAAGATGCATCTAAAAAACCACCAGTTTTGAAAGTAAAAGGAAACTTAATCGATAAAGGTATTGGATAAAGTAACTTTACCCCTCTAGGTGTCAACATATCTAGTATAACATGAGAAGCCATTGCACCGATAATAGTAACTAAATAATAAGTCGGAGTTTGAATTAAAATAAGTAAAAAACCTATCATACCTAAAAATAACAATGAATGCGTAAATGTTCGATGTCCGAAGATAGTACTAACGAGCAAACTAAGAATTTTAAATTGTCTTCCAATCTTACTTCTTGTATGACAAATATCTGGAAGTAAACTTCCTGATATTGCTAAACAAATTACTGTTACAGTAGAAAATAGATCTGTATGATAATGGTCAACTGTTATTGCTCCTACAAGCAAACCAGCAGCTACATGCGTTTTTCCTGTCATTTATCTTCTCCTTTATTAAAAATATGTTAACATAAATAGCCTTAAAATACGAACATATTTTCGGTATATAGATACTTTTCTTTAAACGTTTATTTTTCTTATTTATTACAAGTATTTTATTTGATATATCTTTGAATTTGTATATTATTAAAATAAATAAATAAGGAGGTCTGACTATGTTTGTTGTTACAAATCGTATTACTGTAAAAAAAGGATTTGCTGAAAAAATGGCACCACGTTTCACTAAAGGTGGTAAAATTGAACAACTAGAAGGTTTCAGGAAAATTGAAGTCTGGCAAATTGATAATACTAATGATACTGAAGATATGTATGTTAATACATGGTGGGACAGTGAAGAAAACTTCAAAGCTTGGACCCAAAGTGATGCGTTTAAAGAAGCGCATAAAAATACTGGAAAATCTTCAACAGAAGATTCACCAGTAGTAACAAGTGAAATTGTAAAAGCAAACGTACTATCAACTTTAGAATAGAAAAAAGAAGCAGGAAGGAATTGGAATTGCATTCATCAATCCTTACTCTGCTTCTTTTTTTATAGTAATAAATGTGCCATTAAAGCAATAATTGGTAATGTGATTGCAGTTCTGATTAAAAATATCATAAATAATTTTCCGAGACTGACCGGGATTTTAGAACCTAAAATCACACCGCCCACTTCAGATAGATAAATTAATTGAGATATACTTAAAGCACCAATCACAAATCGTGTCAATTCACTGTGTACCGTCGCTATTAAGATAGAAGGTAAAAACATATCTGCAAAACCAATAAGTAAAGTTTCAGACGCTTTTGCAGCTTCAGGAATTTGAAGTAATTGTAATATAGGAATAAATGGTTTTCCTATGATTTCAAATACTGGTGTATAATTTGCTATTATCGTGGCAATAGTCCCTATACTCATCACTACTGGTAAAATAACAAACCACATATCAATTACCGTTTTAATTCCCGTTTTAAAAAATTCTTTAACTCCTGGTGCTTTTAGCCCTACAATTGTAGCTTCATCAAAACCATGAGCTAATGCAGTTTTTCCTTCTGGAAGTTTTTCAAGTCGTGTACTTTCAGATACTTCTTTCGTAAAATCATCGGGAATTTGATTTAGTGGCCATATTCTTGGCATGATTATCGCTGCAACTAAGCAAGAAACGATCACTGTTAAATAAAATACAAAAAACTTTTGTTGTAATCCAATAGTTTGAGCAATAACAATAGCAAACGTGATTGATACAACACTAAAAGTTGTAGAAATTACTATTGATTCTCTTTTTGAATAAATACCTTTTTCATATTGACGACTTGTAATAAGCACGCCTACTGTTCCATCTCCTATAAATGAGGCTAAATTATCAACTGCTGATCGTCCTGGTAAAGTAAATAATGGTCTCATGATTGGTCTAAACAATGGTCCTAAAAATTCTAATAAACCGTATTCCATTAATAAAGGTAAAAATAAGGCAGCAAAAAGGAATACTGCTACTAATGTAGGTAATAAATCATTAAATACTAATCCGCCCGTATCTTCTGAATAGATCACTTTACTTCCAATTTTAAAATAAGTCATCCAGACAAATACAACTGCAAGTACTCTTAATATCATCCACACTGGGCCAACTTGAAATGCATTCGCGATAAGACCACCTGGTTTTACTTTATTCTTTAAAATTGTTGAAAATAAAATAGTCAAAATAGTCGATAACGTAATGATTGTAATAATGAGAATTGACATTGCAGGTCCTAATAAATCTTTTAACCAATTTGCCAAAAATGCCACTGGTAATGTTGTTTGTTTCTCCCCATCTTGTACAATTGGAACGGGTATTAAAAATAAAATAATACCAATGATTGACATCGATATAAATTTTATTCTTCCTTTTATTTTCTCCTGTTTGTTATAATTCTCCAATATTCACCCTTCTTTCTATTTGTATAGGTAATTGTATTTATTCATTTATTTTGTATTTTCATCGAAATTAACGCCCATTAATTATATAAATATAACTTTATATGTATTTTTATAAACAATATGTATTTTACTATATCTTATTTTCAAATAACTTGCAATATACAAAAGTTTAAAATTTCACAAAAAAATGTGAGATAGCATTCACTGTGAATACTATCTCATTCTTTTTAATATTTAAATTCTTCTAAGTAACAATAAAAAGTATGGAACACCAACAATGGCAATAACTATGCCTACTGGTATATCAAGTGGCGGATGAATACCTCTTGCTAATCCATCACTAAATAAAATGAGGATTGCTCCAATTAAACCAGACATCATTATGACGTGAACATGACGATATCCGACGATTTTTCGAGCTATGTGTGGCGCAATTAATCCAAGAAAACTGATTCCTCCAACTATTGAAATAGATGATCCTGCTAACATCACTGATAAAATCAACAGTATCATTTTAATACGTTTTATTCGTGTACCTAATGCTATCGCTATTGAATCTCCTAGGTTTAAGATATCGAGTTGATGACTTAAAGCAATGACGATTGGAATCGTAATAATAAACCAAGGTAAAATTGAATATACATTTTCTATCGTATGACCATAGAGACTACCTGTTAACCATATAAGCGCATTATTTGCATCCATGGGATTTCGTATTAGTAAAAATTGTACAATTGCTGTACATATAGCACCAATTGCTAAGCCAATTAATGCCAAGGTAGACCCTTTAATATTAAATTGAGATATTAAAAAAGATAAAATTAAACTGATTATTAGTGCACCAACAAATGAACCTATAGGTAAAATGATTAAAGGAGCATTAGGAAAAACCATAATAATAATAATCGCTGCTAAACTCGCACCTTTAGTCATTCCAATAACATCTGGAGAAGCGAGAGGATTTTTTACTACCCCTTGTATGATTGTTCCTGAAATAGCTAAACTACTTCCTACTATTAATCCTAAAAGTGTTCTAGGTATACGATATTCATTTAGAATAAAATCATCTTGTATCAATAAACTATTTATTACTTTAATGGGATGATACATTGTTGCGCCGACGCATAAGCTAATAAATATACTTATGATTAATATAGTAACGACAAGTGCATAACGAATAGCTAATGAGTGGTGTGTCATATTCGTTTCACTCTCCTTAAAGTAATAAATAAGAAATAAAATGCTCCTATAAATGAAGTAACAATTCCAACTGGTGATTCATAGGGATATGTAATTAAACGACTCAATGTATCAGATAATAACAATAAATTTGCGCCAACTATAAATGTTAACGGAATTAAAATGAAGTAATTATGCGGTGCATAACGTTTTACTATATGTGGCACGATTAATCCTATAAATCCAATAGGTCCTACAATAGAAACAGATGTCCCAGCAAATATAATAACAAGTAATCCGATAATGATTCTTATCACTTCAGTTTTTTGACCTAAACTTTTGGCTAGTGTATCACCTAATTCCATTATTGTAAGTTGTCTTGCAAATCCAATTAGTATGATAAGTCCCATAAGAACCCAAGGACAAATTATCATTACATCTTTCCATTTCATTCCATTTAAAGAGCCAACTAACCAAAACATAACAGTAGAATTAGAATCTTCATTAAGTAAAATAATACCTTGTGTAAGACTACTAAAAAACAAATGTACTGCCATTCCTGCTAAAGCTAATTTCACTGGTGTTATTTTTTTCGTAGAACCAGATAATAAATACACAGTTAACCCACCAATAAATGCCCCAATAAACGCTAAATAGGTTGCATAGTTTCCCATCGTAGGCATTAATACTGTCACTAATACGATAATAAATGAAGCACCCGCATTTACCCCAAATATTTGCGGAGATGCTAATGGATTTCTAGTTATAGATTGCATGAGTAAACCAGCTAGAGCTAAGGCTCCTCCCACAAGTATGCCAACAATCATCCTTGGCATTCTAACATTTTGAATGATAAACGTCTGCTTGTTTTCAATTGAAGTAAAAAAGTAATGATACATATCTTTAGTTTGAATATTTAAAGTTCCAGTGGCTAAATTAAGATAAGCAAAAATAAAAAGAAGGCAAACACTCACTGAAAAGGTGAGTGTCATACGCTTCTTGATTGACCTTTTATTAGTAGAAAGACGATTACTTTTTTGTATAGCCATTGTCAATCCACCCTATTTATTTCTGTCTTTTTTTGAAATTTCTACGATTTCTTTAGCCATTTCTTCTGAAGAGATTAAACCACGTGCGCGGGCCCATGTATCACGATCAACCACATCTATTTTATGATTTTTAACTGCATCAAGTTTGTTCCAAATAGGATCTTTTTTCAATTCTTGATAAGAAGATTCATTAGAACTTGCACCATTTGTCATAATAAACATGCGTTCTGGATTGATTTCAGATAATGTTTCTGAATTGAGTTGTAAATAAGGTCCTTGTAAATATTTACTTAATCCTTTCGTCACATCTTTATTTAATGCTTCTTTAAAACCTAATTCACCTAATAACTGTCCCACATAAGATTCGCTTGGATGCGCTAGTAATCCAGACTTAGAAGCTATAGCTGGAAGTACCTTTTCATTTTTATCAAATTGAATCTCTTGTTTATATTGAACTATTTTTTTCTTATGTTCGTCTAAACGTTTGTCACCTTGTTTCTCTTTATTGAGAGATTTAGCTATAACTTTAAACGCTTCGATATTTTCATTATAGTCGCCGTCAAAGCTTTTTAATTCTATTGTTGGAGCAATTTTACTTAATTCCTTATAAATTCCTTTATGTCGATTACTGTCGGCAATAATTAAATCAGGTTTTAATTTACTTATTTCTTCTAAATTTGGTTGTTTACGCGTACCAACAGATGTATAATTTCCAATTTTATCTCTTAACGGTTTAATCATTCTATTCTTTTTATTATCATCTGCTATTCCTACAGGCTTAACATTCAAAGCTGCTAATGCATCAACAAATGAGAATTCTAAAGCTACTATTCTCTTAGCACCTTTTGATACCTTAGTTGTACCTAAATCATGCTTAATTTCAATAGTATCTTTAGAAGATGATGTGTGATTAGATGATTTTGAACCATTGTTACTTACCTTTCCACATGCAGTTATTAATATTAAAGTCAATAATATTGAAATGATTCCAAAAATTGTTGTTTTTTTCATGATGACACTCCTTAATATGTATTGATGTATATTCTTATTTTAGTGATAACGATTATCATTGTCAATAAAAATAAAAAATAGGAATTGACACAGAATTCATTTTGAATTCGTTGTCTCATCCCGAAAACGTTGACAGCTAACGCATAAAAAAATCTGAGACACTATTGTTGTCTCAGATTCTATATAATGAATTATATATTGTTGGTATGTTTTGATTGATTCAAATTGTTAATACGTTGAGAAATAGCAAGTTCTTCACTATAATACTTTTCCATTCTCTGATGATACATTAGTTGTGATAGCGCTTCGTATTCTAATGAAAATAGTATGCAATCACCTACTTTGTAGTTAATTTCTTCTTTTAAATCTATCATTAAATGATCACTTGAAGCACCCATAATTTCTATTCGATGATTGAGTGGTTTTATTTTTTCAATCACAGTATCAATATATCCCACATCTACAATAGCTTGTAAGTAACTTTCTTTTGTCTTTGTATACCTAGGTTTAATTTCAATAATTTCCGCTTCAAGTAATATTGCATTTTGAAATAACTCAGGTATATTTTCATTAGTAGTTGTATCCACACCACGAAATAATGTTTCTCCTATTCTCAACTCATTAATACATCCTAAATCATATTGTTTTAACAATGGAAGCATACTTGAGTTACCTCCAGAAATAACTTCAAATGATACCCCTGTTTCGTATTGTACATGGTGAACAAATTGATTTATTTCGTCAATATCATTTAATGTTGGTGCTTTAGACTTAAAACACATGAAATTAAATGCAAGACCTAAAAGTTTTATATTATTCATTAGTTTTATTTCATTAATATATTCAACTATATCATAAGGTAATACACCTTCACGTTGATCTTTCCAATCAACCATCAATATAACTTGATGTTGATGACTCATTTCAGTTGCAATATGATTTAACTGACGTATTGTTACCATTTCTGTTTGAATACTTACGTAACTTTCTTTAATCAAATCTTCATACTGACGCTTTAAAGGAGATCTCAAAAGTAAAAATTGACAATCTTTTGTAAATTGCTGCGGTATATTTTCTAGTCGAGATTCTGCAAAGTAGTTAAATCCAACTTTCATTAATCGTTTAATGATATGTTCATCTCCAGCAATACTTTTTATCACAGGTATAATGGCTATATTTTTGCTGTCAAACAACATTTTTAATACATGTGCATTATATTCAATCTTTGATAAATTGATTACAATACGAGACACTTAATTCACCTCTCTTTTTATTGGATTATCTAAACTAATATTCAGATATTTTTTCACTTTCTTTTTCATTCTCATTTTCAACAATGCTTTTACTGTAATTGTAGGTCCAAATAAAACTTTTCTTAATGTATCTGCATGAGGCTTAGTATCATTAATTGCTACTTCTATTTCTTCTTGAATTATATTAAAAAGTTCTTCTTCTTTTATAAAGTCATACTTTTTAAAATGAAAAATTAATTCTGCCAGTTGATTTTGAACGACTGCGTGTTGAAATTTCATAATAACTTCTTCAATTGAGTCTGCAAGTAAACTTTTATTTTCCACTTCTATATGCTTTAATTTTTGACTTAGTGTTTTAATATCTATTCGAGAGCCACCGAGATCTCGCACTATAAATTGTATTTGATACTTTGGTCCTAAATGCACTAGTGTATTTTGCATATGTGCTTCTAAAGCTATACCATAATCTTGTATTAAAGCTAATAAAGGTGTTACCAGTTGACGAGTATAATTTCGCATAAACTGACGAATGGTATGTTGATTAATGTCATCATTAATCCATTTAAGGTAACTATCTACTGTGATTTCATTATCTACTACATTTTTATTTACTAATGCACCTGTAACTAATAAAATACCATCATCTTTTGTAAAAGGTTTTTCACGAATAATACAAGCAAGTTGTCTAGCATCGTCACTGTCTGTTTTAGCAAATAAACCATAGGGCTCAAGTGCAACATCTAATTGTGTATACTGATTTAATTCACGATGTAATGCTTGACTTAATTTGGGTCCATCAATTGTTGTTTCTGGGGACACTGTTCTAACTGCACTAGTAGCTTGAACATTGACTGGTAATTTCACATGATAAGGATGATTGATTAGCGACATTGTTCTAAAAGAAGATGTTGCTTTAGATGGAACCTGAAATGGAGTAGATATCAAAATATAATCTTGTAGCCACTCCTTATATTTATTACGAATAGTATGTTCATATTGCCATGGGTGAACTAAAATGACTTTATAGTCTTTAAGCAAACGTTCTCTATCATTCATGAATGTATGTAATTCGTCAATATATTCAGGAATAACCTCATTTAAAATGAACTGAGAATGATCAAGAATGGTTGTAACATTTACATACTCATTATGTATTAGCATCACTTTCAAATTAATAATCTTTTCAAATTCTGGCGAATAGGTTCTCACTTCTTCCATTGATAAAGGTAATTTTGTTTTAGTAAGTGGATGTGTAGGATGACCTTCAAATATTAAGCTTTCAGAATATAGTACGTCATCTATATCATTATCTTTTTTCAACTTTTCTAGCCAAGTAAAAAAATTTAAACGTTCTGAGGCATTTATATATTTATCATGTCTTTGAAGATACTCATGACGTGTATCGAATGCTTTATATACTTCAATGAAACTATCTCTGCTATGAATAAGTTCACTTTTTAAATGGAATGGTATATCAATATGAAAGTCTGTTACTAGTATGTCTAATAGTTTTTCTAGACTATCCACTGATTCTTTATGTTGATGATTTATATATATTATCGGCCCATCAAATTCATATCGAGATAATGCACTTTCGTATTTATAATGAACGTTTAGAAGCACTTGTTCAAACTCAATCGTTATATAATGATTTTCTTTAAAAATGGCAGTTGAATGAGTCCATATATTTTCCTTTATTAGAGCATTTATTACTCTGTATTGCATATTTCTATCTGCATGCTTCCACTCGTTTAACATTTTTAAATCCTCCGCCTTATCATTCGTTTTCATAATTAAGTTTAACTAGTTTAATAATTATAAATTTAATTAAGGGTACTAGCAATGACATGAACTTAGAATTTATTAAAATATTGTGTCTTAAATTTAAACTATCTTTTAAAAAGGTTTAATTTTAGAGTTAGATATTATACAAACTATTTATAATTTTGTAGAATGTGGATGAGGTGTTATATGAATCAAAATACAACCATTAATAATCATAACTTGCAACTTACTAATGAAGAATATGATGTTTATACATATTTAAATGAATTTTATCCTGATTTAATCGATTATTTTAAACAATATATTTTAATAGGTAGAGATAAAATTTCTCAACGTCTTATTACATCTTTATATCGTGAAAACTTAATACACGCTAAAGATAATAGTCAGATTATTAGACCTACCAAATTAACTGTCTCTATGTTTTCTAAAGATAAAGACGTATTATGTATTCATTTTCCAAAATCAAATATCGATATTTACAGTCAAATAAAAGGTAGATATGCCTTCGACCGGGTAGATGTGGAAGGCCCCTTTTATATCTTAAAACATCGTAATCACGAATATGAAAGAATCCAACATCCAAATGATATTCTAGATTTAATTTTAGCTGAAGCGCCAAAACTTGATAACGCTGCTAGTGAACAATTTAGAGAAGACTTAAATAATAGTGCTGCTAATATGATTCTGGCACTAAGTTATCAAGCTAAACATATGCATTCAAACTACGAATCCTTATGGGAATTGATTGCAAAAAGTGACGATAGTTATTTACGTTCGGAACAATCAGTTATAGAAGGTCATCCCCTTCATCCAGGCGCAAAGCTTCGTAAAGGGATGAGTGCTAAAGAGAATATTCATTATAGTTCAGAATACGGTCAAGAAATCCAATTAAAATGTGTATTCATACATAATAGTATAGCAAATGTTCAATCTTTATCTTCAACCTATAATGATATACTTCACCAATCTTTTCATAAATTATTTACTCACCTTTTAAATAACTATAATAATATAAGAATTGAAGATTATCATTTAATGGTGGTCCATCCTTGGCAATTCGAACATATTTTACTTAGTCAATATCAACAAGAACTAGATGAACAACTTATTATTCTTATTGATATGACCTTACCTTATTATGCTGGCTTATCATTCAGAACATTAATGCCAAAATATCCTAAACTATTCCCGCATATTAAACTTTCTACAAATGTTCATATTACTGGAGAAATACGGACGCTTTCTGAACAAACAACGCATAATGGACCTTTAGTTACTAAAATTGTGAATGATATTTTAAAAAACGACCCTGATTTTCAGCCTTATCGCATAGAAACATTAGATGAAATTGCTGGCATTCATTTTTATAATTCTAAAGATCATTCAACAATCCAAACTGAACGTAGTGAACAACTTGGAACATTATTTAGAGAAAATATTTATACATTAATCGAAGAAGATACAATACCTGTCATACCTTCTAGTCTGGTTGCTTATTATCCAAACAATACTGAACCGCCAATTGAAAGCTTAATAAAACGATATCAACTTACACGTCAATTTAAGTCATTTGAAAAAGCGGCTTATGCATGGATTCAAGATTATGCGACTCAATTATTAGGAATAGTTATGCCACTATATGTAAAATATGGAATCGCGCTAGAGGCACATTTACAAAATTCTATTGCTACATTTAATCAAGACGGTAGTTTAAGTAAAATCTATATTCGAGATTTCGAAGGATTACGTATTGATGAAACTCAATTAAACAAAATGGGGTATAAAACATCACATTTCCATAAGAAATCTAGAATTCTTACTCAATCCACTACATCTGTTTTTAATAAAGTATTCTATTCAACTGTTCAAAATCATCTAGCTGAATTAATATTAACAATTACTGAAAAAGTAGAAAATATGGATTTTGAAAAAATAATGTGGCATCATATCAGTCATATTATTCAAGATATATTAGCTAAGTTGACTGACGTTGATACAGGACGTATACAAAAGATTACTCATACTTTATTTGCTGCAACAATTGATTATAAGTGTGTAACCACTATGCGTTTAGAAGATGAAGCACATCATTACACTTATATTAAAGTTAATAATCCACTACATTAAAATTAAGAAGCGGAATAACATTAAAATTGAATGTTATTCCGTCTCTTGTTAAAAAATGATATTAACTATAAAAAAGACCTTGGAACATTCCAAGGTCTTTTTTCAATAAACTTATTGTAAATCTGATCTTTCGAAATTATTATTGTTGTTATTATTGTTATTGTTGTTGTTATTTTTTTGGTTTTTTTGTGCCCATTCTTTTTTAGTCATTACGTCATCAACTTGCATGTTAACTTCAACAACATCTAAACCAGTAATGTATTTAACTTGTTCTTTAACTAAGTCAGTTACTTTACGGAAGATTTTTGGAGCTGATTCACCGTATTCTAAGATTACTTTTAAGTCTACAGCCGCTTGTTTTTCACCAACTTCAACAGAAACACCTTGTGTTACGTTGTTACCGCTTGAGAATGCGCTAGAAATACTGTCAGTGAATCCGCCTTTCATATCTAAGATACCTCTTACTTCACGAGCAGCGATACCAGCAATTTTTTCGATAACTTCATCAGAGAACGTTAATTTATTTTCAAAATGTTGTTGATTATTTTGACGTTCTTCTCTGTATTGTTGTGCTTGTTCTTGACGTTCTTCTCTTTCTTTTTCATTTACTCCAGTTTGGTTATTATATGCTTGTTTAGCTTTGTTATTATCTACAGCCATGTGAATTCTCCTTTTTAAATAAAATTTAATTTTTAATACTTAATTTTTTAATTTATATGAATTCTTAAATAATGAATGTTAACTCCATCGATTTAAGAAGTTCATGAAATCTTGTGTACGGTCTTTCATATACCCAACGCCAATTCCGATTAAACATAAAACAATAATTAAAATTGTTTTCCAGAACCCTAAAGTCAGGAATAAGATTGCAATAATTAAGAATGCAAAGAAACCTATAATTCGCCATTTATACGACTTTAGGAAGTCGATAATTTGTTGAGTAGAATCTTGACTATTTTGATTATTATCAGCCATGTTATCCCTCCCTTATAGTACGCGTTGTCCGGCAGATTTTTGATCTCTAACATTAATTTCTAATTTTCTAACAGGCATTTCAGTAAAATGCTCAACATTATGTTTAATGTCAGATCTAATGCTCTCAGTTAATGATTTTACTTGCACATCATTAGGCACTAAGAAATCAGCTTTAATGTCAATGTAAGAATTGTTTTTCTTATTGTAAAGTTTAGTAACCACGTTTGGTTGTCTGATTTCATCGTATTTAGTTAATGTATCGTATGCAGACTTTTCGACTGCTTTACGTGATACATAAATATGTCCATCATTATAGTCTTTATAAAGACCTGGTTTTCTATATGTTGGTTTAAAGATGCTAAATACCAATATAATACCAATTAATACGAGTAAAGCAGATAAACCAATTAATAATGGTTGGAACCAATTGAATTGTAAGAAATAGTCTTGATAACGCTTAATACGACTATCATCTATGTACATAAACAATAAGAAACCAACAATCGCAACTATTAATAGGCCAAGGATAAAGTTTTTAAATCTATGCACCTCTAAACACACCTCCTTAGTCATTGTTGAAATTATTTAATTATAAAATTTAAGTACCCTTTAAAAATTTTTTAAAACGTTAACATTAAAATTTTTTATTTAATTTTTTTAAATTTATTAAAGTTTACCTTCTAGATTAAATATTCCCAAATTTAACACAATAAAAACCTATTTTCCATAATTATTTTCGTTTTTTATATTATTCGTTTTATTGTATTGTAAATTATCTTTTTTCATTAAAACATTTTTCTTTGATACCCGCGGATGATCTAAACTCAACGTTTTAAATAAAGACCATATCATAAGAATAATAACTACGGAAAATGGGAGTGCTGCAATAATTAATAAGTTCTGAATTGCTTGTGTTCCTCCGGTATAAATCATTATCATCGCAAATAAGGCCATAATAATCCCCCAACTTACTTTAACGAAAGAGCTAGGATTAATATTTCCTTTACTACTTAACATTCCAAGAACATAAGTAGCCGAATCTGCAGAAGTTACAAAGAAAATCATAATAACGATTAAACTAACAATACTTAATACAAATCCCAATGGAAAATGCTCTAAAGTGGCAAATGTTGCAGTCTCTGTTGCTTCTTTAGCAATATTAGCAATTCCACTATGCTGAAGATACACTGCTGCTCCTCCGAACACTGCAAAGAAAAAGAAAGATACAAGAGCTGGAGCAAATAACACTCCTAAAATAAATTCTTTAATTGTTCTACCACGTGATACACGTGCAATGAATATTCCTACAAATGGTGCCCAAGACACCCACCATGCCCAGTAAAATATAGTCCAATTTTGTACCCATTGAAATTTTGCGCCACCATCCATTGGAATACGCAAACTCATACTAAAGAAATTAAAAATATAATTTCCTAATCCGTTAGTAAATGTATTTAAAATATATAAAGTAGGTCCTACTAGAAATAATCCTATTAATACAATAAAAGCTAAAATCATATTAATATTACTTAAAGTTTTTATTCCCTTATCAATTCCGGACCATGCAGACCAACTAAATAAAATAGTTGCAATAATAATAATAATGACTTGTGTGCCGAAATGACTCGGTACTTTAAACAAGTAGTGAAGACCTTCATTAATTTGTAAAGCACCAAAACCTAAGGTAGCTGCTACACCTGTAACCGTTGCAATAACAGCTAAAACATCTATAGCACTTCCGATTGGTCCTCTCATTCTTTTTTCTCCAAAAATCGGAACAAGCGTTGCGCTTACTAAACCTGGATATCCTTTATGAAAATTAAAATAAGCAAAAACTAATGCAACAATGCCATACACTGCCCACGCATGAATTCCCCAATGGAAGAAAGCAAACTGGAACGCATCATTAATTGCTGCTTGTGTACCAATTTTATGTATAGGCGTCGCTTTATAGGCATGACTAACTGGCTCAGCTGTAGTCCAAAACACTAATCCTATTCCCATTCCTGCACTGAACAACATAGCAAACCAAGAAAGTAATGAAAATTCTGGCTCTTCTCCTTCCACACCTAACGTAATGGATGCATATCTTGAAAATAATAAGTATACGCAAATAAAAAATATAATTAAAACTAGTAAAAGATAATACCAAGAAAAATTAACTGCAATAAACGATGTAATATTTTGCGTGATTGCTTCTAATTGCTTGGGTAGTATCGCTCCATACACTACAAATAATGTACAGATAGCTAATGCAATCCAAAATACAATGCTTATAGATTTTTTTCGCATTATATTATTCTCCTTTCTGATAGTTAGAAATACTATACCCTATTCATGTTATATCTAACGATATATTGGAATTTTTATAATTAATCAAATTGATATATTATAAAATAATAAAAACGCCTCTTAATGTCTTATTTATAGACACTAAGAGGTGTTAAATCATTCTCTATTCTTCTACATTTATAACAAGTTTTCCTATCATTGAATTGGATTCTAATATTTGATGTGCTTCATATAAATGTTCTGCTGTTAAGCCATTGATGACTTTTGTCGTTGTATTTTGATACGTACCATTCTCAATTTTTTTAGCAATATCCTCTAAATAATAATGATGTTTAATCATGTCTTCTGTTTGAAAAATAGGTCTTGTAAACATAAATTCATGTGTAAAGGAAACACTTTTTGTTTTTAATAAATTTAAATCTTGTGATCCTTTAAAAGCTACAATCGTAGCAACATGTCCTCTTGGTTTCACTATATCTATCATTGTTTCATAATACATGTCTGTATCAAACGTGCAAAATACGAAATCTACCGCTTCAATGTGCTGTTGTTCTAATTGAGATTTTAAATCTTCTTTATGATTGAGTACGATATCTGCACCCATCTTTTTTGACCAATCGATTGTTTCTTGACGTGACGCAGTTGTAATGACTTTTAGACCATATGCCTTAGCAATTTGAGTCGTAATGCTTCCAACACCACCTGCGCCATTGATAATAAGTAATGATTTCCCTTTATTTTGATTTGGATCCTCTGAAATTTTGAACACATCAAATAAAGTTTCTGACGCTGTAATACCAGTTAACGGAAGACTAGCAGCTTGTTCTGCCGAAAGATTTTTAGGTGCTTTTGCGACTAATCGTTCATCAATAAGTTGATATTCCTGATTTGAACCATGTTGATTAGGCGCACCAGAATAAAATACAATATCGCCTTCCTTAAACATTGTAACCTCTGTTCCAGTTTTTTGAACCGTCCCTACTGCATCAAAACCTAAAATTCTCGGAGAACTTTTAACTTCAGTAAGGCGTTGTTTTGTATCAACCGGATTTACACTTATACTTTGTATTTTAACAAGCAACTCTCTAGAAGATGGCTGGGGCATATCTAATTCAAATGTTTCAAATACATTTCCTTCTTCTAATTTAAATGGTTGTTTAAATCCTATAGCTTTCATAATTATATACCTACCTTTTACTGAATTTTAAATTATACATTCTCTGACACTTTAACGATCTGTTTGCCAAAGTTTTCACCTGTAAATAAGTTTCTGAACGCTTTTGGTAAATATTCAAATCCTTCTTCTATAGATACTTTTGTTTTAATTTTTCCTTCTTGTATCCACGTTGCCAGTTCTTTACTTGCATGTTCAAAGTCATCGGCAAATTCCGCTACCAAGAAACCGCGCATCAGTGCTTGATGTTTAATTAATGTGCTTTGTACACGTGGACCTTTTTCTTGTTCAGTATTATTATAATTAGAAATCGTACCGCAAACAGGAATACGTGCATGACGGTTGAGATGTTTCATAACTTCATCGGCTATTGTGCCACCTACATTTTCAAAATAAACATCTACGCCATTCGGTACGGCTTTTGCTAATGCTTCTGCAAAATCATCCTTTTTATAATCAATACCTGCATCAAAACCCAATTCTTCTGTTAGATAATTCACTTTTTTATCTCCACCAGCTATACCTACTACTCTAGCACCTTTGATTTTAGCAATTTGACCAACCACAGCACCTACTGCACCAGAAGCTGCTGAAACTACTACAGTGTCGCCTTCTTTTGGTTGACCAATCTCTAATAAACCATGATAAGCTGTTTGGCCTGTCATACCTAACGTACTTAAATATAAATAAAGTGGTACATCTGTATTAGATATTTTACTTATTTTCTCTTCATTTACTGTATTAATACGCTTCCATGGCAACATACCTACAATAATGTCATCTTCATTAAATTTTTCAGAATTTGATTTAATAATTTTGCCTACAATGTGACTTTGAATAGGTTCGCCAATTTTAAAAGGCTCCACATAAGAATCGGCTTGAGTCATTCTTCCACGCATATATGGATCGACAGATATATATAAAGATTCAATTTGAATTTCATTTTCTTTCGGATCAACTATGTCAATATTTTCATATTTAAATGTATCATCTTGGGGCATACCTTTAGGATATTTTGCTAATAAAACTTGCTCATTATTCATTATAAAAGACTCCTTTCAGTATTCAAAAACAGTGTCATATCACAAACAATTTTATCGCAATTCAACTGCTTTCACTTTATAATGTCTAGTATGATAACACTTAATACTTTATTATACCAAGCAAAGTGAGGTCTTAAACTTGAAATTAAGTATCTTAGACTATGTACCACTCTTTGAAGGTGATACACCACAAGAAGCTTTAAATCATTCAATTGAACTTGCTCAACTATCAGAGAAACTTGGTTATGCACGTTATTGGGTAGCAGAACATCATCAAGTTCCTTCTGTTGTATCAAGCGCTCCTGAAATCGTAATGGCTATGTTACTTGAACATACACACTCTATTCATATTGGAAGTGGCGGTGTTATGCTCCCCCATTATAGTGCTTACAAAGTTGCAGAACAATTTAAAATTATGGAAGTCAAACATCCTGGCCGAATTGATATGGGAATTGGGCGATCTCCTAGCTTCAAAAATGTAAACGAAGCGCTAAATGAATTTAAAACTCAAAAACCCAAACTATCTCAACAAGTAGATGATTTGAACAAATACTTTACGAATGACACTATTCATTCACATCGTTTCAAAACTTTAGAAGCCACTCCATACACAGAGCATTCACCTGAGATGTTTATTTTAGGAATGAGTGAACAAAGTGCTGAGCTTGCCGCAAAAAAAGGCTTACCTTTTGTGATTGCTCATATGGGTCAATCGCACGCAAATTTAACACATGTCATTCAACATTATAAATCGCGTTTTACAGAGTATCATGGTCATTCGCATTCACCCTATATTATTTTAGCTACTTTTGTCGTTACGGCAGAAAATGAATTAACGATTAAGCAATTATTAGATGCATTAAATTTGTGGTTAATACGTATTAACTATCTTAAACAACCTAAAGTATATCCTTCTATTGAAACAGCACAACAACGCCATTATTCTGAAAGAGATCAAGAAAAAATAGAAAAAAATAAACGTCGAATGATTAGTGGCTTACCACATGAAGTAGCTCAGCAGTTAATACAATTACAAAACGAATTTGAAGTCGATGAAATCATGATTCTTCCTAATGTATACGGACATACTCATCGTACTAAATTAATTGAACTTATAGCTCATGCTTGTCTAGATAATTAGGAGAGTCAGTATTATGAACGCTCCTAATTTTTATTTGTTTCATAAACTTTAATGTTTTCATTTGCAACATCTTTATTTTCATGAAGTTGGCTATGTTGAGTCGTTGATTCTATATATTAAGAATTTTTATACGTTTTTGGACTTGCTTCTAACAAAGATTTTAATGGCCGAGACGAGCTATTAGATACTTTAACGTCAAAATGCATACCATTTTAATTATCTTCATAAATGTTTAAATCTTCTATTTGTTTACCTTTATAAATATTTTTTAATCCAAGTCACTTTTTATCATCTTCACTCATTTTGTTTGGTTTGCCATTTTGATCAACTTGAATTTCATTCACCTTTTCATTTAAATTAAGAACGCCATTATATGTTCTAACAATATTGACTTCTTTTTTATTTAGTGTCGGAAATGGTGGATGATGATCATCACTTTTCATAAAATACGTGAAAGATAAATTCCCCATAGAATGTGCGACAAAATTATACTCCTTATTTTTTAATACTAGTATCTCAATAAAATAAGAAACAGGACAGAAAATTTCATTTCTGTCCTGTCAAATTTATAAAATTACTTAATTTCTTTAGATTCAGCTAATGCTTTATACCAATATGCACTTTTTTTCGGATAACGTTCTTGTGTGTCAAAATCAACGTAGAATAGACCATAACGTTTTTCATAACCATTAGACCATGAGAACACATCCATAAGTGACCATAAGAAATAGCCTTTTACATTGGCACCATCACGTATCGCATCAGCAATGACTTCAAGATGTTTTTTAACATAGTCGATACGTGCATCATCATCAACTGTCTTACGTTCTTCGTCGAATTCATCTTTATACCCAAGCCCATTTTCAGTAACATAAATTTTATGATAGTTAGGATAATCTTTTATAACACGCATAATTTGATCATAAAGACCTTGTGGATAAATCATCCAATCCCAATCAGTACGAGGAACATCTATGTCAAATTCACGTTGTCCTACACCTTTAAGTTGATACTTAGAGCCACCTTTATCTCCAGTAGCATTGTGTGTAATTTCTGATTCTCCTTCATATCCTCTCATCCAATCACTCATATAGTAATTGATACCTAGGAAGTCATTTAAATCTTTTGCAGCATCTAATGTAGCATAGTCTTCATCGGTAATATCTAATTTACCGCCATTGACAGAAAGAATATGTTGTACACCTTCCATAGTTTCACGAGAATATTTTCCTAAATACGTTGCATCTAAGATAAATTTGTTATGAATAATATCTTCAAGTTCTGCTGCTCTTACATCTTCCGGATTTGAAGGATCGTATGGATACTTAGTTGGTAATGCATGAACGACTCCAATTTCCCCATTATATCCATTGTCTTTAAATAGTTTAACCGCTTTCGCATGTGCGACCATCATATTATGATGAGATTGGAATACTTTTGCAAAATCATACTTAATACCTGGTGGGAATTTACCGACCAAATACTGGCCATCACCAATAGGACCAATTTCATTAAAAGTAGTCCAATAGTTGACTTCAGTAAATTCTTCAAAGCAGAATTTTGCATAGTCTACAAAATAATCAATCGTTTTACGGTTTAAGAAATCTCCATCACTGTGAAGTGTTTCTGGAGTATCAAAATGATGTAATGTAACAAACGGTTCAACGTGTCGTTTATGACACTCTTTAAATAAATTGTGATAGAATTCTACACCTTTTTGATTAACTTCTCCATAACCTGTTGGAAAAATTCTTGACCACGCGATAGATATACGAATACCATTAACACCAAATTTCTCACTTAATTCTAAATCAACTGGATATTTATGATAAAAGTCACTTGCAGGTTCAGCTGTATACCAATAGTTTTCTTCTAGATAAGTGTCCCAGGCTACACGACCTTTTCCGTCTGTTTGAGTCGCACCTTCTGCTTGATAAGCTGCTGTTGCACCACCAAAAATAAAATCTTCTGGTAATTTTTTCATTATACTTTCATCTCCTAATTATTTTTCAAATTGTTGTTGAACGAAGTCTAATGCTGCTTTGCCATCACGAGTTAAGTTAATGTATTCAACACCTTGAGTTTTTGCTAATTTAATACCTAATCGATCTGTATCTTGTTTTATATCTTCATAGTTAGAAGCAACTTGAGGCGCTAAAATAATTAATTGATAGTCTTTCATAATATCCATATGTGCACCATAACCACCAGCTGCCGCTTTTACAGGTACCTGATATTCTTCAGCAGCCTTGTTTAACGCATTTGCAAGTAATCCACTTGTACCGCCACCGGCACATAAGACTAAAACGTTAGTTTGTTCGTTAATTGAATTTGATGACTCTTTAGCCGATACTTCCTCATCGGAAGGTGCTGGTTCAGTTGTTGTCGCTTCATTTGCACCAGCAGTTGCTAAAATTGCATCTGCTTTTTTCGTATCAAAGTTTGCGGATACTTTTTCTTTTAATTCATTATTTACTTCTTTGTTACCTCGTTCTTCTTCAAGAATTTGTTCATCATATACTTTTAAAAATGGATAATAAATCATAACGTCAACTACGATTAATACAATTGCTAACACAAATGACCAAAATGCAAATCCTGTACCCATCACAATACCAAGAGGCCCTGGTGTCGTCCATGGTAAGAAGATGCTAAAACTATTCATTTTAAGTACATCAACAAAGAATTTAAAGATCCATACGTTTACTATTGGTGCAAAAATAAATGGTATGAAAAATACTGGGTTTAATACGAGTGGTGCACCAAATAAAATTGGTTCATTTACTCCAAAGAATGTTGGTACAACTGATGCTCTACCAATGGCTTTATTTCTTTTTGATTTAGTTAACCACATAAACATAAATGGAACGACTAATGTAGCACCGGTACCCCCCATAGTTGCAACGAACATTTGTGTACCAGGTGTAATAATTTTATCTGCATGTTCTCCTGCTTGAATCAAATTTAAGTTTGTTTCAAGATTTGCATAAGTAATTGCAGCGATTGCTGGTTCAACAATAGATGGACCATGTATACCTACAAACCAGAAGAATGCGAAAGCACCGAAGATAAGTGTGACACCAATCCAGCCATCTGCCGCAGTAAATAATGGTTCAAAGATTTTTAATACGGCGTTCGCTACATTTGTATGAATAAATGTTCTTGATAATAAATCTAATGCATAAATAATGATAATAACCGCTGACAACGGGAAGATATCTTTAAATACCTGAGAAATATTTGGTGGTACTTCTTTAGGCATTTTTATTGTAATATTTCTTTTAATAAAGAAATTATAAACAATTACGGTAATAAAGGCTGAAATAAAAGCTGTTAATAATCCTTTTGTGCCCATAAATGCACTTAAAAATCCACCCTCTTTAATAGGATCTGCTGCTAAGAATAAAAATCCACTCATCGCAGCCATCATTGTAGAAATAAAGTTAATTTGATTGGTTTTATCTAATTTCCTGTTGTAGGAATCGGTTAAAGACTTAGCTGTTGTTCCAGCTACAATCAAACCAACTATTCCCATGGTATAGTTATATGGTTTCATCAATATACCTTCCATCGTTTTACTCCAAGTAAAGCCAAACACGTTAGGTACATATGTGATTAAAATAAATATACTTGAGAACAAGATAATTGGAATTGCTGCAATAAATCCATCACGAATCGCTCTTAAATAAATATTACGAGATATTTTTTCAAAGAACGGCTTTCCTTTTTCTATCCATGCTATTAACTTATTCATAGGGGTCAGCTCCCTTTTTTGTATAATTCAATTAAATGCTTCATTAAATCTTTTAATAATAACGTTGTCATTAAATGGTCTTGACCGTGAATCATTGTAATACTAAATGCAATGTCATCACCTTGCGCTTCTTGAGCTAATAAGTTTGTTTGAGCTTTATGTGCATTTGCAATACATTCATTTGCTTCCTCCGTAAGTTGTTCAGCTTTATCAAAATCACCTTCATTAGCAGCGTTTAATGCTTCTAATAATTTTGAACGTGCATCTCCTGCATATGCGACAATTTCAAAACCAAGTAATTGTACTTCTTCTCTGTTCATATGAATAACCTCCCCTAAGTTATTTTGCTTTCCAAGATGTTGCAGTTGTTTTTAGTACTTTATTTAAATCATCAATGTTTTTATAACCAGTTGTACGTAACCATTCTCTTGCAGCTTGTTCTCCTTGTTCAATATAAACTTTAACTGCACCAGACCATGTCGCACGTCCACATAACACGCCATTGAAATGTGCACCTGCATCATGTGCAAATGTTAATGTGTCTTGGAATAATTCAGCTGATACACCAGCACTTAAATAAATATAAGGTAAATGTGTCGCTGCTTCTTGATCACGGAAATGTTGTGCTGCTTCTTCTTTTGTGTATACAACTTCACCCTCTGTAAATCCTTCGACAAAATTCATATTTACGGGTACTTCAACTTTAAGCACGTCAACATTGAATCGATCTTCAGAGAATAACTTCATTGCTTCATTTACTTTACGAGGTTTTACTTTTGCAAATTCAGCACTTTTATTATCTGGAATATTATCATCATAAGTTAACACTTCTAAGAAAAATGGAATGTCTTCAGCAACACATTCTGAACCAATTCGTTCAATATAAGCTTTCTTTTGAATGTTAATCTCTTCTGAATCATCTACATCATAATAAAGTAAGAATTTAACTGCATTGGCCCCCTGTTCTTTTAAACGTTTAGCAGACCATTCTACTAAGCAATCTGGTAAACGACCTTTTGCATTCACGTCATATCCAGTTTTTTCATATGCAAGTAATAAACCACACTCTTTATTACGTGCATCAGAAGCAGGTAAGCCATATTCAGGATCTAAAAGAATAGAAGATGCATATTGTGTTAACTCTTCTGATACAAGTACTTTTAATTGTTCGATTTGTTCAACTGTAGGAGGTTCTGTTTGATGTTCAGCCATCATTCTTTTTAATGCCCCACGTTGATCAAATGCTAAAGCTGAAATAATCCCATCTTGATTACTTAATTGTTCGATTGATGCTAGTTTTTGTTGTGATTTTGTCATGAATTACACCTCTATAACTTCAATTTGTTTGAATAGTTCTTTAAATTTATCTACATTGATATGACCTGTTTGATGCTCCATTGCATTTAACATTCCAAATGCATTAGCTTTTTTCAGTAAATCTTCATCGGATTGTTGATGAACAAGACCTGATGCAATACCTGCCACTGTAGAATCACCAGACCCTACAGGATTAACAACTTCTATTTTGGGAATGTTTACTTTATAAAATGTTTGATGATGTTTAGCGAAAGCGCCATCGCCACCTAAAGAAACAATAATCCATTCAATACCTTTGAAAATGGGTTGAGTAACCGCTTCTTTTAAACTATCGATATCTGTAGTGACAGTAGTGTGTAATAATTGAGATAATTCATCAATATTAGGTTTTATCACTGAAGGCTTACTTTCGCTCAACAATACATCCATTAATGATTGACCAGAACTATCTACAATCGTAGGTAGACCTTGTTTATTTGCTAATTTCACAATATCAGCGTAGTAATTTGTATTAAGACCTTTAGGTAAACTTCCAGACATCGCTATAACATTAGCTCTTTTAAATAGTTCTAAAAGATGTGTTTTATAGCTCTCTGCTTCTTCCTTGCCAATAGTTGGTCCTTGTTCAAGTATTTCAGTTTGTTGTCCTTCATGTAGAATAGCGATACAATTTCGTGTTTCTCCTTTTATTTTGAAGAAAGACTGTTCAATTTGAGCATCCGTTAATTGTTCTTCAATAAATTGACCCAATGCGCCACCTAAAAAGCCACTTGCTAATACATTTTCGCCAAATTCTGATAATACACGTGTTACATTTAATCCTTTTCCTCCAGCAGTTTTACTCGTTTTTTTAACTCTATTCACAGTATCTAGATGAAACTGTTCTAATGGGTAAGAAATATCAACTGAAGGATTTAAAGTTAATGTTAGAATCATTTCACATCTTCCTTAATCGTGATATTCACCTTTGTCCCATTTTTCTAAGAATTCATCAAAGAAGTGAGGATTAGATTGATTATCATTATGTGCTTCTAAATGATTAATTTTAGCAATTAATTTTTTATTTTCTTCAGTAGGTTTGTATTCTGCTTCGATAAATGCATCAACGATATCGAAAATAAATAATTCGCCTGCTACTTTACCGCCGAAACTAACAACATTAGCATTTAATTCTTCTTTTGAATAAAGTGCTGATGTCATATCACGTACTAATGCTGTTCTTACCCCTGGGACTTTGTTTGCTGCATTACTAATACCAACACCAGTACCGCAGATACATACGCCTAAGTCTGCTTCTCCACTAGCAACTTTTTCTCCTACTTTTTTACCGAAGATAGGATAATGTGTACGTGTAAAATCATACGTACCTACATCAATAACTTCGTGTCCTTGAGCTTTTAAATGTTGTGAAACTTCCATTTTTGTATCAGTTACAATGTGATCGCAACCTATAGCAATTTTCATTATTTATTCCTCCAATTAGCACATTTTATTTAACATATCTACACGGATTTGGTGACGTCCGCCATCATAGTGTCCATTTACAAATTCTTTAGCAATATTTTTTGCTAATGTATCGCCTACAATTTCAGAACCCATTGTAATCATGCGTGCATTGTTATGACTACGTGTCATATATGCTGAACGTTCATCTGATACTTCAGCAGCAATCATTCCTTTTACTTTTGTAGCGACAATAAAACTACCTGCGCCATAAGCATCCACTGCAATTCCTAAATTATCATCGTTCTTTTGTACTTCGTGTACAACTGCTAATGTTGAATCAACAAAGTCTAATTCTTTTCCTTCTGTTACATCTACTACATCATGGTTATTTTCTTTTAAAAATGTTTTTATAACATCTTTAAGACGTTGACCAGCGACATCTGAACCAATAAAAATTGTCATAATGATTCTCCTTTGAAAATAAGATAATTAAACACATGTGTTTGAAAAAGCGCTTTCAAATCTTTACACCTAAATTATAAACATAAATAAACAAATAATCAACAATAAATGTTCGAATATTGTTTGAAGTTTCATTTTTTAAACAAAATATTTTATTTTTATGTTTAATTGCATTCAATTATCTAAAAAAATACCAAGATTGTTTAAATAAACAATCTTGGTATCATTCAATTAATGTATCACTTCTGTGTAAGCTTTTAATTTTTGTACATTATCTTCATCATTTTTATCTACAACTACTGCCGTTAAATCTTCTAAATGACATAATTGAGTAAAATCTTCTTTTCCAATTTTTGAAGTATCAATTAATAAGTATTTTTCAAGTGAACGATGAAGTGCAAGTTGTTGTGTATACGCTTCGTCAATTGTAGAAGTGAGTACATCTGCATCTTTTACTCCATTACAACTAAAAAACATTTTACTAAATCGTTTTGTTTTAAGGAGCGTATTTGTCATTTCACCTACAAATGATTCAGTAAGTTCTCTCATTTCTCCACCTAATAAGTAAACTTTAAAATTTAGCGAACGCTTTTCAAATAATATTTGAAATACTGGAAAACAATTCGTAATCACAGTTAATGACTCTCGTTCTATTAATTGAGCTAGTAACTCGATTGTTGTTCCAGGTCCTAAAAAAATCGTATCGTTTTCTTCAATTAAGTTAACAGCTTTCCTTGCGACAGCACGTTTTTCTTCAATATTCTCTGTGTGCTTTTCTTGATGAGACTTTTCTTTAATTTGAAAAGCTGAATTACTACGTGCACCACCATGTATTTTAGTTAGTAATCCTTTTTCTTCTAGTTCAGCTAAATCACGACGTACTGTCATGTCAGATACATTAAGATCCTCAACGATTTCATTTGTCCTAACTGTTCCTTTTTGATTTACGAGTTTAGTAATTTCTTCTAAACGATCGTATTTATTCATTCAAATTCTCACATCCAACTTATTTTATTAAACATGTCCATATAAAATGAACACATATATCTCATAAAGATTTTAAGCGCAATTTCATTCTATACTATTACTTGTTTTAAAACTAGAAAATAAAGGTAAAAATATGTTGTAATAATAGTATAAAATTCATTTTAAAAAAGTTATATTAGTCATTATTATAAACGAGGTGCTCAGATTGAGTAATAAAATTGAAAAATTAAAAGAAATTGTTGATAAATCAAACAAAATTGTATTTTTTACTGGTGCAGGTGTATCGGTTGCAAGTGGTATACCTGATTTTCGTTCCATGGGTGGATTATTTGATGAAATTTCAAAAGAGGGTTATTCACCTGAATATTTATTAAGTATTGATCATTTAAATGATAATAAAGAAAGCTTTATCGACTTTTATCATAAACGACTACTAGTAGCAGATAAAAAACCTAATATCGTCCATGAATGGATTGCAGAGTTAGAAAAAGAAGGCAAATCTTTAGGTGTGATTACCCAAAATATCGATGGGTTACATGAAGATGCTGGAAGTGAACATATTGATGAAATTCATGGTACACTGAATCGCTTTTATTGCATCAATTGTGGAAAAGAATATACGAAATCATATGTTATGGAACACAAATTAAGATATTGTGAGAACTGCGGTGATGTCATTCGCCCTGATATCGTATTATACGGTGAAATGCTCGATCAGCCTACTGTCTTTAGAGCATTAGATAAAATCCAAAAAGCAGATACTGTCATTGTGTTAGGTTCATCCTTGGTCGTACAACCTGCTGCTGGCTTTATTTCTAACTTTACAGGAGACAATCTTGTAATTATTAATAGAGACGCTACACCATATGATAGGAAAGCTAATTTAGTTATTCACAGTGATATGACCGAAGTTGTTGAAGAAGTGATGAAAAAATAAAAAGATATATCAGCCTAAGACATCTGTCTTAGACGTTTTTAACATGTTAAGTAGTCGATAACTGTATTAAATATGACTATTGCTCCATTAGTTTTTCCTATGTATAAAAAAGCACTTCTCAAAGTTGAGAAGTGCTTTAATCGTTCTAATGGAACACAAATTGCTGACGCAATTTGCATACTGAACTTGTAAGCAAACAAGTTTGCAACAATTCCAATATTAACGTTTTGAGAATTGTGGAGAACGACGTGCTTTTTTAAGACCTGGTTTTTTACGTTCTTTCATACGTGGGTCACGAGTTAATAAACCTGCGCGTTTTAAAGAACCTCTGTATTCTGGATCAGCTTCTAATAATGCACGAGCGATACCATGACGGATAGCTTGAGCTTGTCCAGTGAAACCACCACCGTATACGTTAACTAATACATCATAGTTACCTTTAGTTTCTGTAACATCGAATGGTTGGTTTAAGTCTAAGATTAATGATTCGAATGGTAAGTATTCGCGTACGTCACGATCGTTAACAGTGATATTACCTTCACCTGGTACTAAACGTACACGTGCTACTGAGTTTTTACGACGGCCTGTGCCTCTATATTCAACTTGTGCCAATGTAATTTCCTCCTTCTAATTAACCACGTAATTCGTAGTTTTCTGGTTGTTGTGCAGCGTGTGGGTGTTCAGCGCCACTATATACAAATAATTTTTTACCTTGTTTTTCACCTAAACGTGAACTTGGTAACATTCCTTTGATAGAAGTTTCAAGTAAACGAGCAGGGTTATTACGTTTTAATTCACCAGCAGTCACTGATTTAATACCACCTGGGTGATTTGAATGACGGTAGTAAACTTTATCTTGTTCTTTTTTACCAGTTAATTCGATTTTTTCAGCGTTGATGATGATTACATAGTCACCAGTATCAACGTGTGGTGTATAAGTTACTTTATTTTTACCGCGTAAGATAGATGCTACTTCTGATGATAAACGACCTAATGTTTGGCCTTCAGCATCGATAACATACCATTTGCGCTCAATGTTTGATTCATTTGCCATAAATGTTTGACGCATAATAATTATCCTCCTAAAAATAAATGCTTCGTCTTAGATTACAGGTACTCATCGCAGTCGAACCTACGAACGAGGCCTGCAATCTAGGTCATTCTGTTACGATTTCAAAGCGTAATGTTCATTTATTTTATTCCTGTCTAATCTGCTTATATATCTTGTAACACAATAAGTTTCCGGGGCTTATCGTGGGATGATATAAAACAATACCGTTAACTATCTTATATTTTATAAACCCATTTGTCAATGCATATTAGTCATTTTGTAATGATTTTTTATAATGTATTTTTACATCCTCACCAAAGTCATTTTTAAGTGCTTCTGGATCTAAATATATCTTTTCAAGATATAATCCTTCAGCGGGTGCTGTAAAAGGCACATTATCTCTATTTTTAGCTTTAAGCAGCTCAGGAACTTCGTTAGGTTGTCGCTTCCCTTTACCTACTTCTACTAAAAAAGCTACAAGTACACGCACCATATTATATAAGAAACCAGAACCTGTGACGATATAGTCAAAACCTTCGTCCGTTTTTACAACTTCACTTTGGTATAGTGTACGTTCTTTACTTTCAACTTCAGTCTTTTGTGAACAAAATCCAGTAAAATCATGAGTTCCAATAAAGTGTTTAGCCGCTTCATTCATCTTATCTAAATCTAAGTCATCTTTTATAAATGTCTTAAGACCACTTTCAAATGGATTGCGATGTTCCGCTTGATACACTTTATAGCGATATCTCTTACCTACACAATCATAACGACAATGAAACGTGTCATCTACTTGTTTTACACTATTCACGTAAATATCCTCAGGTAACGCACTATTCATCGCATATTTCCATTGTTTAGGCTCAATATTCAATTCTGTGTCAAAATGAAAATACTGTTCATAAGCATGCACACCACGATCTGTGCGACTTGATGGATGTATACGCACATGTCGGCGATGCATACGTTTTAAAATTTTTTCAAATTGTTGTTGAACAGTTCTACCTTGTTGTTGAATTTGAAAACCAAGAAATCCATGTCCTTGATACGCAATATTTACTAGTATGCGCAATGTCTTACACTCCCATATATTTTAATATAAATAATATCATTCCAATAGGTATCAGACTGAATAGACTCAAAGTATCTCTCTTATGCCATGACAACTTACGATAACTTGTACGTTGTACATTAGCATCATATCCTCTAACTTCCATTGCAATGGCTAATTCATCAGCTCTTTGAAAGGCAGAAATAAATAGCGGTATCATTAATGGGATGAAAGCTTTAATTCTTGTCATTAAACTCCCCGAACTGATTTCAGAACCTCTTGATTTTTGAGCAAGGATAATTTTATCTAATTCATCCATCAATGTTGGAATAAACCTTAAAGCAATTGACATAATCATACTTAATTGATGCACAGGAATTTTAAATAGTTTCAATGGGGCCATTAACTTTTCAAAAGCATCAGTCAAGTCAATTGGACTTGTTGATAATGTCATAATTGTCGCAACCATAACAATCGTTATTAATCTTAAAGAAATAAAAATACCTTCTAATACCCCTGTACTATCAATTTTAATAAAACCTATTTCTAATAGCGTAGTCCCGCCGTGAGTAAAGAATATGTGCATTACAAACGTAAAGATTAAGAAGAAAAATATCGGTGTTAATCCTTTAATTAAAAACCAAAATTGAATTTTAGCCATTTTCATAAAACATAGAATTAATAATATTACCCAAGCGAATGTAGCAAAAGAATGAGCAAAAAAGATAAAAATAATAAATACAAATACAAAAATTAACTTTGCTCTAGGATCAAGACGATGTATCACAGAGTTATTAGGTAAATAACGTCCTATAATAAGTTTATTTTTCATGTTCTTGCCACTCCTGATACAATGTTACAAACTCATCTTCATTTAAGGCAATATCATTAAACATGGTTTGATATTTATCTTCAAAATCATATTGCAGTTGTACTACATCAGGCAATGCAATATGCCAATCTTTCAGTTTTTTGTGTTGTCTGAATAATGATTTAGGAGAGCACTGTTCTATTACTTTCCCTTGTCTCATTACAATGATTTCTTCTGCATATCGCGCCACATCATTCATATCGTGTGACACTAATATGACTGTTTTATGATGATTGACTTGAATTGATTTTATTAATTCCATCACTTGCTGACGACTTTTTGGGTCAAGTCCAGCAGTAGGCTCATCAAGAATAATTATATTCGGTTTCATTGCAAGGATAGAAACTAATGCAATTTTACGCATCTGACCACCTGACATTTCAAATGGCGATTGTTCCATAATATGATGATCAAAACCTAAATCTAAGAGTAACTGATACGCATAAGACTTAACTTGTTCCACATTCATCTTAAAATTTTTAGGACCAAATGCTACTTCTCTTTCCACACTATCTTCAAACAATTGTGATTCAGGAAATTGAAAAACCAAACCTACTTGTTGTCTTAATTCTCGTAGATGCTTGTCTTTTGTTTTATGAGTAATCTCCTTATTATCAAACGTAATACTACCTTTTGTTGGTTTTAATAGCCCATTAAAATGTTGGATGAGTGTGGATTTACCACTTCCTGTTTGACCAACAATCGCATAGTATTTACCTTGCTCAATTTTGAGATTGATATCATTTAAGGCTTGATATTCATAAGGAGTGCCTTTTTGATAAATATATGAAACATGATTAAATTGAATGGTCATAATTTATCAACCAGCCCTTCATATGTAGTGAATTCATCTTTAAAGCCTAGCTTTTGATTCATTTTCATTGCAAATGGTAAATCTAAGCCAATCTCTACTAAATACTGTGTATTTAAAAAAATAAAGTTTGGCTTACCTTCTTTGTAAACTTTGCCTTTATTCATAATGACGACATGATCGCTTTCTAACGCTTCACTTAAATCATGAGTAATAGAAATAATCGTTAAATTTTTTTCTTGTTTAACTTGTTTAATTAATGAAAGTAAAGACTGTTTACCTTGGGGATCTAACATAGAGGTTGCTTCATCAAGAATGATGACATCTGGACTTAGTGCTAAGACTCCTGCAATAGCCACGCGTTGCTTTTGGCCTCCCGATAAAGAATGTGGTTCATATTCCATATATTCTTTCATATCTACATTATCTAAAGATTGAATGACGATTGCTTTCATTTTGTCATGAGATACTGCGTGATTCTCGAGTCCAAAAGCTACATCATATTCCACAATTGAACCTACAAATTGATTTTCTGGATTTTGAAAGACAATACCAATATGGCGTCTAACCTCTCTTAAATAATCAGGAGTAACTAAATGATTGTTATAAAAAATTTCTCCTTCAGTTGCTTGTTCTATACCTACTATAAGTTTTGCAATTGTAGATTTCCCTGAACCATTATGTCCTACAATGGATGTCCATTGATGTTTTGGTATATTAAATGACACATCTTCTAAAGTGAAGGCCGCATCGTTTTGATATTGAAAATGTACATGTTTAAGTTCGATGATATTGTTATTATCAGTTTTCACAGCCTTCCTCCTTTATTAATAGTTACTACAATAGTTTACATGAATAAAAACTAGATGTACATGAGTAAATGTCTTTCATATATAAAAAGAGTCATGCCTCAAAAGCACGACTCTTTTTAATCAGTATAGATTCATTAAAATTAAAAAAGCGCGCACCCCATCACATTTTAGTTGAGTTCACGCTTTATATTAGTATTTAGTTGATGGGGTACTCTGAGCTAGACAATATTTGTATGTGGCAAACATTATCGTTGCACTCATTTGCTTTAAATACAAGTAGTTAGTGTATTTATATATAAAATTAATCTACTAATTCGATGATAACTGATTCAGCACCGTCACCACGACGAGGACCTACTTTAAGAATACGAGTATATCCACCTTGACGTTCTGCATAACGTTCAGCAATTTCACCAAATAATTTTTGAAGTGCAGTTTGTGTAGTTTCATCTTCATTTAAGATTTCAACATTACGTAATGTTTTTGCAGCATTACGACGAGATGCTAAGTCACCTTTTTTACCTAAAGTGATTAATTTCTCAACAACACTACGAACTTCTTTTGCACGAGCTTCTGTAGTTTCAATACGTTCACTTACGATAAGTGATGTAGCTAAGTCACGTAACATAGCTTTACGTTGATCAGAAGTACGACCTAATTTTCTGTAACCCATGAGTTAACCTCCTTTAACCTATTAATCTTCTTTTCTTAAACCTAATCCTAAATCTTCTAATTTATATTTAACTTCTTCAAGAGATTTACGACCTAAATTACGCACTTTCATCATATCAGCTTCAGACTTGTCAGCTAATTCTTGAACAGAATTGATACCTGCACGTTTTAAACAGTTGTATGAACGTACTGATAAGTCTAATTCTTCGATAGACATTTCAAGTACTTTTTCTTTTTGATCTTCTTCTTTTTCAATCATGATTTCAGCATTTTGCGCTTCATCTGTAAGACCAACGAAAATATTTAAATGTTCAGTCATAATTTTAGCAGCTAATGAAACAGACTCTTGTGGAGTAATTGAACCATTAGTCCAAACATCTAAAGTTAATTTATCAAAATCACTACTTTGACCTACACGTGTATTTTCAACTGTATAGTTTACACGTTCAACAGGTGAATATAGTGAATCTACAGGAATTACACCAATTGGTAAATCACTAGTATTATTTTGTTCTGCTAATGCGTAACCTCTACCCTTATTAGCAACAAGACGAATTTTTAAATGTCCACCTTTAGACACTGTCGCAATTTTAAGTTCTGGATTTAGAACTTCAACATCACTATCGTGAGTAATATCACTTGCTGTTACTTCGCCTTCATCTCTCACATCAATTTCTAATGTTTTATCTTCTTCAGAATAGATTTTCAATGCTAATTTTTTGATGTTCATAATAATTGTAGAAACATCTTCAACAACATTGTCTATAGCTGAAAATTCGTGTAAAACACCTTCAATTTCGATGTACTTAACCGCTGCACCTGGTAATGAAGATAGTAGGATACGACGTAAGGAGTTTCCTAGTGTAGTACCGTAGCCACGTTCAAGTGGTTCAACAACGAACTTACCGAATTTAGCATCTTCACTAATTTCAATTGTCTCAATTCTAGGTTTTTCAATTTCTATCATTTACAAAATCCTCCTTAATAACGTCGAATTAATTTTAAAATTGTTTCGCTCAGTGATTTGTAATCATAACAATCAATAAAAATTATACGCGACGACGTTTTGGTGGACGACAACCGTTGTGAGGTACTGGAGTAACGTCTCTGATTGCTGTTACTTCTAAACCAGCTGATTGTAATGCACGAATCGCTGATTCACGACCTGGTCCAGGTCCTTTTACTGTTACTTCAACAGTTTTCAAACCATGTTCCATTGCTGATTTTGAAGCAGTTTCAGATGCCATTTGAGCAGCGAATGGTGTTGATTTTTTTGATCCTTTGAAACCTAATGCACCAGCTGATGACCAAGATAAAGCATTACCAAATTCATCAGTGATAGTTACGATTGTATTGTTGAATGTTGAACGGATGTGTGCTACACCATTTTCAATATTCTTTTTAACTCTACGTTTACGAGATACTTGTTTACGTGCCATTTATATTTTGCCTCCTTTACCTATTATTTTTTCTTATTAGCTACAGTTTTAACTGGGCCTTTACGAGTACGAGCATTGTTTTTAGTTTTTTGACCACGAACTGGTAAACCACGACGGTGGCGAATACCACGGTATGATGAAATTTCCATTAAACGTTTAATGTTTAAGTTTTGTTCACGGCGTAAGTCACCTTCTACTTTATAACCGTCAACTACTTCACGGATACGACCTAATTCGTCATCTGTTAAATCTTTTACACGTGTATCAGCTGATACGTTAGCTTCTTCAACAATTTTTTTAGCTGTTGAAGTACCGATACCATATACGTAAGTTAATGAAATAACTACGCGTTTTTCACGTGGAATATCTACTCCTGCAATACGTGCCATATATTTTTACACCTCTCTTTTATTAACCTTGTCTTTGTTTGTGCTTAGGATTGTCACAAATTACCATAACTTTACCTTTACGTTTAATGACTTTACATTTTTCGCAAATAGGTTTTACTGATGGTCTTACTTTCATTTTTATACCTCCCTATATTATGGAGTGACGATTATTTATAACGATACGTAATTCTACCGCGTGATAAATCATACGGAGACATTTCTACTGTTACTTTGTCGCCAGGTAGAATACGAATATAATTCATTCTAATTTTACCACTTACATGTGCTAAAATTTCATGACCATTTTCTAATTCTACTTTAAACATAGCATTTGGTAAAGTATCAAGTACTGTACCTTCTAATTCTATTACATCTTGTTTCGCCATTGATTAACTTCCCCCTTTTTACAATAGTAAGGTAATCGTCAATAGACAACTTCAACGATACGAATCTAATATAGTGAATAGTTATTATAAGTTTAACAAAATGCGGGAATTATGATCGTCATACGACACTCAAAAAATAAATTCTTGCCAGAGAAACCTAATCAAAGTTCACATAAATCTAGATCGCACATTAGTTGATCTATTTTAATTGATCTAAGATATCAATGACATCTTTGGTTACTTCGTCAATATCTTTCGCGCCATCAATATTTTTCAATACGCCTTTTTCATCGTAATACTCTAAAATTGGCTTAGATTGTTTAACATTAACGCTTAAACGATTAGATACTGTTTCTGGATTATCATCTTTACGTTGATAAAGTTTTCCACCATCGATATCACAAACACCATCAACCTTTGGAGGATTAAATACAAGATGATAAGTTGTACCACATTTCTCACAGATACGACGACCTGTAAGACGATTCATTAGCTCTTCCTCAGGAACTTCAATATTGATAACAGCATCAATATTTCTGTCAAGCTCAGACATAATGTTGTTTAATGCCTCAGCTTGCTCAATCGTTCTAGGGAATCCATCTAATAAGAAACCTTTTTTTGCATCGTCTTCAGAAATTCTTTCTTTAACGATACCTACAGTAACTTCATCAGGGACTAATTCTCCACGATCCATGTATGATTTAGCTTCTTTACCTAAATCAGTTTCATCTTTAATCGCTTTTCTGAACATGTCACCAGTAGATATATGTGGTATTGGGAATTTCTTAACAATTTCACTCGCTTGAGTACCTTTACCAGCTCCAGGTAAACCCATTAAAATGATATTCATAAATTGCCCTCCTACAAATTATCTACCACCAAAGCCTTTATATTCTTTTTGACTCACTTGTGCTTCAAGTGATTTCATAGTTTCAATTGCTACACCAATAACGATTAATAAACTTGTACCACCAATTTGAATTGATTGAGGTAAATTCATAAATTTTGTCGCTATAATTGGAAGAATAGCAATAACTGCTAAGAAAATAGAGCCTACAAAAGTTAAGCGATAAAGTACTTTAGTAATATATTTTTTTGTTTGTTCCCCAGGTCTAATTCCTGGTACATAACTACCTTGTTTTTTCAAGTTATCAGCCATTTTTTCAGGATTAACTTGAACAAAAGCATAAAAATATGCAAATGCAATAATTAATATGACATAAACAATCATACCATAAGTGTTTGAAGGGTTAGCATATTCTGCAATATTTTGCGCCCAATCAGCTTTAGGGAAGAACAATGTTAATGTTCTTGGCAATAAGAAGAATGCCATCGCAAAGATGACTGGAATAACCCCTGCAGAGTTTACTTTTAAAGGTAGATATGTTGCTTGTGATCCTAAACGTTGTGCAGATTGTTTTTTAGCATATTGAATTGGAATTTTACGTTTCGCTTCCAATACATAAATCGCTCCAATTGTTAATAAAATTAATCCAACAATTAAACCAATAACTTTTAACCATGCTAACGTTGTATCGTCATTACCAACAAATGCTTGTTGCACAAATTGGATAATTGATGATGGCAACGTCGATAAAATACCTGCAAAGATAATGATTGAAATACCATTACCTACACCAAATTGTGTAATTTGATCACCAAGCCAAATTAAAAATGCAGTTCCAGTTGTTAAAACTACAGCAATCAATAAATAACTCATGACAGATTGATGAATAATCAATTTACCGCCTAAATAGTTATTAAATTGAAATGCCATACCAATTGATTGTATAAATGCCAATATAATAGCGAAATAACGTGTTACATTGCTAAGTTTTCTTTTACCTACTTCACCTTGTTTAGCCCATTCAGTAAATTTAGGGACAATGTCCATTTGTAATAATTGCATTACGATAGAAGCAGTGATGTACGGCATTATACCCATAGCAAAGATAGAAAAGTTCTTTAAGGCTCCGCCACCAAACGTATTAAGAAGAGCAGCGACACCTTGATCAGAACCTTGCTGTTCAAAAGGCTCAGGATTAACTCCAGGAGCCGGAATATAAGTTCCTATTTTGAATATTACTAACATTGCTAATGTGAAGAAAATCTTGTTTCGAACTTCTTTAGTTTTAAAGAAGCTCATAAACGTTTGAAACATTAGATCACCTCGTGTGCTCCACCTTTAGCATCGATAGCTTCAACCGCTGAAGCTGAGAATTTGTGAGCTTTCACTGTCAATTTTTTATCAAGTGAACCGTTGCCTAGTACTTTAATACCAGATTTTTCATTCTTAACCACACCAGTTTCAACTAATAAAGCTGGAGTTACTTCAGTACCATCTTCAAATTGATTAAGTTGGTCTAAATTAACAATAGCATATTCTTTACGATTAATGTTAGTGAAACCTCGTTTTGGTAAACGACGGAATAAAGGTAATTGTCCACCTTCAAATCCTGGTCTTACGCTACCACCTGAACGTGCTTTTTGACCTTTTTGACCGCGAGCACTAGTTTTACCATTACCTGAACCAGCACCACGACCTACACGGTTACGTACACGACGTGAACCTTCAGCTGATTTTAACTCATGTAATTTCATTATTTAGGCACCTCCTTAATTATTTTTCTTCAACTGTTAATAAGTGTTTAACTTTGTTGATTTGCCCACGAATTGCAGGGTTATCTTCAACAACTACTGAACTATTAGTCTTTTTAAGACCTAACGCTTCAACAGTTTTACGTTGTGTTTCAGGACGACCAATAACACTACGAGTGAGGGTAATTTGTAATTTAGCCATTATTTATTTTCCCTCCTTAATTATATAATTCTTCTACTGATTTGCCACGTAATTTCGCAACATCTTCAGCGTTTTTAAGGTTTTGTAAACCATTTAATGTCGCACGTACCATGTTGATAGGTGTATTTGAACCTAATGATTTACTTAAGATATCAGTGATACCTGCTAATTCTAATACGGCACGTACTGGACCACCAGCGATAACTCCTGTACCAGGTGCAGCTGGTTTCATAAATACGCTACCAGAACCATAACGGCCAGTGATAGTGTGAGGAGTTGTTCCTTCTACACGTGGAACTACTACTAAATCTTTTTTAGCTGCTTCTACAGCTTTTTTAATAGCTTCTGGTACCTCTTGAGCTTTACCAGTACCGAAACCTACACGACCATTTTTATCTCCTACTACTACTAATGCAGTGAAACGGAAACGACGTCCACCTTTAACAACTTTAGCAACACGATTAATTGTAACAACGCGTTCTTCAAATTCTTTCGTTTCTTCTTCTCTACGAGCCATGTATTTGTCCCTCCTTTAAATTAAAATTCTAATCCGTTTTCTCTCGCAGCTTCAGCTAACGCTTTAACGCGACCATGATATAAATAACCACCACGATCAAATACGATTTCTTTGATACCTTTATCTGAAGCTTTTTTAGCGATTACTTCACCAACTTTAGTTGATAAATCAACTTTAGAAGTAGAATCACTAGCGATATCTTTATCTTGAGATGAAGCTTGTACTAAAGTTTCACCTTTAGCATCATCAATAATTTGTGCGTAAATGTGTTTGTTTGAACGATATACATTTAAACGTGGTTTTTCAGATGTACCTGATAATTTAGTACGCACACGAGCATGTCTTTTCAAACGCACTTTGTTTTTATCAATTTTACTGATCATTGTATTACTCCTTTCTTTAGAGAGTTATCTATTATTTACCAGTTTTACCTTCTTTACGGCGAACATATTCACCTTGGTAACGAATACCTTTTCCTTTATAAGGTTCTGGAGGTCTTACTGAACGAATATTAGAAGCGATAGCTCCAACTTGTTCTTTAGATACACCAGATACTGTAACAGTTGTATTTTTCTCTACTGCGAAAGTAATGCCATCTTCAGCTTTAATTTCAACAGGATGAGAGTAACCAACGTTTAATACTAAGTCATTACCTTGCATTTGAGCACGGTAACCTACACCAACAAGTTCAAGAGTTTTTACAAAACCTTGAGAAACACCTTGTACCATATTATTTAATAACGCACGAGTTGTACCGTGAACTGTTCTATCTTCTTTAGAATCAGTAGGTCTTACAACTTCTAGAGTGTTTTCATCTTGTTTAAAAGTCATTCTTTCATCAAAAGTTCTAGTTAATTCACCTTTAGGACCTTTTACAGTAGCAGTTTGTCCGTCAAAAGTTACTGTAACGTCACTAGGGATGTCAATAATTTTCTTACCAACACGACTCATGTTATGGCACCTCCTTATTTATTATTACCAAACGTATGCGATGATTTCTCCACCAACGTTACGTTTTCTAGCTTCTTTATCAGTGATGACACCTTCAGAAGTTGAAACTAATGCGATACCTAAACCATTTAATACTTTAGGCACTTCGTTCGCTTTAGCATATACACGTAAACCTGGTTTTGAGATACGTTTTAATCCTGTGATAACACGTTCATTGTTTTGACCATATTTTAAGAATAAACGAATAACACCTTGTTTATCATCTTCAACGTATTCTACGTTTTTAATGAAACCTTCATTTTTTAAGATTTCAGCAATTTGTTTTTTAATATTTGATGCAGGTAATTCTAATTTCTCGTGACGCACCATGTTTGCGTTTCTTACACGAGTAAGCATATCTGCGATTGGATCTGTCATAGTCATTTATTGTTGCCTCCTTTCAAACTCTTTGATTTTACCAGCTAGCTTTACGTACGCCAGGAATTTGGCCTTTATAAGCTAATTCACGGAAACAAATACGGCATAATTTAAATTTACGATATACAGAATGTGGACGACCACAGCGTTCACAACGAGTATATTCACGTACTGCATATTTTTGTTTTTTCTGTTGCTTAGCAACCATAGAAGTTTTAGCCACTTAATTAGCCTCCTTTTAGAGATTATTTACGAAATGGCATACCGAAGTTTGTTAACAATTCACGAGCTTCCTCGTCAGTGTTAGCAGTTGTTACGATAACAATATCCATTCCTCTTACTTTACTTACTTTATCATAATCGATTTCTGGGAAAATTAATTGTTCTTTAATTCCTAAAGTGTAGTTACCACGACCATCGAAAGCTGTTTTAGAAACACCTTGGAAGTCACGTACACGAGGTAATGAAACTGCGATTAATTTATCTAAGAATTCATACATTCTTTCTCCGCGAAGTGTTACTTTTGCACCGATTGGCATACCTTCACGTAAACGGAATGTTGCAACTGATTTTTTAGCTTTAGTGATTAATGGTTTTTGTCCAGTGATTAATTCTAACTCTTCAACAGCATTATCTAACACTTTAGAGTTTTGAACTGCATCACCAACACCCATATTTACAACGATTTTTTCGATTTTTGGTACTTCCATTACTGAACTATAGTTGAATTTTTTAACTAAGTTTTGAGTAACTTCAGTATTGTATCTTTCTTTTAAACGGTTCAAAGTGGATCCTCCTTTCAACTAGTTATTAATTATTAGATTTGATTTCTTCGCCAGATTTTTTAGCGATACGAACTTTTTTACCATCTACAAATTTGTAACCAACACGAGTAGGTTCATTTGTTTTAGGATCTAATAATTGTACGTTAGAAACATGGATTGCTGCCTCTGTTTCTAAGATTCCACCTTCAGGATTTAATTGAGTTGGTTTTTGGTGTTTTTTAATAACGTTAACACCTTCCACAACGACGCGGTCTTTTTTAGGTTCAGTAGCGATTACTTTACCTTCTTTACCTTTATCTTTACCTGCGATAACTTTAACGTTGTCACCTTTTTTGATATGCATGTGGGCACCTCCTTAAATATTATGGTTTTAATAAATTATAGTACTTCTGGTGCTAATGATACGATTTTCATGAAGTTACCTTCACGTAATTCACGAGCAACAGGACCAAAGATACGAGTACCACGTGGGCCTTTGTCATCACGAATAATGACACATGCATTTTCATCAAATTTGATATAAGAACCATCGTTACGACGTACGCCTGATTTAGTTCTAACAACAACAGCTTTCACAACGTCGCCTTTTTTAACAACGCCACCTGGTGTTGCATTTTTAACAGTACATACGATGATATCGCCAATGTTCGCTGTTTTGCGACCAGATCCACCTAATACTTTGATTGTAAGTACTTCACGAGCACCAGAGTTGTCTGCTACTTTTAAACGCGTTTCTTGTTGGATCATTAGTTAAACCTCCCTTATCTCTAATCTTGTATTAAATAATTACTGATTCTTCAACAATTTCTACTAAACGGAAACGTTTCGATGCTGATAAAGGACGAGTTTCTTGAATTCTAACAATATCTCCTAATTTAGCTGAATTGTTTTCATCATGAGTTTTATATTTTTTAGAGTATTTTACTCGTTTACCGTATAATTTGTGTGTTTTGTAAGTTTCAACAAGTACAGTAATTGTTTTGTCCATTTTATCAGAAACAACTTTACCTACATAAACTTTACGATCGTTTCTTTCACTCACTTTTGTAACCTCCTCTTTCTTATACTTTATTGATTAGCTTTACTTTGTTCAATTTCTCTTTCACGAGCAACAGTTTTTAGACGTGCAATTGTTTTTCTAACTGTACGAATACGTGCAGTTTCTTCTAATTGACCTGTAGCTAACTGAAAGCGTAGGTTAAAAAGCTCTTCTTTTGAAGATTTGATTTGTTCTTCGATTTCTGAAGTGGTTAAGTCTCTAATTTCCTTAGCTTTCATTTGTTTCACCACCCAATTCTTCACGTTTTACAAACTTAGTTTTCACTGGAAGTTTGTGACTTGCTAAACGTAATGCTTCACGAGCTACATCTTCAGATACACCAGCGATTTCGAATAAAATACGACCTGGTTTTACAACTGCGATCCAGCCTTCAACAGCACCTTTACCAGCACCCATACGTACTTCTAAAGGTTTTTTAGTGTAAGGCGTATGTGGGAAGATTTTAATCCAAACTTTCCCGCCACGTTTCATGTAACGTGTCATAGCGATACGAGCAGATTCGATTTGACGAGATGTGATCCAAGAAGTTGTTGTAGCTTGTAAACCATACTCACCAAATGTTACAAAGTTACCGCCTTTAGAACGACCAGTTGTTTTTGGACGATGTTGACGACGATATTTAACACGTTTTGGTAGTAACATTATTATTTTCCTCCTTCACTAGTATTCTTAGTAGGAAGAACTTCACCACGATAAATCCATACTTTAACACCTAATTTACCATAAGTAGTGTCTGCTTCAGCATGTGCATAATCAATGTCAGCACGTAAAGTATGAAGTGGAACAGTTCCTTCTGAATATTGTTCAGCACGAGCGATGTCAGCTCCGCCTAAACGACCTGATACTTGAGTTTTGATACCTTTTGCACCAAGTTTCATAGCTCTAGTTATAGCTTGTTTTTGTACACGACGGAATGAAGCACGATTTTCTAATTGACGTGCGATATTTTCTGCTACTAAACGAGCATCTATATCAACTTTTTTAATTTCCACAACGTTGATGTGTACTTTTTTATCAGTTAAGTTATTTAATTTATTACGAAGTTTTTCAATTTCTGAACCGCCTTTACCAATTACCATACCAGGTTTACCAGTGTGGATTGCGATGTTAATACGGTTAGCAGCACGTTCAATGTCAACGTGAGAAACTGACGCTTCTTTTAATTCGTTATCAATGAATTTACGGATTCTTAAATCTTCGTGTAATAAAGAAGCGAAATCTTTTTCAGCGTACCATTTAGCTTCCCAATCACGGATAACTCCAACACGAAGTCCGATAGGATTAATTTTTTGACCCACAGTATTCCCTCCTTAAATAGTTATTAAGCTTCTTTAGCTTCTTCTTTACCGTCACTTACGACGATTGTAATGTGGCTTGTACGTTTGTTGATTGCACTTGCACGACCTTGTGCACGTGGACGGAAACGTTTTAAAGTTGGTCCTTCATTTGCATATGCTTCTTTAACAACTAATTCATCTGTATTCATGTCATAGTTATGTTCAGCATTTGCTAAAGCGGACATTAATACTTTTTCAATTACTGGTGATGAAGCTTTATTAGTTAATTTTAAAATAGCAATAGCTTCTCCAGCATTTTTACCTCTAATTAAGTCAAGAACTAATCTTACTTTACGAGGTGCGATTCTGATTGTTCTAGCAACCGCTTTTGCTTCCATTAGGATATCCTCCTCTACTTATATATATTATTATCTACTAGTTTTCTTATCGTCAGCTGCATGTCCTTTAAATGTACGAGTTGGAGCAAATTCACCTAATTTGTGACCAACCATATCTTCAGTTACATAAACAGGTACATGTTTACGACCATCATATACTGCAAAAGTATGACCGATGAAATTTGGGAAAATTGTAGAACGACGTGACCATGTTTTAATTACTTGTTTCTTTTCACTTCCGTCTTGAGCTTCTACTTTTTTCATTAAATGATCATCAACGAAAGGTCCTTTTTTAATACTACGAGCCATTTGGGCGCCTCCCTTCTTATTGTGTGCGTGCAGCTGTTAAGCCGCACACTCAAATAAGTTGTTATTATTTTCTCTTACGTCCACGAACGATAAGTTTATCAGATGATTTTTTACCGCGACGTGTTTTCTTACCAAGCGTTGGTTTACCCCATGGTGACATTGGAGATGGTCTACCGATAGGAGCACGACCTTCACCACCACCGTGTGGGTGATCGTTAGGGTTCATTACAGAACCACGAACTGTTGGACGGATACCTTTCCATCTTGAACGACCAGCTTTACCAGCGTTAACAAGTTCATGTTGTAAGTTACCAACTTGACCGATTGTAGCACGGCAAGTAGATAAAATCATACGTACCTCACCAGAACGTAATCTGATTAATACATATTTACCTTCTTTACCAAGTACTTGTGAACTTGCACCTGCTGAACGAGCAATTTGTCCGCCTTTACCAGGTTTTAATTCGATATTATGAATTACAGTACCAACTGGAATATTTTGTAATGGTAAAGCATTACCAACTTTGATATCTGCTTCAGCACCACTTTCAACTGTTTGGCCTACTTGTAATCCTTTTGGTGCGATAATGTAACGTTTTTCACCATCAGCATATACTAATAAAGCAATGTTAGCTGAACGGTTTGGATCATATTGAATTGAATCAACTTTAGCAGTGATTCCGTCTTTATTACGTTTGAAGTCAATTACACGATATTGACGTTTATGTCCTCCACCATGGTGACGAACTGTTAATTTACCTTGATTGTTACGACCCGCTTTTTTCGGTAGCGGTTGTAATAATGACTTTTCAGGTGTAGTCTTCGTGATTTCAGCGAAGTCTAACGTAGTCATATTACGACGACCATTTGTAATTGGCTTATATTTTTTAAGAGCCATTGTCGCTTACCTCCTTAATGGTAATATTATTTTATTTTAGTTGAATAAGTCGATTGAACCTTCTTTAAGTTTTACAATCGCTTTTCTTCTTTTATTTGTATAGCCTTGATAACGGCCCATACGTTTTTTCTTTGGTTTGTAGTTGATAATATTTACACTTTCAACTTTAACGTCGAAGATTTCTTCAACTGCAATTTTAACTTGAGTTTTGTTAGCACGAGTATCTACGTCAAAAGTATATTTATCTTCAGCCATTGCTTCAGAAGATTTTTCAGTGATTACGGGGCGCTTAAGAACATCTCTAGCTTCCATTATCCGAGCACCTCCTCAACTTTTTTCGCAGCTGATTCAGTAATGATTACACTGTCAGCGCTAGTGATATCTAATACGTTTAATCCTTGAGCTGTACTTACTTGTACGCCAGGAATATTACGTGCAGATAATTCAACGTTTACATCTTCGTTTTCTGTTACTACTAACACTTTTTTAGGTTGTTCAAGTGTAGTTAAAACATTTTTGAATTCTTTTGTTTTTGGTGCATCAAAGCCAAAAGTATCAACGATTATAAAGTTGTTTTCTTGAACTTTGAAAGATAATGCAGAACGTAATGCTAAACGACGCATTTTCTTAGGCATTTTGTATGAATAGCTTCTTGGAGTTGGTCCGAAAACGATACCACCACCACGCCATTGTGGAGCACGAATTGTACCTTGACGTGCACGTCCTGTACCTTTTTGTCTCCATGGTTTACGTCCACCACCACGAACAGCTGAACGATTTTTCACTGCATGTGTACCTTGGCGTAAAGAAGCACGTTGTAAATTGATTGCTTCGAAAAGAACACTGTTGTTTGGTTCGATTGCGAAAACTGAATCGCTTAATTCAACTGAACCAGATTTTGATCCGTCTACTTTTAATACATCATAATTAGCCATTATGCTTTTTCCTCCTTTCGCTACTTATTATTTATTACCTTTTTTAATTGAAGATTTAATTTCTACAAAACCTTTTTTAGGTCCAGGTACATTACCTTTTACTAAAATAACATTGTTATCAGTATCAACTTGAACAACTTCTAAGTTTTGAACTGTAACTGTGTTACCGCCCATACGTCCAGGCATTTTTTGACCTTTAAATACTCTTGAAGCATCTGAAGCCATACCTACTGAACCTGGAGCTCTATGGAAATGAGAACCGTGAGCCATTGGTCCACGACCTTGACCATGACGTTTAATTGCACCTTGGAAACCTTTACCTTTTGAAGTTCCTGTAACATCAATAATGTCTCCAGCTTCAAAAGTATCTACTGTGACTTCTTGACCTACTTCGTATTCATCAACATTAACGTTTCTGAATTCACGAATGAAGCGCTTAGGTGCTGCGCCAGCTTTTTTAGCGTGACCTTCAGCTGGTTTATTTGCATATTTATTTGATTTAGCATCTTTTTTATATGCTTGTTTGTCTGCAAAACCTACTTGGATAGCATTGTAGCCATCAACTTCTTCAGTTTTCTTTTGTAATACTACGTTTTGATTTGCTTCTACTACTGTAACAGGGATTAATTCACCATTTTCTCCGAATACTTGTGTCATCCCAATTTTTCTTCCTAAGATTCCTTTGGTCATCGAAAGTCCACCTCCTAAATTGATCTATTATAATTTAATTTCGATGTCTACACCAGATGGTAAGTTTAAGCCCATTAAAGCATCAACTGTTTTTGGTGTTGGGTTAACAATGTCGATTAAACGTTTATGTGTACGTTGTTCGAATTGTTCACGAGAATCTTTATACTTGTGCACCGCACGAATAATTGTGTAAACAGATTTTTCTGTTGGTAACGGAATTGGTCCAGATACATCTGCACCAGAACGTTTAGCAGTTTCAACAATCTTTTCTGCTGATTGATCAATTACACGGTGATCATAAGCTTTTAATCTGATTCTGATTTTTTGTTTTGCCATAATTTTCCCTCCTTGTTCGTCTACATTGAAGTGATAGACTTCTCCACGAAAACTATCTCACACAACGCCATGGCAAAGCGGCCGGGTGTGTCAGTAACCTTTCGCTTCATCGCTTTCTTCAAGTCCAACATTAAATATGTTACAAGAAAAACACTAATAAATCAAGGTTTTTCTTTAACTTTTTTATTTACGTCTAACACATACTTAATTATTTTACTGAAAATTTTTATGTAGTTCAACCATTTTGAGTAAATTTTTTCCCTTTTTTCTATAAACCTTTATAATAGATATAGAGAGTAATGAATTTTGAAATTGCAACTATATATTTTTAATGTTAATTATTTTAAAATTCATGAACTTTATCGGAGGTGAATATTATATAAATGAAAAGAAATGTGAAACTTACTTTATCAATCATTAGTATTTTCTTAATAGCTAGCGAATTGTTCTATGGTATTCCTTTTTTAGGAGGCACAGTTATTCTTAGCTTTGGTTGGCAACCTTTGTTATTAAATGCTTTACTTTATCTTATTTTAGGCATCATTCTATTAGTAGATTCTCAAAATACAATTAAGCCTATGGCAATGATCCCATTTATTGGATTAATTGGATCATTTGTTGCTTTTCTACCTATTATTGGTATGTTTACGCATTGGGTACTCTTTTTCTTAATGGTATTCTTTATATTTGTTGTGCTCAACGCACCAACTTACATTCCAAATAAAGATTCTAAAGTTATTTATACTCAATACAAAGATGATAAAAACAATTAATAATTTCAATATTAAAAAGACACATTTAATTTTTGAATTAAATGTGTCTTTTTATGTTTAACCGTGTACAAACACGAAGTATAAAATAAATAATACCATTAATACATACATGATAGGATGAACTTCTTTATGTTTTTTAGTAATTAACATTGTTATTGGATAGAAGATAAACCCACATGCAATACCTGTAGCAATTGAATATGATAAAGGCATCATAATGATTGTAATAAATGCTGGTACTGCTACTTCAAATTTTTTCCAATTAATTTCAGCAAAGTTTGCCGCCATTAAAATACCAACTACAACTAACGCTGGTGTTGTTACTGCACTTGTAACGACTTCAATTAGCGGACTAAAGAATAATGCTAATAAGAAACAAAAACCAGTTATGATACTTGCAAAACCTGTACGTGCTCCTACTGCAACACCAGAAGTAGATTCAATATAAGAGGTTGTTGTAGTTGTACCAAAAATAGCCCCAACAATTGTAGCAAGTGAGTCTGCAAATAATGCTCTTCCAGCTCTTGGTAACTTATTGTCTTTCATTATACCTGCTTGGGTTGCTACTGCTACTAAAGTACCTGCAGTATCAAAGAAATCAATAAAGAAGAACGTTAAAATAACAATAAGAAATTGGATGGTAAATAATTGGCCTGGATCTTTAAATGCTTCAAAAGCTGCTCCAAATGTAGGTGTAATACTTGGAATTTTACCTACAATACCTGATGGTGTATGAATTTGACCTGTAATCATCCCTACAATTGCAGTTATAATCATACCAATAAAGATTGAACCTGGAACCTTTCTAGCATATAAAATGATTGTTATAGCAATCCCAAATATAGCTAAAAGTACTGATGGTTTAGTTAGATGACCTAATGTTACAAGCGTTGAATCATTTTTTACAATAATACCTGCACTTTGTAAACCTACAAAAGTAATAAATAGCCCTATACCTGCCGAAACTGCCATTTTCATTTCATAGGGTATTGCATTAATAATTATTTCCCTCAATCCAGTTGCTGTTAATATCGCAAAGAATATACCAGAAAACAGCACACCTGTTAAACCGATTTGCCAAGGAATTCCCATTGTTAAAACAACTGTAAATGCAAAGAACGCATTTAATCCCATCCCTGGGGCAAGCGCAATCGGATATCTTGCAATTAGTCCCATGAATAAAGATCCTACAAAGGCTGCTAATGCTGTCGCTACAAAAATGGCACCTTGATCCATTTTCATATCCCCAGATATACCTTTAACACCTGCTAAACTTAAGACTTGAGGATTCACGGCTAATATATAAGCCATTGATAAGAAAGTTGTGATACCACCGATGATTTCTCTTTTGTAGTTAGTACCATACTCGTCGAATTGGAAGTATTTTTTCACAGCTTTAAACTCCTTTTTTTAAAATACTTTAATAGTTTAATATTACTTACTTAAAAAAACAATACTAAAAACGAACTTTTATCGATTTATTTCATTATAAGTTCGATTTTATTTAAAGTTTCAAGTTCTTTAATGCATCTTTAAAAGGATTATTATCCAATTCATCGTGATTATTCATATATTTTTTCATATCTTTTTTAGAAACTTTACCATTATTTTTATTTTTCAATCGTTGATCCATTTGTGCTTGTGTTTCAGTATGACCGCATACACATCGGTAGACCGCTTCTTTTCCTCTTCCAAACAATGTCATTTTCTTTTTACAGTTAGGACAACGTGCATTCGTTTTACGTTGAATATTCTTTTTAGTATGACAGGTAGGATCTTGACACACTAGCATTTGTCCGTTTTTAGTTTTTACTTTTATCATAAATTTACCGCAATTTGGACATTCAGTAGAAGTTAAATTATCATGTTTATATTTTTGATCACTATGTTTGATTTCCCCAACAATTTTTTTAGTAAAATCTTTCATCTCATTAATAAATTGTTTAGCATTATATTTACCTTTCTCAATAGAAAGTAATTTTTCTTCCCATTCCGCAGTCATTAAAGGAGAAGTTAGTGCTTTAGGAGAAAGCTCTAATATTTGTTTTCCTTTAGATGTCACTTTTAATTTCCCATCTTTTGATTCTATTGCATTAAGCTTGAATAGTTTTTCAATAATATCTGCACGCGTCGCTACTGTTCCAATTCCTCCCGTCTTATGAAGGGTATTAGCATACTTTTTGTCATTCAATTGAATATAATTTTGTGGATTTTCCATCGCCTTAAGTAAGCTACCTTCATTGAAATATTCAGGTGGTGTGGTTTCATGTTCGCTTACTTTGACTTGTTGTACACGATAGGTTTCATTCTTGCTAAAAGTGATAGTCTTATTAGAAGTAGAATCATTGTTACTAAGTGTTTTAAATCCTAATTTACGTGTGACGTTTTCGGCATGTTTAAATTGATATTCTCCCACTTTTAAAATAACCTGTGTCGCTTCATACTGATAAGGATCCATTAATGTTTCTAAAAATCGTTGTACAACCATTAAATATATTTTTGTTTCTCTGTTAGTTAATGTATCAAAGTTGGGTCTAATTTCAGTTGGAATAATCGCATGATGGTCTGACACTTTTTGATTATTAAAAATATGCATCTTAGTTGTAAATGACTTAGTCATTAACTGACGAGCATGTGATTTATAATCAGTCGCTAATAAGGCTTGGAGACGTTCTTGTATGGTATCTGTCATATCGTTAGATAAGTAGTTAGAATCTGTTCTTGGATATGTTAATAATTTATGACGTTCATAAAGACTCTGTAAAATATTCAAAGTTTCTTTGGGTCCTATTTTAAATCGTTGGTAAGATGCTTGTTGTAAATCAGTTAAATTATATAAAGGTTTTGCGTAAGATTTTTTTTGCTTAATTGAAACATCTTCAATCTGACCTGATTGTCCTTCTATTTTTTCAGATAATTTTTGTATTTCTTCTTTATTAGTAAATCTTTTATTAGTTTGAATATCAAATGTAGCGTCATTTACATTTAAAGAAAGTGTGTAATACTTTTGAGGTTTAAAATGATTAATTTCTTGTTGTCGATGATAAACCAGTTGAATCGTTGGTGTTTGTACCCTTCCTAATGAAAGTTGAGCATCATATTTAGTTGTCAGTGCTCTAGTAGCATTAATACCCACTATCCAGTCCGCTTCACTTCGTGCAAGAGCTGCTTGATACAAGTGATTATATTCATGTCCATCTTTTAAATGTTTAAAGCCTTGTTGTATTGCTTTTTTAGTCACCGAACTAATCCATAAACGTTTAATTGGCTTTTTATTTTTTACTTTATCTAAGATGAGACGTGCTACCAGTTCTCCTTCACGCCCAGCATCTGTAGCAATAATAATGTTTTTCACATCTTTATTTAATATTAAAGATTTTACAATTTTAAATTGTTTACTTGTCTTCCCTATGACCACAGTATGCATTTGCTTAGGTAGTATAGGTAAATCTTCTAATTTCCATTCTTTATATGTTTTGTCATAATGTTCTGGTTGAGCATTTGTTACTAAATGACCTAAAGCCCATGTCACTATATAGCGCTGATTTGCAATATATCCATGATGTTTTTCTTTAATATTTAGTGCTTCTGCAATATCTCTCGCTACCGAGGGTTTTTCCGCTAGAATTAATGATTTCATTCAAATTTCCTTTCACATTCTTACTTTTTATTTTCATACGTTTAATATTGTAACATGTATAGCAATAGTGTTACTTTCCATCTCATCTTATTAATTTAAAGTAAAACCCCTATATTAAATTCAGCTTACTAAAATACTTAGGCTATACATTTTTATAATATTAGTCTTTTATATTTTATAAAAAAATGAGCAATTGCGTTTTATATCAATCACAAATAATATAAAATATTCACCAAGTGTTATGGAAAGGAAAGCACTTATTTTTGAAAAGGAGAGTGAGTAATAAATGCAGATTATTAACATATTAATCGCCTTATTACCTGCATTATTTTGGGGAAGTCTCGTATTAATCAATGTATTTGTAGGAGGAGGTCCATACAATCAAATTAGAGGTACAACGTTAGGTACATTGGTTATTGGTCTAATCTTACTTCTTACAGGTCATGCACAATTTGATAACCCTACTGTCATCATTGTAGGGTTAATTTCTGGTGCAATGTGGGCATTCGGTCAAGGAACTCAATTACAATCTGTTAACCTTGTCGGCGTATCTAAAACAATGCCTATTTCTACTGGTTTACAATTAGTAGGTACAACTTTATTTAGTGCTATCTTTTTAGGTGAATGGAGTACTGGATTACAAGTTACGTTAGGACTTATTGCAATGGTTTTATTAGTAACAGGGATTGCACTTACATCACTAAAAGGAAAAAATGAGCGTTCTACAAAAGATCCTAATTTTAGTAAAGCAATGGTTATTCTAGTGGTAGGTACATTAGGTTATGTAGGTTATGTAGTAATCGGCAATATATTTGGCGTAAATGGTACTGATGCCTTATTCTTCCAATCAGTTGGTATGGCTATTGGTGGATTTTTACTTTCAATGAGACATGAAACAAATATTAAATCTACCGCACTTAATATTATTCCAGGGATTGTTTGGGGAATAGGTAACTTATTTATGTTCTATTCTCAACCTAAAGTTGGTGTAGCAACAAGTTTCTCATTATCACAATTATTAGTTATAGTTTCTACTCTTGGTGGTATATTCTTATTAGGTGAGAAAAAAGATCGACGCCAAATGATTGGGATTTGGTCAGGTATTGCGTTGATTATCATCGCAGCAATTATATTAGGAAACTTAAAATAGGTATATTGAGGAGGTCATACAATGTTTTCTGAATTAGAAAATAAAGTTGTGGTTATTACTGGCTCTGGCAGTGGCATAGGAAAAGCAATGGCGGAAGTTTTTGGTAAAGAAAAAGCGAAAGTAGTCTTAAATTATAGATCAGAAAATCATATGGAAGAACTTGATGCCCTTCAAGAAACAATCAAAAAATCTGGCGGTGACTCAATTACGGTGCAAGCCGATGTTTCAGTCGAAGAAGATGTGAAACGATTAGTAGAAACGGCTGTTAAAGAATTTGGAACAGTTGATATCATGATTAATAATGCTGGTTTTGAAAAAGCCACTCCAAGTCATGAAATGTCTATGGCTGAATGGCAAAAAGTCCTTGATATTAACTTAACAGGTGCATTTATTGGTTCACGTGAAGCGGTAAAACAATTTTTAAAAGAAGATAAGAAAGGTATTATTATTAATACTTCAAGCGTGCATGATACAATTCCTTGGCCAAATTACGTTAACTATGCTGCAAGTAAAGGCGGTCTTAAGTTAATGATGGAAACAATGTCAATGGAATATGCCCAACATGGCATTCGTATTAATAATATCTCTCCAGGTGCCGTTGTGACTGAGCATACAAAAGAAAAATTCTCTGATCCAAAAACACGTGTCGAAACATTAGAAATGATTCCGGCTAGAGAAATCGGTGATGCAAAAGATGTAGCAAACGGTGCATTGTTTTTAGCTTCTAATTTAGCTAGCTATGTTCATGGAACAACATTATATGTTGATGGTGGTATGATGAACTATCCTGCATTTATGGGTGGAAAAGGGTAATCATACTATAAAGTAAAAGAGCAAGCGATGATTAAAAATCGCTTGCTTTTTTCATGTGTATATGTAGTTTTTATACAAAGATAGCTTGATAAATATATATAATAATAATACTTATCACAATAGAAATATTAGTAACCATTCCCACTAACGGTAATGTTTTATATTTAAATTGAATTGAATATGGAATAATTGCCACACCCACAGGAAGTAACCATGTAATTAATAACGTTGTTTTAATCATATCATCTGATGTTGGTAAGAAAAAGTGGACTAATAAACCAGCAATACATCCAAGTCCGTAATGGACAATTAAATATTTCACTGCAATTGGTAAAAATTGTTTTTCAATTCTGAAGCTCAACATAATTCCAAGTAAAATCATTGATAATGGCATGTTCGCTTTAGAAATTATTGTAAAAAAGTCAATTGAAGCTTTTGGTAAATGAATATTAGCCATATTAAGTATAAACATTACAATATAAGTAACGAGTGGTACTGAAGAAATTAACTTTTTCCCTAAAAATTTGAAATTAAATTGATCGCTTCCTTCACTGTAATAACTACCTACAAAGTAAGTGACTCCAAACATAATAATTGCCCCACCGATATCAGCCATACCAAAATAAATCATACCATTTTTAGGCCAAATTGTTTCTACAAGTGGATAAGCAAATAAACCAATGTTTAATGACGCTGCCATCATACCTACTGAACCCTTGACATGATTATCATATTTTCTAAATAATACAACCATAATTACTTTGGCTAATATGCCATAGATGAGCATCATAATTGGTAAAATAGAAAATGATAAATCAAGATTCGCACTATTTAAATTGACAATAACTAAAGAAGGTAATGTGACATTCAATACAAGCGTAGACAATACTTGACTATCTGCAGATTTAATAAAGTTAATACGTTTAAGTAAGTAACCTAATGCAATTAACAAAATAATGATTATAAATTGCTCAGTCACAATTCATCCCTTCTTCCCTAATATTCCATTACAACTAATTACTCTAACACAATTAACAGTATTTTTAGAAGTTACTTGTTTCATGCTATAATCATTACTAATCATATTAATAAATAAGGAGTTCGACTAGACATGGAATTAGAATCACAATTAGCTGAGCTTAAATACGATTATATTCGTTTACAAAATGATTTAGAGAAAAAAGAATCACTAAATCAACAGATTGATCCTTTAGTAAAACAATTAGAAGAAATTGAAAAAGAAATTTCAGACATACGTTCAAAATTACGTCAGAAATAATTTTTCAATATATCTAGGCATTAAAGTTCATGAATGCTATGATATTAGTCGTAATAGAAAGGATGTCATCAAGTGAAAATATACTTAATTTTATTACCCATACTGTATCTTATTGTAAGTTATATCAGTATTTTTAAAATGAAATCAATGTTCGTACATATTTTACGTATTATTATGGGAATATTATTATTATTTGTAGTAGCTATCACTACGATCCAATTTCCTAGTGAAAATTGGTGGGTATTTGTTGTATTGCTTCTTCTTGTAGGAAATGTAGAAGTTACAGCTTTTAAAGCACTTAAAAACGATCATAAAGGTGTTTCGATTTTAAATATTATATCTATCATTATTTTTGTAATATATATTATTTTAACTTTTACTATGTATTAATAAAAAAGCAATTGAACGTATGTGCATACGTCTCAATTGCTTTTTTTGACTTATCCTAAATTTATCTTTATTTACGTGTAAGTTTGTTTTTTAAAGTAAAGAGTATTTCATAGATAACAGGCACTACGATTAAGGTTAGTAGTGTTGATGATACTAATCCACCTATGACTGTAGCAGCCATTCCTTTAGAAATTAGAATTGAACTATTTTGCCCAAATAACAATGGTAATAATGCACCGATTGTTGCAACTGCAGTCATCAAAATAGGTCTAATTCGAGTTCCACCCGCTTCAATTAAAGCTTCTTTCATTAACATACCTTGATGTTCATTTGAAATCACTCTATCAATTAATACAATTGCATTTGTAACAACAATACCAATTAACATCAACATACCAATTAAACTTGGTACTGAAATGGTTTCTCTGGTAATCAATAATGCAAATACTATACCAATAGCTGTAAATGGTAATGAGAATAGAATTGTAAATGGTGCTAAACCACCTTTGAATGTGATAACCAACACAAGATACACAATAACAATAGCAATAAGCATTGCAAAAGCGAGTTGGCTCATTGCTGTATTAATATCATCTGTTGCACCGCCAACATTAAACTTAACGTTATTAGGTTTATCAATTGTATTGATTTCACGCATCACTTTACTAGAGGTTCCACCAACATCAGAAGCGGTAATCTTACCTGAAACTGTTGTAGCATAATCGCCATCTTTTTGAACAAGTTTACTTGGTGTTGTTGTTTTGTTTAGACGTGCGATATCTTTTAATTTAACAGTTTCTCCACTTGGTGCATGTAAGTCAATGTTTTCTAGTTTATTTTGAGACCAATTTGTTTGTTTATTCTGTTTTACTTTTACATCTATATTATTACCATTTTCTTTAACAGTTGTAATTGTTTTTTCTGGTAAGTTCTCATTTAAATTCAATGCTAATTGTGCAGCTGAAATACCTTTATCTGTTGCTTTATTTTGATCTACTTTGATTTCATATTGATCATAGGTCTGTGATAAATCTGAATTGACATCTACTACACCTTTAATGGATTTCATTTTATTTTCAACTTTAGTTACTGTACTTCTAATTGCATCAGTAGAAGGTCCTTTAACAGTTACGTCCACTGAATTGTTTCCAGCTCCTGTACCTAAGTCTTGATTTTTCCATTCACCTGGGTCTTTCATTTTAGAAAGATGTGTAACCACTTTATCTGGTTCTTCCTCAAAGTGAGGTGTATTCGAATCATATTCCACCATAATAGCCATGCTATTCGTGCTTCCTGTTGGATCTGCTGGAGAAGGTCCACCTACAGAAAATTGAACTGTTTTAACTTTATCTTTACTTTGAAGATATTTTTGAGCTTTTTCAGCATGTTTAAGTACTGCTTCTTCAGTTTCTCCTGGTTTAGGTGTATAAGTTAACGCTAAGAACTTATCTTCTCCAGTAGAAATATAACTTGTTCCTAACTTAGTTGCACCAATTCCTATACTCGCAATTAATATAACAATACTAATAATAAGAACAAGCCATTTATGATTAAGTGACCAACCCAGTACTCGTTTATATTCCTTACTAATTCTCCCTAATTTATTTTCTTCATTAACATTGCCATTTATTTTTATTCCATTTTTAAAGAACGTTGAGGCAAGAGCTGGTACAACAGTAATAGAAACAAGAAGCGAAGCCAGTAAACTAAATGTGATAGCTAACGCAAATGGTCGAAACATTTCACCTACTGAGCCTGAAACAAAAGCTAGCGGTAAGAAAACTATAATTGTAACAATCGTAGAAGATAAAATAGGTTTAAATACCTCTCTCGTTGCACTAATAACTAAATTGTTCCCTTTTAATTGTTCACCTGGATCTGATAATCGGCGATAGATATTTTCTACTACAACAATAGAATCATCTATGACCCGACCAATCGCAATAGTCAATGCACCTAAAGTTAAAATATTAAGTGATACATTACTTAATTTCAGTGCAATAAGTGCAATCAAAATAGATAACGGAATTGAAACGATAGATATCGCTGTTGTTTTAATATTTCTTAAGAATAATAAAATAACAATAATTGCGACGATGGTACCTAAGGCCGCTTTTTCAATCATAATATATAATGAATCTTCAATTGGTTTAGCTGTGTCCATTGTTTTTGTGGCTTTGATATCACTGTTATTCTTAACAAACTCGTCTATTTTCTTTTGCGTTGCTCTAGCCACTTGAACTGTATTTGCATCTTGTGCTTTCATTACTTGTACGTTAACTGCATCTTTACCATTTGTTTTTGAAATAGAATCTCGTTCATCGCCCACAGTGATTTTAGCTAAATCTCTAAGTGGCACGCTTGGCATTTGACCACTTGTTCCTTTTAAAGAGCTATTCGCTTGCGATTGACTTGAACTAGATGATTGACTACCCTCTTGGCCAGTACTGCTAATACTATTATCGTTAGAATCGCTTGATTGTCCTTGACCTGCTATAGAAAGAGGGATCTTTAAATCTTTTAATGCACTGACTGATTTAAATTGACCATCCACAACGAGAGATTTTTCATTATTTCCAAATTGAAATAAACCGAGTGGTGTTTCTCTAGTCGCTGTCTTAATGTAATTTTCAACATCATCCGCAGATAACCCTACTTTATCTAATTCTTTTTGTTTAAATTTCAAAGTAACTTGACGTGTAGTTTGTCCATTCAGTTGTGCACTTTGAACACCGTCAACAGTTTGAAGTTTAGGTATTAATTGTTCATTAATTTCCTTTGTAGTCGTTCTTAAGTCATTACTTTCATTTGTAAATGAGTAAGCTACGATAGGAAAGGCGTCGATGGAATTACGTATTAATTCTGGTTCACTTACTCCATCCTTAAAATCGATTTTATCTATTTCTTTTTTCAGTACTTCTTCAGCTTTATCCATGTCAGTTCCGTTGTTATATTCAACTTTCACAATTGAAGCATTAGATATCGATTGTGTTTCTACACTTTTTACATAAGCGAGTGATCTGACTTGTTTATCAATTTTCGAGCTAATTTCACCTTGTGTCGTTTGAGGTGTAGCTCCTGACATCGTCGTTTGGACAGAAATAATTGGATTTTCAACATCAGGTAATAATTCTAATTTAAGTTTAGCACTTGAATATATGCCACCTATAATGACTAAAAGAACCATTAAAAAAATAGCAAACTTATTACCTAATGAAAATTGAAGCATCTTTTTAATCATTTTGTTACTTCTCCTATAATAAGTGATTAATATTGGTAAAAAAATCTGAACGTTTCTTCATAGAATCGTTCAGATTAAATACTGTATCTACAATACTGTAAATTAATTATTTACGTTTTAATTTGCGAGAGAGTTTAATTTTGGCTTTTGTAAGTCTTGGTTTAACTTGTTCGATTAATTGATATAACGGTTGATTTAAGACATAATCAAACTCACCAATTTTTTCACTTAAATAAGTGCCCCATACACGTTTAAAAGCCCATAATCCATAGTGTTCAGAATCTTTTGATGGATTATTATCTGTGCCACCAAAGTCATACGTTGTTGCACCATGGTCTCTTGCGTATTTCATCATTTCATATTGCATATGATGGTTCGGTAAGAAATCACGATAATCATTTGAAGAAGCTCCATATAAGTAATATGATTTTTTACCTGCAAACATAAGTAATGCGCCTGATAAATATACGCCTTCTGGATGTTCTTGATTTAATCTTTCTAAATCTTCTTTTAATTCAGTTGTCTTAGAAATCTTATTTTTTATATCATTTAATTTGTTAGCTGTCTTTTTGTCATTTGGACGTGCTTCTGACTTCGCTTCTAATTTAGCTTTTTCTGCTTCTTGAGCTTCTAAATCTTTATTCGTTTCATCAAGCACTTGTTGTGGCTCTAATTTCACTAAGAATAATTCTGCATCTCCATCTTCATGTAATGAGTCATAAATATTCTCAAAATAGCTAATATCACGTGTTAAGAAGCCATCACGTTCACCCGTAATTTGCATTAATTTCGCAAATGTTTTAAGCCCTTCACGATTTGAGTGTTCAACTTTAGTACCTCGTTTAAGCGCTAATCTAACTTTAGAACGATTACGACGTTCAAAGTTTTGAATAATTTCATCATCGGTTTTATCAATAGGTGTAATCATTGTCATACGAGGTTGAATATAGTCTTTTGATAATCCTTCTTTAAACCCTTTATGTTTAAATCCAAGCATTCTTAAATTTTTAAGTGCTTCTGTGCCATGTTCTACTTCAACATCTGGATCAATCTTAATCGCGTACGCTTTTTCTTCTTTAGCAATTTTTTTTGTTTCATTTAAAAGTGCTCTCAGTACGTCTCTATCATTATAATCGGCTACGAATCCACGTGATACGTAGCATAATGTAAATGGTAACTTCGGTATCTTTTTAAATAATAACTGTCCTACACCTTTAATTTCACCATTTTCACCTACTGCCACACGTTTTGAATACCATCCAGTTAAGCGCTTTGTCTCTGCCCACTTTGTCAGTTGCAATAAATCACCATTCGGATGAGTTTTTACAAATTCGTCATGTTCCTGATTTGTGATATTCATCTTTTCCATGCTATATAAAACTCCTTTATCTTTGCATTACTTATCATTATACATTGTAGATTTGAGAGTGTCGACAAACTCATAATAGAAGTTGTATTTTCTTCAAAAAGCTATTCTTTTTGTTATACTTAATGAATGAAAAACACTACTATTTTTTATTAAAGAGGTTTTTAAAATTGAGAAATATTATTTTACTTATATTTATTGTATGTAATGCTATTGCAATAATTTATACAATGGCTCATCCATTAACTATAAATTTTTTTAGTCTGAGAGTGATGTTTGTCGCTTTATCACTTGTACTTACCATTTTATTTATACTATTAAAAACAAATCGTTTTTCTTTAATACTAAGCTTAATTTCTTTAGTACTAGTTTTTATTCATATTGCTTTTATTGCACATAGTACTTATACCTATCTATTTAATTAGTTCCTTCATTAGGTTCGAAACGATATTTGGCTCCTTTAATAATGATTGAATAAGGAGTCATAGTCTCATTATCTTTAAAAACAATGGTATTGTATCCAGATTGAGCCGCATCTTGAATCCGATAAACAATAGTGTCCCCCTCTAATTTTAAATCAGTGTAGTTCTCATTTTCTTCTATAACATCCATATTAAACCAGCTTTGCCACTTAGTTAAGGTTTTAGAGCGTTTAGAACTATCTATAATAATTTTATCAATTTTAAATTGTTTCTGAAAAAATGAATCCAAATTTTGCATATAATCGACTTTATTTTTATTCCACTCAATAAAAAAAGGAGGCCTTACCATATAGTCGGGATCAGCGATGTAGAGTAACTTCCATCTTATCTTTTCACCCTTTTTATTTTCTCTGTCCATATTTATAGGACCAATCGTATCAATATGACGTTCGTTTAAAGATTGTTTTACTCTCTCTATATCTTCCGTTCTAAATGCCATTGTTTTAAATCTTTGCTTAAAATTATCTTGAACAATTTTCGTTGCAAAAGCGACTCTACCCTTTTCAGTTTTAGCTTCTTTCTTTAACTTTTCGACATTTTCAACATCTAAAAGTTCGATGTAATTTCCATTTATATAAGTTAAACGATTGAAAGTGCCATATTGATGATGCTTGCCTCCAGAATGAATTTTTAATAACTCACCTGGATATTTAAATCCTTTTAATTGATCGACGTAATGAATCATATGATCAAATTTCAATTTCATGTATCAATATCCCCTTTACTAATTTAAACTTAATTGTATTTTAACAAATTTCACTATACTTTACTCTATAACTTATATTTAGTGTTGAAAAACGAATGAAATCAGCGTATAATAATTTTCGGTATTAATTAGTTAGCCTTGCTAACTATTTTCGAGGGAGACAATTTAAAATGCTCACAAATGAATTTTTTAATAGTTTTATTGGTATTTATCGTCCTTATATTAAACGTACTCAACCTATATTAGATCAATTTGGTCTACATACAGGTCAGTGGTTAGTGCTTAAAGATATTGCTACATATGATCAAACAACTTTAGTTCAAATATCTAAACGTCGTTTTATTGAAAAACCGACTGCGCGTAAAATTATTAAAGTCCTATTTGAAAAAGATTTACTTTTGGTTACTCCAGGTACTGACAAACGTGAAAAGCTATTAAGTTTATCTGAAAAAGGACAGCAATTATTTGAGGACATGAATGCTTGTATTACACCTATTCAAGAAGATTTAATCCATCAATCTAATATATCTAATGATGACTTGGATCACGTCATAGCAATCATGAAAAAATTACATACCACATTATCGAAGGGGGATACTCATGAATCAGACTAGTACTATTAAACAACCTATTTTTACTAGAAGTTTTACAATCAATTTTATCATTAACTTCTTTGTTTATTTATGTATGTACTTATTATTAGTTATCATCGCTGATTATTCTAAAACATCCTATCATGTGTCAGACAGTATATCTGGACTTGTTGTAGGACTATTTATTATTGGATCATTAATAGGACGTTTTGGAACAGGAAAGTATGTCAATCGTTTTGGTCCTAAAAAAATTTTAATTGTTGGTTTAATTTTTCTAATCATTACTCAGTTACTTTATTTTATCTCTGGGTCGATAACCATCTTGATGTTTGTACGACTCCTAAATGGAATTGCTACAGCTATCGCAACGACAGCTACAGGTACAATTGCTGCACATGTTACCCCTGTAGAACGTAAAAGTGAGGGTATTAGCTTATTTTCACTGAGCCTTGTTCTTGGATCAGCTATTGGGCCTTTCTTTGGAATTTTATTATTGAAATCATTCTCAATTAATTTACTATTTCTTATCTGTCTCATACTAGGAATCGCAAGTTTAATTGTTTCACTCTTTATTAAAATTGATTTTAATCCTACTAAAAATGCAGTTGATAGAAAAGTAGCTCAAGCTTCTGGTTTCAATATTCATAATTTTATTGCTAAAGAAGCTGTACCAGTAGCAATTGTTATGATGATCATCGGGTTAAATTATGCGTCAATCCTAACATTCTTAAAACCTTTTGCTGAGCAACGTCATTTGTTAGAAGCATCTAGTTATTTCTTTATTTTCTATGCGGTCGCTTCATTAATCACTCGACCTATTGCTGGTAGAATGATTGATGCAAAAAATGAAAACGTTGTGGTTTATCCAGCTTTTCTTGCCTTAATTATCACATTTGTTTTATTAGTATTTAGCTATAATGGTTGGGTATTATTACTTGCTGGCGTGTTCTTAGGTATTGGTTATGGAAACCTCTCTTCTTCAATGCAAGCCATTGCAATTAAAGTCTCCCCTTCAAGTAAATATGGAATTGCAACTTCAACTTACTTTATAGGATTAGATATTGGTATTGGCTTTGGTCCATCGTTGCTTGGATTATTTACAGATTCAATCACGTATACTCAAGTTTATCTCATTATGGCTATTGTAGCTGCTTTATGTACAGTACTTTATTTAATTGTTCATGGTAGAAAAGTACATGGTAATACGTATTAATCTTTCATTTAATATATAAAAAGGAGCACCCCTATTATTCGTTATAGAATATGAGAGGTGCTCTTTTTATTTAATTAATTTGCAATACTAATAGCTTCAATTTCATTTTTCATTTTATCTAATACTTTTTGTTGAGACGCATTAAAGAAATAAAATACTTGTCGTTCATCTGTTTCAGAACGTAATTTAGAAATTAATTCTTTCTTGTAAATTTTGCGAATGATTACGTCAATTTTGCTTGTATCCCATAACATTTCAAAATGTAATGTATCGCGTAACTCTTTTCCGCTAATTTTTTTACCTTCATACACTTTAAATAAAACGACAAATTCCTCAATAGAAATTTTATACGTCATTTTTAACCAATGTTTTAGTTGACTGAGTTCTTTTTCCGCTTCAATAAAGCGATTCACTTTATTATTCATAGTACATGCCTCCAAAGTTGATTCTAAGTTGTATAAATACATAATATAATAAAATTGCTTAATTTAATTATATAACATATGTACAATTTAATCTATTACAAATATTAATTTATATCTGTTTAGTGATTAATATAAATTACTTTGAAATTATTAAAATTAATTAAAGCTACTATCAAATTAAAATACAGAAGTAAGTAATATCACATATGATTATCACTTACTTCTGTATAGATTAACCACCAATATAATTCATATTAATTTTCTTTCGTTGTCGATTTTTTACTGTTTGTTCTGTACGTTCATCTGAATAACGATCATCACGTGCTTGCCATAATGAAATGAACGTGTCTTTTAATTTTTGATGTGTAGCACCACTACGCAATAATGATTTAATATCAAAACCATCAATCACACTAAATAAACATCCATAAAATTTTCCATCAGATGATAGTCTTGCTCTTGTACAAGTAGAACAAAATGAAGCTGAAACACTGGTGATTAGACCAAACTGTGCACCATTATCTTTATGTCTATAATATGTGGCAACTTCACCAAAGTATCTAGGTGGAAGTGGTTCTATATCAAACTCTTCTTCAATAGTAGATAGCATTTCTTCTTTCGTAACAACTTTATTAAAATCCCAACCATTATCATTACCTACATCCATAAATTCAATGAATCTTATTTGAATGTGTTTATCTTTAAAATATTCGATCATAGGTAGGATTTGATCATCATTAATTCCTTTTTGTATAACTACATTTACTTTTACATGAAATCCAATAGAGACCGCATAATCAATTTGTTGCAAGATGGTAGAAGCTTTAATGTTACGGTTATTGATTGCTTGAAATACCTCATCATCAATTGCATCTAAACTTACATTAATTCTACGTAATCCTGCATCATACAACTTTTGACCATGTTTTTTTAAAAGTAAACCATTAGTAGTCATACCAATATCTTCAATACCCTCAATACGATTGAGTTTTTCAATTAATTTATATAAATCACGTCGTAACAAGGGTTCTCCACCAGTGATTCTTAATTTTTTCACGCCTAATTCAGCATAAACTTTGGCAATTGTTGTAATTTCATCAAATGTCAGTAATTCCTCTTTAGGTAAAAAAACAAAATCATCACCAAATATTTCTTTTGGCATACAATAATCACATCTGAAATTACAACGATCTGTTACAGAAATTCGTAGATCTCTTATAGGACGTCCTAATTTGTCTTTAATTTGGATCGTCATTAACGCGTCCCCCTTTAATCATTAATCTGATGAAGTAAAGTATTCAAATCATCTTGATAATTAATATTTTTAGACCAATTTTTTAAAGGCTGAACCTCTTTAGTATCTAGAAAACATGTTATCACATTTTTATATACATGCCGTAAACTATAATCATTAGAATTGAGTGCTTTTTCAATATTCGAAATGACTCCTCGACTATAAAACGCAATGGTCGGTATAGGTTTATCATTGTCTGAATAAGCTATAATATCTGCTTGATGTTCCATACGCTGTGAAATTGTAAATTGATATAGTTGACTTATTGCTTCTTTAGTAATCATAGGAGTATCTACAGAAACCACAAAAAATAATTCTTCATTATTATAATGTTTCATAACTGTGTAGATTCCTGATAACGGGCCTTTATCTGCATGTGTTTCTTCATCTATCATAATCTGTTTATACTCAAATTCATTTTTAAGTTGTTTGTTTGTACTGATAATAATATCGTCAAATAAATTCGTTTCTGTTAATGTATTAATAATTCGTTTATAGAACATTTCACCGTGAATACAAGCAAATGCTTTGGGACTACCAAAACGTTTAGAGTGTCCCCCAGCTAGAATAATTGCTTTCATATTTAACCACCACTAACTGGAGGTATTAACGCAACAATATCATCTTGCTTTACAATATCATTAAGTTGAACAAATTCTTCATTCACAGCTACTTGAAATTTTTTATCACGAATGGATGGGTGACGTTCAAATAATAATTCTTTAAATGTTTCTACTGTAATATCTTCTATTAAATCAATGTCCTCTGAATTCATTTCTAATATTTCTTTTATTTCTGCAAAATATAATACTCTCATTTAAGCCCCTCCTTTAGTTGCTTGACTGTGGTCTCCTCTTTGATGTCCTTGCCATTCTGCACCGTCTTCCCAAATTTCTTTTTTCCAAATCGGCACAATTTCTTTAATTCTTTCAATCGCATATTCATTTGCACGATAGGCGTCTTTACGATGTGGCGAAGAGACAGCAATCAATACTGCAATATCGGAAATGTGTAGAGGACCAATACGATGTACAATCGTTGTTATCGTTCCTGGCCAACGCTGTGTAATTTCTTCTCCAATTTGTTCTAGTTTTTTTTGAGCCATTGGAACATAAGCTTCATACTCAAGATATTCTGTTTTCACCCCTTTAGTCCATTCGCGAACATGACCTGTAAAGACAACAACAGCTCCTTGATGTTCATTTAAAGTAAATGTTCTATATTGTTCGGGCTCAATTGGATTCGTCACGATTTCAAATTGTTTCATTTTTTTATTCATCCTTTTGTTTCATCCATTTTAGTAACCATTGCTCATAGTTGTTTAAAGCATTCTCATTATTATAATTATAAAAATATTGAACATGTGTAAGAAGTCTCAGTTTTTCTAATTCTTCTTGGGTCTGATATACCACTATTTTGTCATAATTCTCATGTTTAAACCCTTCAACTAAAATAACGTCATAACGAATAGTTACACTTTCTTTTATCAGCTTTTCAAGCGACGGCTGATTTCTACGTGTTACCGTTTGTTGATAAGCAGATCCTTGAACAATACTCTGATCTGCACCAGCTTCAAAATGTTTCATATGATCCACATTAGAAGATTGAAGCGTAATATCATCTTTATCATGTCCATGATGTTTAATCGTTACAATATGATAGCCTTGAGATTTTAAAAATGTAATAGATTGTTGTAACAACGTTGTTTTACCCGAATCTTTAAAACCAACTATTTGTAAAATCATAATGATAGTTCCTCTTCGAAAACATTCGATTCAGTTAAAATAACATCTACAGTATGTCCGGCTTTAAATCCCCTTGTCCCCCCTGGCAACATAATCATTGCATTACTATGTGCTATTGCTACTACAGCACCCGATTTATTAAATCCGGATGGAACCACAGTCGCACAATTATGAGTAAAAGATGCAGTTGCTCGAATAAATCTTGTAAATGGATTGGCTTTCGCAAAATCTTCCATTAATGTTGCTTTCACAACTTGAGGGTAAACTGCTTTGGCTTGCATCATATGTTGCACTGCTGGTTTAACAAATAATTCAAAACCAGTAAAACAAGCCGATGGGTTCCCTGATAAACCAAATAAATACTTATTATTTGCAACTGCCACAGTTGTCACACTTCCAGGACGCATCGCAATTTTATTAAATAACACTTCTGCTTGAATTGCTTTGTATATCTTTGGTAAAAAGTCATAATCCCCTACCGAAACACCTCCAGTAGTAATGACAATATCATGATCTTTCATTGCTTTAGTGATGACTTGAATACTACTTTCTAAGTCATCTTGTTGTATACTATAAGGCTCTATCGTTAATCCCATTTTATCAGCTAATGCTTGTATCATCGGACCATTAGAATTTCTAATTTTTCCTGGTTGTAATTCTTCGTCTACATTCAATAATTCGCTTCCAGTAGCAATGACTGCAATACTTGGTTTTAAAAACACAGGCACTTCTGTATAACCATAGGTCGCTAGTACTGCAATAGCTCCAGGATTAATGACTTGTCCTTTTTTTAAAACAATATCTCCTGTTTTCGTTTCTTCTCCTTTTAGCGACACATTTTCATTCTCTTCAAAAGGTTTTCTAATAGTAAATGTATCTCCGTTTTCCACAGTTTGTTCAAACATCACTACTGCATCTGCGCCCTCAGGAATTTGAGCGCCTGTCATAATACGAACTGCTTCATTTTCTCCGACTGTTTTATGAGATACTGTGCCTGCACCAATATGATCTATCACTTTAAATGTTTTACGATTTTTTGAAAAGGTACCAGCCGAATCTTCACTTCTTATAGCAAAACCATCATACGGCGATTTATTGAAACGTGGTATATCATAAGTTGCTACAATGTCTTCAGCTAAGACATATCCTAAACTGTCCTCTAATGATATATTACTTTGTGGAGTATATATATCTTGTTTTACAATACGTTCAATTGCTTCTTTAATAGGTATTGGTTTTCTTTTTTCAACTACCATTTTATCAACTCCAATTACACGATAAATTCATGCTATACTATTTTATAAACTCAGTAAAATAATGATGTACTTATTAAAAATAAATGATTATAACTTTATTTATATGTTATGATTTTTAGATATTTCTATAGGAGGCTATTTATGTCAAATTTCACACATATCAATCATCAAGGTAATGCAAAAATGGTTGATGTTTCGAATAAAAGTATTACAAAACGTATTGCTAAAGCGCATTCAAGCATCACAGTGAATGAAGCGATTTACCATCAAATTATTGACAATACAAATAAAAAAGGTAATGTACTTAATACTGCTCAAATTGCAGGTATAATGGCTGCTAAAAATACTTCGACTATTATTCCGATGTGTCATCCATTGCCCTTAACTGGAATAGATATTGAATTCTCTTGGAATCAAGCGAACACACAACGCCACTATCAATTAAGCATTACTGCTACGGTTTCTACTACAGGTAAGACTGGTGTTGAAATGGAAGCTTTAACAGCTGCTTCAGTTACAGCTCTCACAGTATACGATATGACAAAAGCAGCTGATAAAGGAATGATCATTGGTGACACATACCTTGAATCAAAATCTGGAGGTAAATCTGGAGATTATCACCGGCAATTAGATTAATCTATATGATTGTCTTCTATTATGATAGTCATAAGCAGCATTTTCAATTAGGGAAACCTATGATTTACAATGCTTTTTATGACTATTTTATTTATTGAGTTCATAAACCATATGATTTAATTCCGGAATAATGAGTTTAGTCATTGCTAACTTTACTGCCCCAGTTGATCCCGGCAACGTAAAGATTAATTTACTCATAACAGTTCCCGCTAATGCTCTTGAGAGAAGCGCTTTTGTTCCTACATCTTCCGTATAACTTAAATATCTAAAAAGTTCGCCGAATCCTTCAATTTCTTTATCTAAAAGTGGTTTTACAGCTTCTATAGTCACATCACGTTGTGCTATACCAGTACCTCCAGTCGTTATAATGACATCAATATCTGATGCTAACCATTCATCAATTTGAGATTGGATGTCTTCCTTGTCATCTTTAATGATATTATAGTGTTCTTCTGTCACTTCTATATTCAGTTCTTTCAAACACTTTTGAACTAATTGACCCCCTTTATCTGTTTCTTTATTTCGTGTATCAGAAATTGTTAACACTGCACATTGAATTGTTTTTTTAACTTCTTTATTTTCATGCTCATGCATCATCATTCTCTCCTTATCCAAATAGTTGATTGATTAACTGTATTGCTTCAGATTTCTTAGTTGTACCATGAATCAACATTCGCCCACCTTCAAAATATACAATTCTATGTTTTTTAAATTCAAATACTAACATATATTGGTTTTCATGATAACGAATATCAAGTGCTATAAGAAAATCAACTAATACTTTTTTTGTAATGTCTTTATTTTCATATTGAACTGTATCTCTACCACACAAAGTTGCATATGAAGTCGAATGAGTATATAAATACGGAAAGCTAGCATTTTTGCCACAAGTTGGGCAATCATCACGACGCATTTTACTATAACCAAAAGAAAAATGTGTATTCTCCCAAATATCTCCATATGTCAGCTTCGTGGGAATCTGTTTACCAATCAATATCTTTAAAGCATCCCGTAATTGAAAACTTGTGGTCATCGTTACGGCTGGCTGAATCACACCGGCTGTATCACATGTCAGATTTATCACTGGTAACTGAGGCATTAAACAATTAAAGCAAGGTGTTTGACCTGGAATAAATGCAGTTTCTACATAGGTACTTTGAACTACTCCACCATAAATCCAAGGAATGCGATATCTGTAGGAAAAATCATTGATTAATTGTCTTGTTTCAAAATTATCCGTTGCATCAATAATCAAATCTACACTCGTTGCATATTGCTCTAAAAATTGGGCATCTACATGTTCAATATAAATATTCACTTTTATATCAGAGCGAATATGTTTTAAGTGATCTTGTGCAGCAACCACTTTTGGCAACATACGATCTGCATCACTTTCTGTAAACAATGTCTGTCTTTGTAAATTACTATATTCAATATAGTCTCTATCCACAATAGTCAACTCTCGAATACCAGCACGAACAAGTCCTTCAGCTACATGGGTACCCAAAGCGCCCATTCCAACAATCAATACATGTTTCTGATTAATGGTTTGTTGTCCATGTTCTCCAATATCTTTAAATAAAATTTGTCTTGAATAACGTTCTTGAGTCATTATTTGAAACCTCTCTCAACATTCTCTCTTCTTTTTATTATAACGAAATAGGAGTAGGACAGAAATCTAAAACATTCTAGACTTCGATATCCTACTCCTGTTTATTTAATTTGAATCATTTCATCTGCTAATACTTCTGCTTCATAATTAGAATGCGTTACAAAAATAATAGGTATACACCATTCCTCATGAATTTGCTTAACTAGATGGATGCCTTCATCTCTAGAAATATCATCTAAACTTGAAAAAGGTTCATCAAGTAAAATTAAATTGGGTTTCGTGCTTAAAGTTCGAGCGAGTGCTACACGTTGAGCTTCCCCACCAGACAGTGTCGGCGGAAATTGATTCATTAAATGGCTAATATTTAAACGTTGAATAAGCTCATCAATATGTTTAGACTGTTTAGTCATAAATGTAATATTCTGGAGAACCGTCATGTTAGGAAAAAGTTGATAATCTTGAAATAAATAGCCAATTTGGCGTTGTTGAATCTTTACATTAATATGGTTTTCAGTATCTACTAATAACTGATTATTAACATTAATATAAGCCTCATCTGGTTGTCTTAATCCCGCAATAATATTTAATATTGTCGTTTTTCCAATGCCGGAGGGACCTTGTATTGCATATATTTTAGCTTTTGTATCTTCAATGTTAATATGAATCAATGTTTGTTTTAACTGATGTTGTAATTTAACTTGTAACATCTAGTCTACCTCCTGAGCTTTATCACGATTCGCAAAATTCAACATACTAATCACTGTAATAGAAAAAGCAACGAGTACAAGTACCCATAACCATGCCTGATTTTCTTTTCCTTGCTCTACTAAAAAATAGATTTCAAGTGGCAGGGTATTGGTTGTATTTGGAATATATCCTGCAACCATCAATGTTGCACCAAATTCTCCAATAGCTCTCGCAAAACTCATCATAATACCCGCAATAATTGAACGTTTAGATAATGGTAGAATTAAACGATAGAAGATTTTACGTTCACTTGCTCCCATTGTTCGTGCAGTATTTAACATTTTAGGGTTAATACTTCGAAATCCTTGAATAGTATGTTGGTACATCAGTGGAAAACTAACAATGACAGATGCAATTACTGCACCTGTCATTGTAAATACTACGGGTAAATGAAGTATATTTTGAAAGAATTGTCCCACAAATGTTCTAGGTGAAAAAACAATAATAAGTATAAACCCTAGTACTGTTGGTGGTAAAACAATAGGTAATAATATTAAACTTTCAAGAAATTGAGTTGCATGCCCCTTTCTTTTATATAACGTTCTACAAATAAAAATTCCTAATATAGAGACAATTATCGTACTGATAAATCCTACTTTAATAGAAATCCATAGAGGTGTTAAATCAGGCATATGTCATCCCCCTATACTTTAAAGTGATATTCTTTTAAAATATTTTTCGCTTTTTTAGATTTTAAAAATTCCATCCATTCTTTAGCAAATTTATTATCTGATGTTGCTCCCGCTTCATAAGTGATAGGTTTTTTCAAATCCGCTTTTTTAATCTCATTTACTTTATCTGTTCTTTCATTATTCGTATATAAATCGGTCTCATATACAAATCCCATTTGAGCATTACCTTTTTCAACGTAATTTAATACTTGTTTAACGTCTTTGGCATATACAATTTTATCTTTTACATCACTATATAAATGTTGATCATCTAAATATTGTTTCGCATATTTACCTGCTGGTACAGTTTTCACTTCACCAATAGCTAATTTTTCGTTGTCTTTTAAATCTTTTACTGAAGCTTGATCACTGTTTTTATCACCAATCAATACCAACTGATTATGTGCGTATTTATATGTATTATGAGCTTGATTATGTTTTTTCAACATATCTACATCTTTCGTATTTGCAGACATAAAGACATCAGTTGGTGCACCTTTTTCAATTTGTTGTCTTAAGGCTCCTGATCCACCATAATTAAATGTTACATTTACATTTTTATGTGTTTTTTCAAACTCTTTCTTTAATGCTTTACTTACATCACTTAAACTTGCTGCTGCTGAAACTTTCAATTCAGTTTTAGGATTATCACTATTATTTGACTTTGAAGATTGCTTGCTATTCTCATTATCTTTTGAATTTGAACAACCTGCCATAATGATAATGAAAGTCCCTAACACCGCTAATAATCGTTTTACAGTCATTTATTTTTATGCCCCCTATTCAATCAAATATTATACGCTTTTTATATCTTTTGAAAAGTTTTACCATGTTTTATATTTATTTCTAAATTTTAAAATATAAAGTTTTATATAATCATTCAATATTGAAATACTTTTTGTGAATATAATGATACAGTATAAAGTAGTTATAACCAAAGGGGAGACATTCATGGATAAAGATGCCGTTCAAAATCAACCAATTATTAGGTATGAAGATGAGCAACTCATCGAAACTGAAGACAGCTATGTAACCGAATTTCCATTAACGATTATGGTGAATGGAAAAGAATTTGCTACAGTAATCTGCAGTCCGACACATTTAGAAGAGTTAGTCATAGGATTTTTAGCATCTGAAGGAGCCATTTATAAAAAAGAAGAAATTAAACATTTACAAATTGATGATAGTAAAGGGTTTGCTCATGTAGAATTAACTAAGTCATTAAGTGATCGTTTTGAGTATTCTACAAAGCGCATGGTTGCTTCATGTTGTGGAAAAAGTCGAGAATTTTATTTTCAAAATGATGCGGCAATTGCTAAAACATCGATGTCTAATATCATTCTCACTCCAAGACAAATTTTAAATATGATGACAGGTTTACAAAGTGCAAGCACTTTATTTAAACAAACAGGTGGTTTGCATAATGCAGCGATTAGTGATGGTGAGGCATTTTTTGAACATCGTCAAGATATAGGTAGACATAATGCCTTAGATAAACTTTACGGTTTTTGTCTTACTCATCAAATTCCTGTTAGAAATAAAATGCTTATTTTTAGTGGACGTATATCATCTGAAATTTTACTAAAAGCAGCTAAAATCGGTGTTGGTGTTATATTATCAAAATCTGCACCTACCACATTAGCAGTAACACTGGCACATGACTTAAATATTACTGCTATTGGTTTTATTAGAGGTAATTCTTTTAATATTTATAGTCATCCAGAACGTGTAAAAGGAGTGAAATAGAATTTATTATAAATTCATTTTTCACTCCCTACTTTTATTTATATTGCATCTTCTTTGACTATCTGATATTGAAAGCTTTGAAAAATATAGCCTTGTTTTATATACATGTCTTTTGCTGTATCATCACCATCTGCCACTAATATGACGGGTCGAGAACCAGCTAAATGACCTACATAGGACTGCATCGTAGTACCTATTCCCTTATGACGATAGTCTTCTAAAACGCCGAACCCATCAATTTCAACGGTTTCATCTGTAACTATAACATCCAAAATCCCCACAGGTTTATGAAGATAATATGCAACTATACGAGTGACATCATCTATTTGATTTAATATTGCCTCTCTCGTTCGTTCTTCACTTTCTTTAACAAACGCTTCGCCATACGGTTTTGAAAATTCATTGTAAACACTTAAATAATCTTCCATGTTAAATGAAGTTACAGGTTCAATATCTACCTGAATATTGCTCTCAAATTGTTTTAATGTAACACTATCTATCGCGTACAATTCAAGTAGTCCTAATTGAAATCCTTCATTGCGTATCGCTTCTAACCATGTAGAATGCAGTAATTGGTTTTCTGGAAATGTAAAAGATAAATGAGAAGAATGTTGTTTTTTATGCAAAATTCGTTGTTTCTCCATATCTGAATACCACTGATTAATTGAAGGTAACGTTTTGTACTGCCACTTATTCATGTGATATGTCATTGGATCAGAAGGTGTTAAATATATAATATTCAACTCATCTTCTAAGTATATTTTTCCATTTTCTTTAATCTGCTTCATTGTTATGTATGTCATAGTAACCATCACCCAACTATGTATATTTTGTACTATTATATCAAATTCTTAAAACGTGAATGGTTAAGTAATGTTGTGCCGATTAAACTCGCAATAATCGCTTTAATAATATCTCCTGGAATAAATGTAAATGATAATAAAAATGCTTTACTTATAGGCATATGTATAATGAATCCCATAATGATTGTTCCTACAATATCTAATAATAAAACACCAAATACAAGTATACCAATAAATAATGTCAAGAAATTAATATGATTTTTAAAACGATCTCTTACTAAACCTATAAGATACGCCACTACTGGATATAAGAATAAAAATCCTGCTGAAGGACCTGCAAACACACCTATTCCACCGCGTCCACCTGATAATAATGGCAAACCTGTGGCTGCTAATAATAAGAAGATAATAACACTGAGTGCGCCGTATTTACGTCCTAATATAACTCCTGCTAAAAAGATACCTATATTTTGTAATACAATTGGTACAGGCATAAATGGTAACGGTATTCCGGGTACTAGGCCTAAAATACAAATAACCGCTGTCATTAACGCTGTATATACTAAATTTTTTGTACTCATTTGATTTCCTCCTTTTATGAAGAAAATTATACCACTTATGTAAACTATTTTATATAAAAAGTTTACATTTAAAGTTAATGAGATACTTTTTTAGCTAAAGACGTAATATAGTTGAAGAATTCATCATGATTGACATGATTAACGACATGCACCATACGTCCATCATCGCTCTCATATGTGCGTCCTTGGCTTGGTCCTTTTGTACATACATCTACTTTAAGTTCTATAGAATCTGTTAAGTTTTCTTTACCAATTTGAGCAGTCGTCAATACATCCCATAAAAAGTAAGTAGAGTTGGTGACAAAATGAGTAAGAGGAGGTACAGCTGCATAACTGATGCCTAAAAAATCAACTCCTATAAACTGACGTTGATTTGCCCACATTTGACGAATAGCTGGTGTCAATGGTACTTGATTAGTGCTTTCTAACGCTACCATTTCTATCTTGATAGACGTATCAAATATTGTTTTAACAGCTTCAGGATCCCAAAAAGCATTCCATTCAGCTGTGCCATCATGTTCGGGTTCTTCTACATTTCCCTTTTCTAAAAATGTTCCTCCCATCCAAACTAACTTTTCAATATTGTTTACTATTGCTTTATCATATTTGATTGCTTTGGCTAAATCAGTTAACGGACCAGTAAACAATAAAGTCACCTTTTCTTTACTATTATTTAATACATTAATAATATCCTCATAAGCTTCAAATGTACTCGTTATAGAACGTTTATCAATCCATTCCTCATTTAAAATAGGCAGCGCATCCATAAAAAAGGCATGCATTCTCCAGTCTTTCGGAAAAGGGTTAACTCCTCTTTCATATGAAGGAGCTACATCAATAGATAAATTTGAAAAACGATTTATAATTTTACATGAAGCACTTAGAGAAGGTTCTAAATAACAATCTGCACCGATTGTACTTACACCTACTAATTCAATATTATCCATTTGTAGTAATAAGAATAGCGATATTAAATCATCAACGCCGCCATCATGATTAAAATATATTTTAGTCATTAAATCCCTCCAAAAAATATGTAAAAAAAGCTATGACTACATTATACGTAATCATAGCTTTCTTTAAACATATTATAAATAAAAAATTCATTCTACATTAAATCAAGTATAGATTTTGCAATATTCGTATATGCTGCATCTTCCATAGGAGGATTATGTAGGCCAGCACGCATATTACGATAATAGCGTTGTAATGGACGATCCATTTCTAAACTTTTTGCCCCTACTATTCGCATAGCAAGATCCACTACTTCTAATCCTTGATTCATGACTAAAATTTTACTTGCAGATGTTTCATTCCAAATATTAAGTGTTTCATTATATTGATTGTAACCTCTAGCTGTACTCCATAAAAAATGACGTGCAGATAATAAGAGTGATTCCATTTTCCCAATATTTTGTTGTACAGTAGGTAGCGTAGCAATTGTTCCCTCAATGCTATTAGGGGAATGCGTTTTGGCAAACTCAATAGCATAGTCTCTCGCTGCTTGGGCAATACCTAAATATACACTTGGTATATGTAAAATCCATCCATTGGGCTGAGGTTTATGTTTCGTTTCTACAAAGTTTTCAAACGGAACTATAACATCATTTAATACTAAATCATGACTTTCCGTTGCACGCATTCCTAACATATTCCAATTATCTGCAATTTCTAAACCTTTAGTCTCTCTAGGAATTAAAAAGAAGCCTACTTCTTGAATATCTTCTACAAATGCTGCAACAATATAATGTGTCAATGCTTTACTCATAGAAGTAAACGTTTTCACACCATTTAATTTATAACCGTCTTTAGTTTTTATTGCATGCGTAGCAGGTCTCCCACCACGAGTAGGACTGCCAGTATCCGCTTCACTTACTGCTCTATTTACAAGCGCGCCATTTTTTACTTCTATTGCAAATTGATCAAGCATAGTTTGACTCCACATATGCTGTTGATATAATTGTCCTACAACGCTTAGATGCCAGCCTATAGACAGTGCTGTAGCGCCATCTATAGCTCCAAGATATGATTGTAAAACGACCATATCTTCTATTGTTGCACCTTCTCCACCATATGATTTAGGTAAAGTTAACACACTATAACCTTCCTCTACAAGCCATTTTATATTGTCAAATGGGAATTTAGAGTCAATATCTTCTTCTGCTGCTCTTTGTTTAAATGTATCTTCAATTGTTTTAAATTTTTTAATCCATTTTCTTTGAATATCACTACTTATTAAAAATGAATCTAACATGACTATCACCTATTCGATATTTGATATATTTAATCATAGTTTAACACTCGGTTTTAATAATATAAAGTATCTCATTAACATAGTATATTAGAATTAAAAAAGAGTGGACAGAAATTCTGTCTCACTCATTTACCCCATCATCATTCTATTGTATATATTTCTCTAATTCAGCAATTAAAGCATTAATTCTCTCGCGTTGCTCTTTTGTTACATAAACAATAACTGTTCTTTCATCTTGTATACTACGTTTTTTTGATAATAATTGTAAATCTTTTAATTTTTGTAATGCTTTAGTTAAGTAATAAGGTTTGAATTCTGAATACGTTGCAATTTCTTTTGAAGTAATTTCATCTTTTTTACTTTTAACAATATAATTTAAAATATAAATTTCTTCATAATTCAGATTATATTTTTTCTTAGTGTCTTTAAAAAACTTTTTCACTTGAAATGTTGCGTTAACTAAATCATTGATGTCTTTAATTTGTCCCATATTCTAAACCACTCCTCTGATGTACATCTAGTTGCTACAAGGTTCATGTATACTAACTACTACAACACTAAACATTTCTTATGCTATAAAAATTATTTTATAACATTTAAGTATAATATTTCAATATTTTTATGAAATTAAAATGATATTATATATTAAAATCTCATTTGCCAAATTAAATTATACATAATTATTTCATGTGTTATACACCTAAAATAACTAGTAATGTAAGAGACAAGACTTTCTTACATCACTAGTTATTTTTAGAACAAATTATAATATTAATTCCTTTTTTATCATTTTACTACAATGTCTCAAGATATAATGAATCTCTTCCTTTTTCGACATATTTAACTTTATACACACTCTACGTTCATCTATAACATCTCTTTCTTTCAAAATATAACCACTTTGTTGTAATCGTTTAATTACTAAATTTATATTTATAGACTGACAACGCGAAAAATAGTTTATCGATTTCAACGAGATGTCATTTTGATTCGACCAAATAATGCCTAAAACAAGCAAATCATTTAAACTTAACTGATAGTGCTTAATACTTTTTTCAATCTTATTTAAAACTTTATAAATAGTAATTAAATATGTTAACTTACAATAATTCATATTCTTGATTGATGTTTTAAGATAGTTATTTTCAAGTAATTCTCCAATTTCTAATAATAAATGATTCATTTTTCTTTCATACACTTCTACAGGTAAGATTCTTAATCTTCGTTGATCATTTGCATCATAAGATTTAAAAATCCAATTTTCGTGGTATAAATGACTAACAAGATGGAATAAAGTTCGTTTAGATAAATACGTTTTTTTCATTAATGTTTCAATATCCATACCTTGATGGTTCGTTTTATGATAATCAATAATAGCATATAGTACATTTAGGTGTTCAATATTTAGGTTTTTAGAATATTTTAAAAGTTCATCGACTGCTTTATAAAATAAAAGATAAAATAATAGTACATCCATATCATTTTTCGTCATGATAGTTGCCACCTCGCAATTTATACAACAATTCTAGAAGACAGACTTTAGTATTGCGATACAATTTTAAAGTGTTACCAGTTTATCTTTATATCATACATATACTTACTTCATATTAAGTATGAGTAAAGGTCTAAATACTTTATCTTTTTACTTATTAATGGACTTACTCCTATTTTAGGTATGATAGTTACTTTTGGCCTCAGCTATAAGTAACTGTGCTTCATAATCTAAAGATATTTCAACCGTTTCGGTAGCCTTATATATTGGAGCAAATTGTTTTTTTCGTGCTTGACCTGGAGTCATCCCATATTTCTTACTAAATAATGCAATAAATCTCGGAAAATGATTAAATCCATGTTTATAAGCAATATCTTGAATAAATTCACTACTATCTAAAATATCAAGTAAACATAATTTCAAACGAATATCATTAATATATTGAGCAATATTATGATAAGGTGTATGAAATTTAATCACTTGACTTAACTCTTTGTTAGACATATCAAGTGAATTCGCTAATGCTTGTTTATTAATCTTTTCATGATGATGTTCGATAATATATTCATGAACTTCATCTACAAGTGGATTGTTTAGTTTATAGTTTTGACGATGTTTTCTTTGAATATAACCTAATTCTACACATAAATGTTTAACTAATTTATCCCTTATGTGTGGAAGTCGAGGTTTTCGACTTTCAAATTCAAGAAGATTAATAATAAATGATTCTAATTGTTTTCGTTCAATAGAAGAAAATTTATATCCTTTTTGTCTGATATAATCGTCTGCAAATCTTAAATAATCTGTGAATGAAATTTCAATTATTGCAATAACAGAGTTCGTTTCGCCTTCTATCGAATATAAATCATTTAACATAATAAATACGAGATCTCTTTTTTTCATATTATATGTATCTAAGTCTAAATTTATTTTTCCAGAACCCTTTAACCAATATATAAGTTTGATATTGGATTCTTTTTGTTTTAATATTCTCGTATTTTTTAAAAGCTTTACCGAAAAATTATCTATCATACGTCTTTCCTCTCGTTTGTAATATAAAGACTAGATATAAGCGATGACATTTCTCCCCTTTATTCACCACTTAATTCTATTGAATTATCGCCTCGATACTTATGTATGCGTATCGGAGATCTATCTTCATATACAATTTTATGTTTTATTTCGGTATTAGCAGTAGCAATATTTTGACTTATTTTATCACTTTATTATCTTATAGTATGATTTTATTGTTTTTCAATATAAACTTACTTTATTTATATATAAGGATGACATATAAAATAATTTTTTAGTATTTATTTAATCAAGTAATAATTCAATAGGCTAAATTATTTTGTTATAAATTATTTTTCTATTATTTTACAAAAAGATTACAAGAAAATGAATGTCTTTTTCATATTCTTCTATAAACACTGTCATAATAGCGTTTTTTATATTAAACATTATTACTAAGAATTAAATTTACAAGCTTTTATATTATCGAAAAATTACAAATCGTTAACATTCCCCACAAATTGTAATTTTTTTGATAAAGTATTTCTTGTCGTTAAGTAAAATGATTTAAAGACTAAGTTAACAAATGACTATTAAATATAAAATAATATTAATTTAATTCTCAGGAGGAAATTTATAATGAAAAAAATCGCTACAGCTACAATCGCTACTGCAGGAGTTGCCGCAATTGCTATCGCCGGACAAGGACATGAAGCTCATGCAGCTGAACAAGGATATAATCCAAATGATCCTACTTCATATAGCTACTCTTACACTATCGATCAACAAGGTAACTACCATTACACTTGGAAAGGTAACTGGAGCCCAGATCGTTTAAATCATTCTAACTATAATTACAATTATAACTACAATACATATAATAATTATTCTAATACAAATTCAACTTATAGTTATAACAACTATAATACTAATAACTCAAATCAAGTTGCTAGTAATCCAACACAATCTTACACAACAAGTAATCAACAAACTGGTGGTTTAGGTGCTGCTTCTACTTCTAATAATAATGTAAAAGTAACTACTGTAACTGCACCTTCATCAACAGGTGTTTCAATTTCTAACTCTGTTAGCTCAGGTAGAAACTACTACACTTCTGGCCAATGTACATATTATGTATATGACCGTGTAGGTGGTAAAATCGGTTCGACTTGGGGTAACGCAAATAACTGGGCAAATGCTGCAGCATCTGCTGGTTACACAGTAAATAACCGTCCATCTGCAGGCGCAATTATGCAATCTACTGCTGGTGCTTACGGTCACGTAGCATATGTTGAAAATGTAAATAGTAATGGTTCAATCACAGTGTCTGAAATGAATTATGGTCATGGTGTAGGTGTAGTAACATCTCGTACACTTTCTTCAAGTGAAGCTGCTTCATATAATTTCATTCATTAATTAAATTGATAAAGAAAAAAGATTTAGAATTCAATATGAATTCTAAATCTTTTTTTTATGCATAATACAAAAAGCGTTCGAAACTTTACTTTAATTTAGTGTTTCGAACGCTTTAAGTTATCATATTAATCAAATTCATTATTATGGATTGAATTCTCGCCACAAAAATTAAATCCTCTTTTAATTCATTTTTTAGGATATCTAAAATTAATGTATTTTTTAAATAACATCGCTACTATGTTTCTCATCAATACTTTAATCCTAATTTGTTATTTCCATATTATAGGGGAATTAAACATCAAATTAATCATTTAATTTATTTTTTTACGTATTCCAATGCCAGTAAATCCATAAATAATTGCTAATATAGCACATAAATAACATGGTACTGCCCAAATAAAGAATTGATCAACTGAAACTCCTAATTGTTGCGCATAGTAAATACCTGATGTTCCCCAAGGAATTAATGGTAGGACCATAGTACTGGAATCTTCTAATGTACGAGATAAATTACTTCTATCTAAATTCATATCTTCAAACATGTCTTTCATAAGTACCCCAACCATAATAATAACAATTGACGCCACACCAGCAGCAAATACCAACATTAGAGACGATAGAACAGTAATAAGAACGAGGGTACCAACAGATTTAACACCTTTTGCAACAGTTTGTAACATTACATCTAAACAACCAGATTTCTCTACAATACCTGCAAATGCATAACCACAAAAAATGGTCACAATGATTTGTGTCATACTCATCATTCCACCTTGTTCAATCAATGTTTTTGCATTTTCGGTGACATGAGAATGACCAGTCATAGATGATGTAAAGCCATCAAACGTTGCTTTAAAACCATCTACAAATTTAAATCCATTATTAAACTTACCTATCAAAATAGCACTCAACGCTGAAACAAGCATAGATGGAACAGTTGAAATTTTTAGTATTAAACAAATGATAATCACAATTAAGGGAATCCATACGAAAAAATTAATATTATAAATACTAGCTAGTTCATTTAAAAGTTCTTTTATTTGCTTTGTATTTACATTACCTTGGGAGTTTAATCCAGCAAAAAACCATACGATAAGTCCAATGATTGATGCTGGAATGGTTGTCCACATCATTGCTCTAATATGAGAAAAAATGTTTACTTTTGTTACGAGTGCAGCAAGATTGGTTGTATCTGATAAAGGTGACATTTTATCTCCAAATACTGCACCTGCAATAATTGCACCTGCTGCCATTCCTTGATTTATACCAAGTTGACTTCCAATAGATATTAAGGCAATCCCAGCTGTAGATGCAGATCCCCAAGCTGTCCCGGTTGCTAAACTACATATAGCCGAAATGATAAATGCCGAAATTAGAAAATAACTAGGATTCAAAAACTTAAGTCCATAGTAGATTAATGCAGGTACAGTGCCTGCGTACATCCAGCTACCTACAATGATACCTACAGCCAAAATAATGAAAATAGCAGGCATAGCTGTTGTCAATCGATGTGTAATTCCTTCTTCCAAGTCTTTCCATTTTAAACCGACACGCATAGCAATAAAAGCAGCGTAGGTTGAAGCGATAAGTAACAATACTTGAATAGGGATATTGAATTTAACAAATCCAATTGTAACAACTATTACCATGACAATAATTGTAGATATTGCTTCTAGAAATGTGGGTTTTCTTTTCATATATTTGCTCCTTTTTCTTTTTTCTTAAGACCTCTTTTCTATACCAAACATTATACTTATTTTAATCCTAATTTATCTAAACCAAGTTCTTCTACTGTTAGTCCTTCATTAAAGAAATCACGTTCGAGAATAGTAGAGGCAATGGTAATTATCGCATCAATATTCGGTGTATCTACACCAATTTCACGTCCTAAACTTGACCATAATACAAGTCCATATGCGATATCTTCAGTAAGATAACGATTTTCTACAGAGTTCGGTCCTGGAATTTGTGAAAATACAGGACTTGTATTAAATAAACGATTTAGCGGTTCATCCTCGTCTTTACGTTCTAAATAACCTCGTTGAATACGCGCTTCTTTAGCAGTTAATAATTCAAATCCTAATTTACGCCCTAAAGTTAGACGTTCTAATTCTACAGCATGTAAAAGTCGCACTGTATGTTTTGTGATACCTTCTTTATATAATGCAAATGTATCTGCATAATCTATACGACCTACATTTAATAGTGTAGGAGCTGGATGAACTTCAGGATTTCCATTTTCTAGATTCGTTTTCCACAAACTTTCTTCTTTTACTAATTGTGGATACAATTGGCTCACTTTATCAAAACATTCATTTAACTCTCTCTTATTGTATGTTGAGAAAAAGACTTTTCTTACATTAAGAGATAAATCCACTCGAGCCTCTTCAAAATCTACACGTGTCCCGTAAGTAAGGGTATTAGCTTCTGCATATTTAGGTTGAATATTAATATGACGTTCTTCTAATACATTCATAAATCGAATTGATCCCATAGCTGCTGCGATATTAAAGAAAATAATTTGTTCCGCCGTTATATAATGGGACATCACTTTCGCATAATATTCAATGTAAGATGAAGGAATCACTACTTGTATCACTTCTGCATCTTTTAATACATATTCAATATCATCACTAATATTTGTAAAAGGTACAAACGTTTCATGACCTTCATTATTAAAATCAAATCCACCTTTTTTTAACGCTCTATCAAATTTGTGAATTGATGAATTTCGACAATATAATTTGACTTCATGTCCTTGATTGACCATATCTACTGCAGCTGTAACCGCACCATTTCCTGATCCTACTATTGCAATTTTCATAGTTATCATTCCTCATTTCTCTATTTAGAATTTTTAATAGTCATCTAAAAAATTATTATCAATAAATAAAGATGCAGATATAAATACTGCATCTTCAAAATAGTATTATTTTATTCTATAGCCTAATTTAAATTTTTACAAACACTATTAGTAGTATGATATCAAATAAATCTCCATAAATGTAACCGCTTATCCTTTATGTATATATCTTTATATAAAATAAGTTTATTACAAGGTGCTGTAATATAAATTCTATTAATATTTTCAAAAAATTAGAAAATGTATAGCAAACATGCAGTTTGCAAGAAATATTTCATTAAGAAATATTAAACAGATTTTTATTACATCGTTGTACAAGAATTTTGAATTTCATTTACGGTAAAGTAACAATGCCCTACTACATGTTTTTATCTGATAAAGTATGACTTATCGTTAACAGCGACAAGTTAATGTTAAAACATATTCAACATATCGCTAAAATTATCCTATTGTTGAATAGTATTTGGGAGGACTTTATTTATGAAAAAATTAATTACATTATCAACACTGACAGCAGGAATTGGAGTCTCTGCTTTTGGATTAAATATACATCATGCAGATGCAGCAGAATTAACTCAAAATCAAGCTACTCAACAAGTGAATCAACAAAAACAACATAATAATAGTGAACAACAACAAAATTTAAATCACCAACAAAATCAGAATCAACTTCAAAAGCAAGGCTATAATCATCAACAGACAAGTCAATCTAATATAGCACATCAAGCACGTCAAATTAATCATTCAAATCTAAATAATCAAAGATATCATTTTGGTCAATCAAACTACAACGCACAAAATCAACCTACTCAACATTTGAATCAACAAAAGCAAAATCAAAATGTAATTCACTATAATGAAGCAAAATCTAAAAAAATCGTCACTAACAAGCAAGCACCTTCTCATTTCACTAATACTATTTACTCAAACAATCATACAAATCCTAATCTACATTTAGCCAGTCATACTACAGAAGATGTAGCTAGCGCCACATCTACAATGAATAAATTAAATAGTGTATCTCATACTACGTCATCTAGTAGTTCATCTACTTCAAATTCCTCAAGTGTAACGAGTACATCAACTAAGACAACATCTTCAACTAAGAACAACTTGTACACCGCTGGTCAATGTACATGGTATGTATATGACAAAGTGAATGGTGCTATTGGTTCAACATGGGGTAATGCAAATAACTGGGCAAATGCTGCAAAAGCAGCTGGATACACAGTTAATCATCATGCCAAAGCTGGTTCAATTTTACAAACCACAGCAGGAAGTTTAGGACATGTGGCTTATGTAGAAAGTGTAAATAGTGATGGATCAATTACAATTTCAGAAATGAATTATACAGGTGGCGCCTACGTGACGGATACACGTACAATTTCAGCAAGCGAAGTAAGTTCTTATAATTATATTCATTTATCATAAATATCTAAGATTGATATAACTTGAATATAAATATATTACCGTTTAATATCACCTTTAAGATTATATTTTCATTAATTTAAAAGTGAGAAAATGAATTCACAATGAATTCTTTCTCACTTTTCTATTTTCTAAAATTGCATAACTCATAATTGTCTGAGAAAATGTTTTTACTTATCAAAAATACTATAAGGAGTAATGGATGTAATGCAATGGTTAAAGGTCATTTTATCTGGATTGATAGAAGTTGTTTGGGTTACGTGTTTAAATTACGCTCATAATACGTTTACTTGGCTTATCACTTTATTATTTATTGCTTTAAGTTTTTATTTAATGCTTTCTGCTACAAAACAACTTCCAGTAGGTACTGTTTATGCTGTTTTTGTTGGTATAGGCGCTGCAGGAACAGTCATTGTTGATATGTTATTTATTAATCACGTTATTTCACCTATGAAATTATTATTTATTATTTTATTAATTATAGGTATTATCGGATTAAAGATTTCTACTGATGACCAATCTGAAGGAGGTCTATAAAATGGCGTGGTTATACCTTTTAGTTGCAGGATGCTTTGAGATTTTAGGTGTTGTTTTCTTAAATGAACTGAATCGTACACATAAAAAAATATATATTCTACTAGGTGCGCTTACATTTATATTTAGCTTTAGTACTTTAAAACTATCTATGCAGACGATTTCGATGGGAACTGCCTATGCAATATGGACAGGGATTGGGACTGCTGGAGGTACCATTGTAGGTATGATTTTCTATAATGAATCAAAAAAATTTATTCGTATATTTTGTATTGCTTTAATCTTAATATCCGTAATTGCTTTAAAAATAATACAATAACTTTATTCATATAAATTCTTTGTGTCCCTATCTTTCTTCCATTATACTTAATTTGAAAGATTACAAAGGAGTGAGATGGATGGAAAAAGTATATATAGCTGGTAAAATTCCAGAAGCTGGTTTAAATCTACTTAAAGAACATTTTGAAGTAGACATGTATGAAGGTGAAGATATCATCGATAAAGAAACATTAAAAAAAGGTGTCAAAGATGCTTCTGCTTTGATTAGTATTTTATCTACTAATGTAGATAAAGAAGTGATTGACAGCGGTGAAAATCTTAAAATTATTGCCAATTATGGCGCTGGGTTTAATAATGTAGATGTAGATTATGCACGTGAAAAAAATATTGATGTTACAAATACACCAAAAGCATCTACAGCTGCAACTGCTGAATTAACATTCGGTTTAATATTAGCAATTGCTCGTCGTATCGTTGAAGGTGACAAACTTTCTCGTACAAAAGGATTTGATGGTTGGGCACCATTATTCTTTAGAGGCCGTGAAGTCTCAGGCAAAACACTTGGTATTATCGGATTTGGAGAAATTGGTAGTGCAGTAGCTAAACGTGCAAAAGGATTTGATATGGATATCCTTTATACAGGTCCTCACAAAAAAAAGGAAAAAGAACGTGAAATTGGTGCTAAATACGTTGATTTAGATACATTATTAGAACACTCTGATTTTATTACAATCAACGCTGCTTACAATCCAGATATACACCATATGATTGATTCAGAACAATTTAAAAAAATGAAATCGACTGCTTATTTAGTCAATGCAGGACGTGGACCAATCGTTAATGAACAGGCACTTGTTGATGCATTGAAACATAAAGATATTGAAGGTGCAGCTCTCGATGTGTATGAATTCGAGCCAGATATTACTGAAGGCTTGAAATCTTTAGATAACGTAGTCATTACGCCACACATCGGTAATGCTACGTTTGAAGCTCGTGAAATGATGTCTAAAATTGTAGCTAATGATACAATTAAAAAATTGAATGGTGAAGAACCGCAATTTGTTGTTAATAAAAAATAATATTAAATAAAATAATAAGGAGTGATCATAGAATCCATAGTGAATTCTATGATCACTCCTTATTTATCTTTTGTTTTATATAAAAATTTAGTTTGACCACTAAAAAATCGTTTTGGCATATGTTTCATGATAGAATTGCGCAATGCAACAACTAGTTTATTATCTTTTTGAGCGATATGTCCGATTTTTCGAGAGCGTTTTATTACTTTTTTAGTATGTTTTACACGTAATTTATTATATCGCTGTAATGCTTTTTTTAAGTCATAAGAAGCAATACAATTAGCTAAAACGATAGCATCTTCCATTGCTTGTCCTGCGCCCTGACCCATGTTTGGCGTCATTGCATGGGCAGCATCTCCTAGTAAGACTGTACGATGATGTACAAATGAAGTTAAAGGTTTTAAATCATATAAATCGTTTTTAATAATACCTGTTTCACTTTGTTTATCTAACAATGCTCTCACTTGATTAGGATAATGATTAAAATAAGCCTGCAAATGTGGTTTTTCAAATGATACATATTTAGGATCTTTTTCATTTGCATTAATTGTAATAAACCAATAGGCTTGATTATTGATTAGAGGCACAATACCCACGCGTCCACGTCTTCCCCAATATTCATCTGCTGTATATTGATTCATTATGTCCACTTCATCTATCATTCCTCTAAAGCACGTATAACCTTGATAAATCACTTTAGAGTCTGGGAATAATGCTTTTCTAACAGCTGAATGAATACCATCCGCGCCAATACATAAATCAAACGTCTGACTTGCATGTTTTGAGAAATGAAGCATTGGCAGTTCAGATTGAACATCCACTTTAGTCACTTCATAATCTGTAAATACAGTATTAGGTTTTACATATGAATATATTAACTCTATTAATGACTGACGAGATAACGTCACATTTAATGTTCCCTCTTTCAATTTAGCTGATGTAAGCAAGTCGCCTTTATCGCTATAGATATTTAATGATTTTAAATTTTGTCCGGCATTTTTGATACCTTTAGCTAAATCATGATTACCGAGTTTTTTTAAAACGTTATCACCGATGCCAATACCAGCACCTACTTCTTTAATATCAGTCTTTCTCTCAAAGACTTTGACATCATGCCCTTGTTCTTGTAAAAGGGCTGCAACCGTTAAACCTCCGATACCAGCACCTATCACTGCAACTTTCATTCTATTACACCTCAATATCTCTATTTATTAGATATATAGTAATTCCTACGTATCTTATCTTTTTTTATACCCAAACGTTCATAATCTTTTTTCATATTATCTGCAATTTTATCTGCCCACTCAATATCGCTCGCATATTGATGAGACCCTGGATTTTTAGGATTCCATCTCATTTGATAAAGCGTAATTTGTTCGTTTTCAAAATATTGATGACGAATAAAAGCTGCACCGCCCATAATTGCTTTACTTGGTGTTGTCCAATCATGCTCTTTAGCATAACTATGACCAGTAGCAATGGCATCTTGATCAAATGCACCAATTCCAAAAAAATTATAGTATTTATGATTATTCTCTTTAATACCATTAGCCAGTTCGGATTGACCATTTGCTGTTTCTATTATTGCATGATTCATTAAATATATAATATTAACTTGGTACTTATCTTGGGCCTTTAAAAATGTTTGGGCCTGATCTGTTAAAATACCTTTATTTTTAAGTATATGTTTTACCTCATCTTCATTCATTGGAACCGTTTTAGATAAATCCATATATTTTAAATCATTATCTTTTTTAGAAATACTCATTGCTCTTTTCACTTCATTATTATTCGCTAGAACAAACTGATTATTTTTATCAATGGTATTTAATTGGTTTGATTGGGTTTGCTTTTGAAAGGCCTCTTGAAAACTGTATCTTCGATCATTACGTAGTATATCCTTATGATTGATACAAAGTAATACAATCAATATGATGAGAACAAACATAAAAAGTATAATAGATAAACGTAAATGATTACTATTTCTATATTTCATAAATTGAAATTCCTCTAATTGTCTTATTTAGATAACATACTGTATGCAACTATAATAGCAATAACGACGATGGCAAACGAAATATTAATAATAATTTTCATGCCCGTACGATCTCGAAATAATACATTAAAAATAACAAGACTAATTGCCAATGAAACGGCAAACATTGCTATCGCTAACATTAATTTCATCATAATTAAAAATATAATTCCTAATATAACAAAAATATTAGAAATAATAGTCATTATTTTAATAATATTTGGATGAATAAGTCCTCTCTCCTTACACTTTAATTTATACACTCTACTTTATCATAATAGATGTATACTATATTTTACAAATTCATTTCTAAAAAAACTCCTTAACATAAGTCATCTCATTCTTATATTAAGGAGTCGTATCTATTCAATTTATTTTCTAGACATGCCTTTAAGTAAATTTAGCATGTACGTTAAGCTACGATTCATATCATCATCTTTTAATACACTCATTAAGCTTCGTATCGTCATTTTGGCATTTGGACTTGCTTGATTAGCTACGTGTAAGCCACTATTAAGTTTATTTAAAAATTGACTTAGTTCTTTAACTTCTAGATTTCCAAGCATAAATACCATTGGAGCTAAATTTGTAATCAGTCCAGTATACATATCTTTATTTAATTCCGTAGCGAATTTATTTATAATAACTTGACGACCTTTAATACCACCGTTAATAGCATCTAAGAGTTTTGCATCATCTAAATTTTTAATAATACGAATAGCTTTTAAAATACTATCCTTATTTTCAACAATTGCATCTGTAACTTCATTCAAACTTTCCAATTTAAGTTGTTCCTTTGATTTTTCAAGACGATTAATTTTAGTTATTCTTTCAGCCATATTAATCCACCACATTTCCCGGGAAAATATAATCCTTACGCTTCCATTTTTTCTGAACTTGGACACTATATTGTGGATGACGATGTTTATCTACACGGAAATTCGTTGGATTTAAAGGAGATTTACCTTTTCTAGTTATAACCTCTAAACGACAATGTGTACGTTTATAAGATGGTGTGTGTGTAGCATAATCCGCGTCACTATTAGTTAATTTATTTATAGCACCTATATCACCATTACTCATAGCATCATTATTTAAAGGAATATATATCTCTTTTCCTTTAACTCTATCAGTAATTGTAGCAACTAAAGTAGCTTCTCCTGTATCAGAAATAAGTTTTACTTCTGCACCCTCATGGATATCGCGATCTTTTGCTAATTCAGGTGAAATTTCTACAAATGCATGAGGCATTTTATATTTAATCATTTCTGTTTGATATGTCATATTTCCTTCATGGAAATGTTCTAGTACGCGACCATTATTCACATGTAAATCATATACTTCATCTTCTTTAAAGAAATTATCAAATGTTAATTTAAATAATTTTGCACGTTTATTATCGAAATTAAAGCCATCAAGATATAATGTAGGTTGATCTATACCATCTGGTGCTACAGGCCATTGTAAACTGTTAAAACCTTCTAATCTTTCATAGCTGACACCTGAATAAGAAGGTGTTAAGCGTGCAATTTCGTCCATAATTTCTGAAGGATGACTATAATTCCAATCAAAGCCCATTCTTTTAGCAATCAATTGGAAAATTACCCAGTCAGGTTTTGAGTCACCTAAAGGTGATAATGCTTGATTAATACGTTGAATTCTACGCTCTGTATTTGTATATGTGCCATCTTTTTCTAACGAAGGACTAGCTGGTAACACAACATCCGCATACGTTGCTGTAAATGTTAAAAATTCATCTTGAACTACCAGAAATTCAACTTTTTCTAATGCAGATTGTACATAGTTAATATTTGAATCTACAATTCCTGTATCTTCACCATACAAATATAGTGAATGAATTTGTCCTTCATGAATACCATCCATCATTTGATGATTATCACGACCAGGCGTTGGATTCAATGTGACACCATACTCTTTCTCAAATTTCGCTCTAATTTCATCATTGTGTATCATTTGATAACCTGGAAATTGATCTGGCATACTTCCCATATCACTTGCACCTTGAACATTATTGTGGCCGCGTAATGGATAAGCCCCTGTGCCAGGTCTTCTATAGTTACCTGTTACAAGAAGAAGATTTGAAATTGCTGTACTTGTATCACTACCAATATCTTGTTGTGTGACACCCATTGCCCAACAAATAGCTACAGATTCTGCTTTTGCGCATTCTTCCGCGAAACTAATTAACCGCGCTTTTGAAATTCCTGTAACCTCTTCAGTAAATTCTAATGAAAATGGAGTTAACGACTCATAGTATTCATCAAAATTGTCAACCCACTTTTTAATAAATTCGATATCATGTAAATGATGATCGATAATATATTTTGTCACAGCACTCAACCATACTAAGTCTGTACCAGGTTTAGGTTGATAAAATTCATCTGCACGTTCAGCCATTTCATGTTTACGAATATCAAAGACATGCATTCTTTGTCCAAACAATTTCTGTGCACGTTTAATTCTTGAAGCAATAACTGGATGTGCTTCTGCTGTATTTGTACCAATAAGTACCGTCATAGCTGCTTTTTCCAAGTCATCAATAGAACCTGAGTCCCCGCCATGTCCTACCGTTCTAAATAATCCTTTTGTAGCAGGTGCTTGACAATACCTCGAACAATTATCAATATTATTTGAACCAAATACTTGGCGAGAAAGTTTCTGCATTAAATATGACTCTTCGTTTGTACCTTTTGAAGAGGCGATAAATGCTAGATGATCGCCACCATATTTATTTTTAATGAGCTTAAAGTTCTCTTCTATAACATCAAGGGCTTCTTCCCATTCAACCTCATGAAATTCACCATTTTTACGTACTAAAGGTTTAGTTAAACGTTGATCCGAATTAATGTGTCCCCATGAGAATTTACCTTTTACACAAGTAGAGATTTTATTTGCTGGAGAGTCGTGTGATGGTTGAACTTTTAAGATTTCTCTATCTTTTGTCCATACATCAAATGAACATCCTACACCACAATATGTACATACTGTTTTAGTTTTGTTAATTCTTTCTTTGCGCATCTCTGCTTCAGAATCCGACACAGCAAATAACAATCCATCTCCTGGTTCAGCTTTTTTAGTTAAATCAATCATAGCTGCTAATGAACCCGGTTCTGTATCAGTTAAATATCCTGCATTACCCTCCATATTGACTTCCATCATTGCATTACATGGACATACTGTCGCACATTGACCACATGATACACAAGACGATTCATTTATTGGAACATCATTATCCCAAATCACACGTGGGTGCTCACGATCCCAGTCTATAGAAAGTGTTTCGTTAACTTCCACATCTTGACATGCTTCTACACATCTGCCACATAGGATACATTGGTCTGGGTCATAACGATAGAAAGGACCATAATCTTTTTCATAAGGTTTTGTTTTATATTCATATGATTGTTCTTGTAATCCCCATGCATCCATGGCATTGTGAATCTCACAATCACCGTTATTATAATCACATACCGTACAATACAGCATATGCTTTTCTAAAATTCTATCTAATGCTTCTTTTTGGCTAGCTTTCACTCGTTTATTTTGAGTATTGACTGACATCGGACGGTCAACTACTGTACTACACGCTCGTTCAACTTTACCGTCAATTTCAACCATGCAAGTATCACAGGTTTGAATTGGACCCATGGATTCGTTATAGCAAATTGAAGGCACGAAAGTATCACGAGATTTAATAAATTCGAGTAAATTTGTTCCAGGTTCTACAAGATAATCCACATCATCTAGGGTTAAAACTAAATGTTCTTGCATTGCTTTCCCCACCTTATAATTATATTCCGTAAACAACCAATTTCATTAAGATTCTGTATTGTTTCCCCATATTCAATACAGAATTAATATTATTGTATAACTAAAATCATATAATGTTAAGGCTTTCAATACTATCTATTGACCTTTCTTTATTCTTTTAAATAAAGCATATACTCTTAAATTTTTATATCTTTAAATAAAAAATCCGAGACATATAAATGAGTCTCAGATTTTTTAAATTCTATATCAATCTTTTATTTTTTCAAATTATTATTTAATACCTCTGTCATTTGCCCTTTTGAACTTTCATTAGGAATAAAATACCATAATCCGTCATTTTGAATACTACCTGTACCTTCTAGCTGATGACGATTCACTGTATCATTAGCCTCTTTATAATGACTTCTAATTTCATTTAAGTCTCCTAATGTTAAATCGGTTGTGACGTTCTTTTGAATTTGAGTAATTAATGATGGCAAATGTGTAATCGCTGAAGAACTCACCATTTTATTTGCCATAGCTTGTAAAACTAGTTGTTGACGTTCTTGACGTCCAAAATCGCCACCTGCACCTGTTTCTTTACGACTTCTAATAAATGCCATAGCTGTATCTCCATCAACATGAGTGGATTGCCCTTTAGTAAATGTTGTACCTTGAACTGTAAATGTATCATTACTCGTTATGTTAACACCGCCGACCGAATCAATCATGTCGTGTAATCCATCCATATCAATAGTAGCATAGTGATCTATTGGCACATTCATTAGTTTTTCTAATGATTTAACAGCCATGGTAGGGCCCCCATAAGCATAAGCATGATTAATTTTTTCAGTTGTACCTCTTCCTACGATTTCTGCTTGAGTATCACGTGGAATACTTACAAGCTCAGTCGTTTTTTTCTTTGGATTCACTGATAAAATCATTATTGTATCACTACGTTCACCATCATTTGTACTTTTACGTTGTGCATTAGAGTCAACACCAAATAAGGCAATTGTAAATGGATCTCCATTTCTTAAATTAACATTATGAGAACGCAATTCAGATTGTTGACGATGAAGCGGGTTATGAATTTTATTACCTGTGATCAATATCGTTGCTGCGATAACGGCTACAGCAACGATAGCTAACACAACAAGTATACTAATAACCCATTTCATTATTTTACTAGAGGAATGTTTTTTCTTATCAGGACGTTGCATCTTCCTCCTCCTATTCTATTTATATTAAAATATATCTCCATTATTATATATTAAATGATTTAATTTACTATACAACTTTAGTAGGAAATATATCAAATAACTAAGAATAGAAGTATTAGTGTTCATCATTAATAATAGCTAATATCTCCTCGTAGCACCCTTTATTACTAATAATAAAGGGACCACCTTTAGCGAAATCAAGATGTTGCCCATCCATTTGCGTCATCACTAATCCTAATTCTTTAGCGAATAAAAACTGTGCTGCGATATCCCAAGGTTTAGGATTGGTATTAAAATGTGCTCCAAATTGTCCTTTAATTACTCGCACTGAATCTAATCCGCAAGCTCCTATATATCTCACACTAAAAGACGATTGATACAAAGCTTTACTTAAATTTTCACTCACGTATTCTGAACCAAATGAAACAATAGTATCTTTAAGCGATAATACTTCTGGAGACTCAAGTTTGACATTATTCATGAAAGCTCCCTTACCTTCAATTGCTTTATATATTATTTTATGAGCGTAGTCATAAATATAAGATAATTTAGGTTGTCCATTTTCAAAGTAAGCTAAAATAATACAATAATCTTCTTGTTGTTTCACTAAATTGGCTGTTCCATCAATAGGGTCCATAATCCAAAGGTGTCCCTGATAGGGTTCAATACCATCATTATTTTTTTCTTCAGCTAATAACTGATGTGTAGGAAAATACTTTTCAAGATAGGCTTCGAAATCATTTTGGATTTGTTTATCTACATTTGTAACTAAATCGAATCGATTTTCTTTTGTTTCTGTAACCATATTTTTAATTAAATTAGGAATAATATCATCTAAATGTTGGAACCAATTCGTAATATGCTTATCTATAAATTGAAGTTGTTGATTTTGCATGATGTCACCTCAACGTTTTTATTCATCTTATCATATAACATATTATTTTTTTAAAATAAAAAATCGGCTAGTCATTTGCTAGCCGACAAAATAGAAAGGAAAGTAAGTAATAAATATTGAAGATGTTTCGATGTAACCCGAACGACTCACCTTGAGCTATCTGTTATATAGCCCCTACCCCTTTGTTTGAAATCGTTCTACCCTGTTACAAATATTATATTAGCATAATCACCTAATAATTGTAAGCGTTTTCTAAATAAAAATAGTTTATTTTTACACTTTCAATCAACTTATTATTAGAAATGTCTTGAATACCAGTCTTATGTTATAATTAATGTAATATGTAATGTTCATAGGTGGTGAGTATATTGAATAAAATGGAAAGACAAAATCAAATGATTTCATTCATTCAACAAGGACATAAAATCAATGCGTCTGATTTAGCAAAACAATTTAATGTCTCTACCCGTACAATTACTAGAGATATTGATGACTTAGAATCTAAAGGGGTTCATATATACGCTCATAAAGGAAGACGCGGTGGATATGAAATTCAAAATACTGATCATTACTTTCAACTTAAATTAAATGAATCTGAACTTATTGCACTATTTTTAACTTTGCAAGAAAGTCAATCTCACTCTACATTACCTTACACTCAAGACATTCGTTCAATTATGAATCAATGTTTAAAAACACCTAATACACAAATGCTAAAAATACTGAAACATATCTCCAATAATATTAAATTAGAAGATACACGTTCTCTAACATTACCACATCTATTTTCAGATATTTTAATTTATAGTAACGAAAGACATGTTATGCTTGTTGACTTTTCAGAAAATAATGAAATTACTGCAGAAAATGTGATATTCATCGGTTTACTATGCCGTAACGGTCAATGGTTTGCTATTGTTTATGAAATTGGATTCGGTAGAACTCGTGAATTATCAATATTAAATATTGTTGATATTTCTTATTCATTTGAAAAAAAGATTCAAACATACGATATTACTATTCATAACTATAAGGAATTTCTACAGACTAAAAACAATGAATAATGAATATAGTGAGTATTGAAGAAATTTCGATGTATTCTCACTTTCATTCTTAAATACTAAATGCTTACACACCATATATCCTTAACATTCTCTTTTAAAGGATGAGTGTACCATGCATTATAAAACCTTAATATACGATCAACACATTTTAATTCAATTATTAATTTTACTAGAAAAAGCTAAATATTATTATTTTATGGACATAGCACATTTATCTTTGGGAATTAAAGATTACAATAATTTTATTACTCATTGCCGTGCTCATTTTAAACATAATCAAATAAATAGTATTTCATCTCATTGTTCTGATTCACAAATGTATTGTTTCGAGCAATACAATAAATTGGTGACTCACTTAAAACAGATCCCTCTTCAAAATTTTAAAAATGGAAATTTAATCGTTGATTTGCAAGAACGTCAAAATCATATTTATAAAGTTTATAATCAGATTAATAATTATCAATAACCTTATTTTTTTGATAAGTTTAGTAGGTGAATTGTCATTGTAATTGATAGTATGTATAATAATGCTTGATTAATATTAAGTAAAAATTCATACTGTTTTTTAATTCTCGAAATAATGTCATATTGATGGGAGAATATCACATTATTTCGGTAATCCTGTTACGTAAACCTTTACTTAACTTAATCACTTTACAGTTATTTATCGATATTTGTGGGAATTTAGATGTAATATATGATGTATTCACATGCCTAGATAGAGATGTTTTCATTTTCATCTATCTATTTATGATGAAAGAAAAACTTTTAATAAATTAGGTGATTGGATGACAAATATTTTAAGTAGGATAGATGAAGTCTACGCTTCGTCTTCTAAAAGTGAACAGAAACTTTCACGTTTCATATTAAATTCTCCACATAAATTAGTTTCAATGTCTAATGAAGCAATTGCAGATGAGCTTAATATTAGTATATCTACTATGAATCGTTATAGTCAAAAATTAATTAATCAAAATTTTAAAGCTATACGCGATGAAATTAAGCAATGGTTTCCTAAGCAAGTCACACCGTATAATATCAAGTTAGTAGAAAATGAATCAGTAGAAAGTTTAAAACAAAAATTATATTTTCAAACTAAAACGTCGTTAAAACAAAGTAATCATTTTATAGATCATCAAACTATTGACGCTATTTGTGAAACATTTAAACAGGCACATACCATTTTTTTATATGGTTATGGGAGTTCATATGTGTGTGCGCTTGAATTTTATCAGAAATTATCCCGTATTGGTCTCAATATTCAATTAGTTCAAGATACACATTTACTTACTACAATGTTGTCTACACATAATAAAAATGACTGTGTTGTTTTTATTACAAATAGTGGTGAACAGAGCGAACTACAAGCAATGGTAAAAGTCGTTAAAGATTTTAATCTTTCAATGATTACTATTACAAGTTCTAACAATAATTCAATTGCAAAAGATTCTGATTTAGTTTTAACGTATAATGAAGATTATAAAAACGAACTGTGTATGAGTGCGACGACTGCATTATTTGCACAATTATATACGATTGATATTATCTTTTACCGCTTTATAGCACGTAATTATCACGATTCTTTAGACTATATAACACAGTCAAAGATTTCATTAGATAATTATCACAAATATTTATCAAAAATTGAATTTAAACATTAGTAAAAAAGGAGTGGGATAGAACTCATTGTTCCACTTCATTCCTAACTTACGTTGGTCGTCGACTTTCTTTTTGAATGGCTTTATGTTAGGGTCTCGGTCTACAATTGAAAAACTTGATATTAGTCTATGTTTAACTTAGGGATTTACTATCCAAACGTTAAAAAATCTGAGACGTTTATGCACGTCTCAGATTTTTTAATATATATATTTATCGTTATTTTACTCTTTTTATAGCATCATTTTTGTGGTGACCGCGAATAAAGTAATAAACTGTAACCCCTGCTAAGACAATAATACCTATAACCACTGAAATAACTGTGTCTTTATTAAATAACATACCAATTAAAACAATGAGTAAAAAGATAATGGTAATAACACTAGAAATTGGGCCTCCTGGCATCTTAAATGGATGATTTTCAACCTGTTCTGGATGTAATTTTCTGAAACGAATATGACTAATTAAAATCATAAACCATGGAATCATACCTGGTAAAATAGATGCACTATAAACATACACGAAAATACTATCAGCACCTTTAATAAATACAGGTAAAATAACATTTAATAATGCTCCGATTAAAATACCAATTGCAATAGTTAATACTGGATAAAACGGCACACCATTTTTCATTACACGTGTAAAGATTTTAGGCATTTGCCCTTTTTGAGCAAGTGTATATATCATACGACTTGCACTAAAAATACCAGAGTTACATCCTGATAATGCAGCAGTTAATACAACAAAGTTGATTAAACCTGCAGCAAATGTAATACCAATTTTAGAGAATGTAGCTACAAAAGGACTACCAATACTTTCTAATTGACTCCAAGGGTATATTGAAACGATAACAAAAATAGCACCTATGTAAAAAATTAATATACGCCATATAACGCCATTTACAGCACTTTTAATATTCTCTTTAGGATTCTTTGTTTCACCTGCAGTAATACCAATGAGCTCAACCCCTTGATAAGAACCAATAACGATTGAAAGTGCAAAGAAGAAACCAACTAATCCATTTGGCATAAATCCACCGTGTTTCCATAAGTTAGAAATACCGATAGGATGTCCTCCATTACCAATTCCAAAGAAAATCAATCCTAACCCAGCAATAATCATTAATAAGATTGTTACCACCTTTATCATTGCAAACCAAAACTCAAATTCTCCAAACGCTTTAACTGAAGCTAAGTTTGCTACTAATAATAATACTATTGCAATCACACCTGGTATCCATTGTGGTAAATGAGGGAACCAATAATTCATATACTCACCTACGGCAATGACTTCACTCATCCCAACGACAATCCATTGGAATATATTACTCCACGCTGTCATATAGCCAGCAGCTGGATGTATGTATTCACTAGCAAATGTTGCAAATGAACCTGTTGTTGGATTTAAATAAATCAATTCTCCCATTGCTCTCATTATTAAAAATAAGAATATTCCTGCGATTAAATACGCAAAAATAACTGACGGTCCAGTCCATTTAATTGTACTTGTTGCCCCCATAAATAAACCTACACCAATTGTCCCGCCAAGCGCAATCATTCTAATTTGACGTGCACTTAGTCCCCTGTGTAATTCATTATTATCCATAAAAATACCCCATCTCTATTTGGACTAAGGTGCGATACTTTTAAACTATAGAAAATATTTATTACGTTTTCTTAGTCGACATATCCTTTACCTTATTGAAGTTATTATACTATAATTTTCAGAAAATAAAATATATTTTTTAAATTACATTGAAAGCGTTTTCATTTATTTAATTAAAATATTTTTACTTTTTTACAAAAATGAATAATTTAATATTTGTATTATTGAGTTATTTTTAGTTGAGAATCATATTACTAAATTAATATATTTAATTGATACTTTAGCAGTATGCTATACTGCTTATATAGACTTAAAGGAGTTTAACCTTATGCAGCATTTATTAAAAAAGGATATAAAAATATCTATTATTTTTGCTATTGTGTTCTTTTTACTGAACTTTTTTAGTGAACAACAGCACATGGTAAGTTCGCTTATACTACGAACGTTTTTAGCAACTTTAGCATTTTTCTTACTATACTTAATTGTATTTTCAATCTTTAATTCTGATCAACGTAAAATAAAATTTAGTATTACTTTATCTATCGCTGTTATAATCTTTTTAATTATAGGAATCGTATTATCTTCTCCAAAGTTCGGTGTTTTAATAGGAATCTGTGTAGGTATTATTGCAGGATTTATATGGGAATGGATTGAAAAAAGAAAAGGAGAATAAATATATATGTCAGTCACTATCGGTATAATATTAATTATTGTTTTATTATTTTTAAGTCTCATACCAAATTATAATGCAATGAAACAAGCTAAATCTCAAGGATCTAAAAGCACTAGATTTACCGTAATGGTAGGTATTGATGCGATTTTAATTGTTTTATTAGTCTTTACAATTATTCTAAAAATAATTATTTAATAAAAAAGGAACCTTAGAAAAAGGTTCCTTTTTACTGTTATATTGGTCGATCACTTTATAATTTGCCTTGTAACAAAAAGAAATACGCTATAAAAGCAAGTATAAGATATATCATTGATCCTAACATGAATGAACGTATACGAACTCTAAAAGGAATACGTTTATTAAATATTGGACCTAAAATAAGATTTCCTATTCCAATAATAATGGGTCCAGCTAAAAAGAAGATAATTAATTGCCACGACATTTCATTCACACATGACCCTTTTCAAAAAAACGATTTATAATTTCTTCGTTATTTAAATCTTTACCAATATATGGAATAGTTGAGAAATCTTGTGTTTGAGTCATATAATTTGTATTTACTATAACATCTAATCCAGCGCGAAAAGCAGCTGTAGCACCATTTACAGAGTCTTCAATAGCTAAACAATGCGTTGGAGAATAATTAAGCTGCTGAACCGCAGTCAAATAAAGTTCTGGCTCTGTTTTTACATATTCTACACTTTCTCTCCCAACAATAATATTTATATATTCATCTAAACCTAAACTCTTAAATACTGGAAAAATATCCTTTTTATAACTACTTGTCGCAATTGCCATAGGAATATGACGTTGCTTTAAGTATTTCATCAATTGTTTAATCGTAGGATTAATTTCTAATTGATTGCTTGTTTGATGATGTTCTTTATAAATAGTTTCTTTATTATCATTTCCAATCGTCTGTTCCAAATATTCGTGTAAATCCTTTGCTTCTCCACCAATATTTTCACGGTAAAAATCGAGTGTAATTGGTGTTGCATTATGACTAATTAGATGCTTATTAATAATATTAAATAAGTGTTGTTCAGTATCGACAATTGTACCATCAAAATCGAATACTATTGCTTTATACATGATATTTCTCCTTTAAACTTAATATTATAGGTAAGTTTAACATATTACATTAACGTTTAGACCAATATTTGGCAAGAATAGGTCCAGAAATATTATGAACAAAACTGAATACGGCTCCTGGCACTGCTGCTAGTGGATTAAAATGTACAGTTGCCAAAGACACAGCTAAACCTGAATTTTGCATTCCAACTTCAATAGAAACCGCCTTTTTGTCTCTTCTATCAAGTTTGAATACATGTGCTAAAACATAACCTAATAAATAGCCCACTGCATTATGTAAAATGACTACAATAAAAATAAGTAATCCAGTTTTAAGAATTTGTGATTTACTCCCTCCAACAACAGCCGCTAAAATCAATGAAATCGCTACTACAGAAATAATTGGTAAAATTTTAGTAGCTTCTCGAGTTACTTTTTTGGAAGCAAGTTGTAGAATGAATCCTATGATTATTGGTAATAAAACAACTTGAATGACCGACCATAGCATACTTAAAAATGATACATGTAACCACTCATGAGCAAATAAATAAATTAAAGCAGGTGTTACAAATGGTGCTAATAAAGTAGATACACTTGTAATCGCTACAGATAACGCAACATTAGCATTAGCTAGATAACTCATGACATTACTTGATGTTCCGCCAGGACAACATCCAACTAAAATCACTCCAATTGCTAACTCAGCTGGTAAATGAAATATTTTCGCAATAGTATAGGCCAAGATAGGCATAATAGTGAATTGTAAGATCACTCCGATAATAACAGACCTCGGCTCTTTAAAAACCAATTTAAAATCACTAGGTTTAATTGTCATTCCCATGCCTAACATCACAATTCCTAATAGCCATGGGACGAATTGACCAATCGTCGCTAGTTGAGTTGGAAATATAAAACCTATAATAGCAGCAATAAACATCCACAATAAAAATGTCTTAGTTGCAAATTCACTTACTTTACTTAACATGACGTCACCCTCTTATTTTAAATAATGAAATAAGAGTATCACAGGAGAAAAAGTAAAACAATAAATTTTCAGAATATTTAAAAATATTTATATTTTTATTTTTTCTTTTTTAAATAGAGTTACGAATGTATTACAAAAATATTAAATTAAAATTCATTCAAAAGTCGTAGTGATAATCATAATAAAGAGTGATACAATCAGACTGTATATGGGAACGACGTGTTTTATTTTAAGAATGATAATGACATGAAGACTACATATTATTAAGAATTGGGAGGTTCTTGCATGTGGATAGATAAATTTGAAACTTACATTCTAAACATTGTAGGTTTGCAATCAAGATCGACTAAAAGACAATTAATGAAAATTTGCAGAAATGTTCAATTTTGCGAATCATTTCAATACAACATTATTAAATATAACAATACTCCAGCCCTTGAAATTAGCTTACCTAAACAACAATTACCCTATTTCATTAGTTTTTTAAGTTTTTACCAAATTTCTATTTACCAAATTCTCTCTTCTAGAAATACACACATCTTATTGGATTCTGGACAACATTATTCTTCTTCTAAACGCTTTAATTTATGTATAGATGGATTACAAGATGCTTTTATTAAAGATAAAGTTATTGATATAATGACATATTTCTCTAATCAATATGATTTAACTTATACATTAAACAATAATTATGCTAGCGTATGTTGTAAACCAGAAATATTCTCGAAACTCATTCAGTTTATTGCTTGTCGAAATATTGATATTTTATCAGCCACATATAAAACTCGCGCATTACATAATGCACGTATTTCTTAGAGTAGTTAAAGGGTCGAAACAAAATGTTTCGACCCTTTTGGTATCTTATTTTTTATCATTTTCATCAAACACTAAGTGTTCAAATGCTTCTCGTACTTGTGGTACGGTCATTCCTACAACTACTTGTACATTCTTACCACTTTTTACAAGTCCATGTGACATTTGTTGATGTGTAAAATATGCAGTATCTTCTACTTTTGATTCGTCATTAACAGTTAAGCGTAAACGTGTTGTACAATTTGTCACATCTTTAATATTTTCTTTTCCACCTAAACCTTCTAAATAATAATATGCTTTTTCTTCATATTCATTACTAGGCTCAAAACCTGAAGTATCTGTACTATCTTCTCCTTTTTTCTCTTTATAATCTTTTTTAGAAAATAGTTTCACTTCTTCTTCAGCACGACGTCCTGGTAATGGAATATCAAATTTTAAAATAAGATATCTAAATACAAAGAAGTAAATTGCTGAGAAAATTAAACCAATAATAACTTGAGCTACATAAGTCATCCAGTGATTTTGTCCAAGTGGAATCCAGTTTGTTGCAATAAAGTCAAGTAGTCCTCCACCCATATTACCAACTACTCCAAAACCATACATGATTGTATCCATTGTTGCAGCTAATAATGCATGAATAACAAATAAGAATGGTGCAATAAATAAAAATGTAAATTCTAATGGTTCTGTAATACCAACTACAACAGCAGTTAATGTAGCAGGTATCAATAATGCAGCTACTTTTTTGCGATTTTCTTTAGGTGTTGTAGAATACATTGCTAAAGCAATACCAATTGCACCAAATACTTTACCATTACCTTGAAGCATGAAACCATAATGGAATTGATCTTTTAATGGTTTGCTACTTTCGGCAAATTGATTTAAATGTCTAAACCATTCTGCTTTTAAACCATCTTTTGCTACAACTGGACCTACTTCAATTGGTGCATAAACAAAATGGTGAAGTCCAGTAGGTATTAATACACGTTCTAAGAAATGGTATAACCATACGCCTATATAACCAGAAGCAATAATGAAGTGTTGTAATGATTCAATTCCGCTTTGAATCGTTGGCCACACTACACATGTAATGGCTGCTACTAGTAACATAACAAAGAATGAAATAGTGACTACAAATGTTAAACCTTGGAAAACACCAAGCATTTCAGGTAATTTCTTACTGTAATATCTATTATGTATCCAAGTTACAATAGCTGAAATAATGATACCACCTAAAATATTAGTATCTAATGTTGGAATACCTGCAATTGCTTTTAAACCTGTAACATTTTCAACACCCTTTTGTAAGTTTGCACCAAACGTATGTGGCCATTGCGTTAAAATGGCATTGATAAATGTATTAAACATTAAGTAACCCATTAAAGCTGCTAATGCTGCGTGACCTGGTGCTTTTTTAGCAAGTGAAATGGGTAACCCTACTACAAATACAATTTCCATGTGATTAAAGATAACCCAACCACCAGATTCAATGACTGACCAAAATTTAAACCAAAATGTGTCACTGTCTGCCAAACCACCCATTATCGTTGGGTTTTTAAATAGTGTTGCAAACCCCAATATAATCCCGAAGAATGCAAACATTAATACTGGAACTATCATTGCGCTCCCAAAACGTTTTATTGCGTTCATATGCTGCCCCCCAAATCTAAATATCATCATTAATCATATGATATTGCACTTTTTTAAGCGCTTTCTTAATATCTTAATTCTATTATAGTAAACGCTTTCATATATACAATGGCATTGACTCATTTTGAAATATTTTTGTATAATCAGTTTATATTTTCTATAGATGAAAAAATTTTCAATATTATAACTTGAGGTGTTTATATGTTATTAGATGAGAGAGTTAATGCTAACTTTGATAAATTAAATGACAATGACCTTCATATAGCTCATTTTGTTAATACACATATAGAACAATGTAAAACTTTAAAAATACAAGAACTATCACAATATACACATGCATCAAACGCAACGATTCATCGTTTCACCCGTAAATTAGGCTTTGATGGCTATAGTGATTTTAAATCTTATTTAAAATTTGAAAGTCAATCTTTACATGAAGTTCCTACCGATTCAATCAAACAATTTAAACAAGAAATTGAAACAACATTTACTTACCTAGAAAGGGTAAATTTTAACCTTATTACTGAAAAAATTGATAAAGCTACCAATGTATACTTATATGGTACTGGACGAGCTCAGAAAAATGTATCTGAAGAGGCACAACGTATCTTATTAACTATGCATAAAAATGTAATTGTATTGCATGATGAACATGAGATTAAAATGGTACTTAACTACTCTAATGAAGATGACTTATTTTTTGTGATTTCTTTATCTGGAGAAACTCACCAATTAACTGAGATTACTAATTTACTTCAATTGCGCCAACGTTATTTTATTTCTGTTACAACCATGAAAGACAATACATTAGCACAAAAGGCAAATTATAATGTTTACGTTTCTAGTCATACATTTTATTTATACAATGATATAGATTATTCTAGCTTTATTAATTATCATATCTTCTTTGAAACGCTACTAAGAAAATATAATGAGCGAAAAGAAAACGGTGAATTACAATAAATAAAAAGACCTATTAAGTAATAACTTACTCTTACTCAATAGGTCTTTTCATTTTAATTAAAGTAACATATCATTGTCCTCTACATATTGATCTAAAACTTCATTCATTCGATCAAACATTAATTCTAAACCATGTGCAGTAGAATCATGATATTCTTTCTTTTTATGTTTATATTCTAAAGCCGTTAAACGACGTTCTTTTTCTACTATAGATTGATAGTAAAAGAACATTTGCGTACCGCCTGATTCACGCTCTTCAAATTCTACTTCAATAACATCTTGACTATCGCTTAATTCTGGCATTCCAATAGTCATTTTGATATATTCATCGGATACTAATTCTTCATATTTACCTTGAATTACATTTTGTTTACCATTACGAGCATCTACTATACGATATTGTCCACCTTCATGAATATCTGCATCAAATAACTTATTTGTTCGTTGGGAGGTCATAAACCATTGCTTTAATAAGTTTATATCTGTCCAAGCACTATAAACCAATTCTGGAGAATATTTAAATAAACGCTCAATATGAATCTCAACTTGTTCATTTTCTACATTATATTTTGCCACTCATCTCACCTACTTTCACTCTTAGTTATATTTTAACGCATTTATAAATACTACCAAAATTTCAACTATCAGAAATTAAAAAAAATATAAATTTAGATGATTTTAACTTGTTATATATCATTTATTTCGTCTTAAGACGTGGAAATCTAAATACAATTGCTAGAATTCCACAAATGCCTAATAAAATTGAATAAATACAATATGGCAACATACTAAAAGGAGATATTCCAGCGACACCCGCTGCTGCAATAAGTTGAGGGCTATAGGGTAACAGACCTTGAAAACATCCAGCAAAAATATCAAGAAGACTTGCTGATTTACGAGGATCTACTTCATACTCGTCGGCAATATTTTTAGCCAATGGGCCTGACATAATAATTGAAATTGTGTTATTTGCTGTAGCGATATCCGCTACACTCACAAGACTAGCGATACCAAATTCAGCACCACGTTTCGATTTCACTTTCGATTTCACAAAATTAAGCAACCATTCTACACCGCCATTATGTTGAATAAGACCAACAAGCCCACCAATAAGTAAAGCTATAATTGCAATATCTTCCATTCCAATAATTCCTTTTGATATAGCAGTTAATAAACCTTTCCAATTGAAAGAACCATCAATAAGACCAATGATTCCAGAAAGTATAGTACCACTAATTAAAACTACGATAACATTCACACCAATGACGGCTAAAACAAGCACTAAAATATAAGGAATGACTTTCACTAAGTTATAATCATATTGCTTAGAATGATCAACATGTACACCATTTGTTAAGAAAAATAAAATGATAATTGTTAGAATTGCACCTGGTAAAACAATCCAAAAATTAACTTTAAACTTATCGCTCATTTTTGTTTTTTGAGTACGTACTGCTGCTATTGTGGTATCTGATATCATTGATAAATTATCACCAAACATCGCACCGCCTACTACTGTTCCCATCGCTAACATAGCTGAAATATCAGTTGCCTGAGAAAATCCAAATCCTACAGGTGCAAGTGCTGCGATAGTTCCAACTGAGGTTCCCATAGAGATAGAGACAAACATACAAATTATAAACAATCCTACAATAATAAAATTTTGTGGTATGAGTGATAGTCCTAAATTAACTGTAGACGTAACACCACCCATTTTTTCAGCAGTAGTTGAAAATGCACCTGCTAAGATAAAGATGAAAACCATTAGGACAATATTTGAATGCCCTGCTCCTTGGGTAAATATTTCAATCTTTTTTGAAAATTTTTCTTTTCTATTCATCATTAATGCTACAATCACAGTAATCGTTATCGCAACATTTAAAGGCATATTACTAAAATCTCCAGTAGCGATTCCTATTCCTAAAAATAATGCAATAAATAGCACAAGAGGTAGTAGTGCCCATGCATGCCCTTTATTACCTTCTCCCATATTTAACCTACTTTCATTAATACTAATTGAATTTATATTTAAAGGTACAAGATTCATGTATCATCGTCAATACAATTACATGTAAAATTCATATTATTATGATTCTGGACGTTCAATTGTAAATGTGTCTTCGAGTTTAGAATAATTATTTCCTGCTAAACGTGCTACGGGTTTAAGCTGATTAAAATCAATTTTACTATCCTCAAAATAGACATCTTCATTTATATGATACATAACAACTTCTCCTATAATTAAATCAGCACCATCATTTTTAGTACCTAATTGAATCATTTGATCTAATTTACATTCAAAACGAATATTAGCTTCTTTCACAGCAGGCGTCTGTATAATAGATGAACTGATAAGAGTCAATGATGTGCGTTCTAATTCATTGTCTTCGTATTTTAAAGGTGCAGCCGTCTCATTGATATCTTCAATATTGAATTCATCTGTAATATGCATAACAAATTCTTTTGTTTTTTCAATATTTATAGCAGTATCTTTACGCTTACCATTACTTCTTTGTGCTGCAATTGCTATCATAGGTGGCTTATTATTCACTACATTGAAAAAGCTAAATGGTGCACCGTTTAAATTACCTTTTTCATCTTCCGATGTTACAAACGCAATAGGTCTAGGTATAACTGAACCACTTAATAATTTATAATTTTGAATATCTGATAATTGATTTGGATTAATCCCTTTCATTTTTAATTCTCCTTTATAAAATAAAAAGCGAGAGATTTCTAAAAATCTCTCGCCAGTATACTTAACATTTTACTAAATTAGTCGATTTGAATACCACCAGTAACGCTATGAACTTGACCAGTTAAATAACTACCATCTTCTGAAGCAAATAATACATATGGTCCCACACATTCAACAGGTTGACCTGCACGACCTAGTGGAGTAGCTTGGCCAAATTCTGGTATTGCTGATTGAGGTTGTCCACCACTGATTTGTAAAGGTGACCAAAATGGTCCTGGCGCTACACTATTCACTCTAATACCTTTATCTCCAAATTCTTCAGAAAGACTTTTTGTTAATGAAATAATTGCTGCTTTAGAAGCGGCATAATCATGTAAAATTGCAGCAGGTTTATACCCTTGCACTGAAGATGTCGTTGTAATTGAAGCACCTGGTTTTAAATATTTAGTTGCTGCTTGAGCAGTCCAAAAAATTGGATACACATTTGTTTCAAATGTTTCAGCAAATTGTTCAGTTGTAAATCCATGAATATCATCATGATACTGTTGATGACCTGCAACAAGAGTAATGTTGTCTAAGCCACCTAATTCATTATAAGCTTGTTTTACTAAATCATAGTTAAACTGCTCATTTCTCACATCTCCAGGGATAAGCACTGCTTTTCTTCCAGCTTTTTCGATGACTTTTTTAACTTCTTGTGCATCTTGTTCTTCACTTGGTAAGTAGTTAAGAACTACATCAGCACCTTCTTTAGCATAAGCAATTGCTGCTGCACGTCCAATACCTGAATCGCCACCAGTTACAAGCATTTTATAATCTTGTAAACGACCATGACCTTCATATGATTCTTCACCACAATCTGGTTTAGGTGACATTTTATATTGATAACCTGGTGTTTCTTGTTCTTGTTTTTTATAATCAGAATCTTTAAATTTAGTTCTTGGATCTTGTGCACCCATTAAAATCATCTCCTATTTAATCACTCAATACTGGTTTACCACATTAAATAGTAATTAAATCATAATTCCAAAAATTTTCTAATAAATATTATGCTAATAATTGATAAATCAGTTCTATAAAGTAATCAGGTATTTTTTCTAAAATACGTTCATCTGGATTGTATTTTGGATGATGTAAATCATATTCGCTATTCGATCCAATAAATGCAAATACCCCTGGATGATGCTCTAATAAACCAGAAAAATCTTCTCCAATTGTATACGGATGTTCTAAATCAATTACTGTGTATCCTACTTTTTTTGCCGCTTCTTTAGCATGTTTTGTAAGCTCTACGTCATTAATAACTGCGCCTGGTAAACGTGTATAAATTAATTCAATCTCTATATTAAATAATTGTTCTAATCCTTTAGCAATGTCATGCATACGTTGTTCAATATAATCTTGTACGTCAGGTTTGAATGAACGTACCGTACCTTGAACATAAGCATTATCTGCTATAACATTCCAAGTATTACCTGAAGACACTTCTCCTATTGTAATGACAGCACTATCAAAGGCAGATAAATTACGACTAATAATTGTTTGCAAACTTGTAATTAATTGCCCTAACGCCATTACAGGGTCATTGCCTTGCTCTGGCTTGGCAGCATGAGCTCCTTTGCCATGAATTTTAAATTCAAAACGATCTACAGCAGAAGTAATAGGACCTGATTTAATGGCAAATTCTCCAATATCTAATGTTGGATAATTGTGAAATCCAATAATCGCTTGTACATCATCTAGTGCATTGGTTTTAGCCATGACTTTAGCTCCATATCCAAGTTCTTCGGCTGGCTGAAATAAAAACCTTACTCTTCCATTTAATTGTTCTTCTTCTTCTTTTAACTTGGTAGCAATAGCTAAGATACTAGCCATGTGAATATCATGTCCACAAGCATGCATCACTTCATCATTAGTAGAAGTAAAGTCTTGACTAACTTGCTCCTGAATAGGTAACGCATCAATATCAGTACGAACAGCGATACACTTTTCTCCTTGTCCTATTTCTGCTACTAGACCCGTTTCCATTGGAATGTCAATCATTTTAATATTGTATGAAGTTAATATATCTTTTATACGTTGCGTCGTTTTATATTCGTATTTTGATAACTCAGGATATTGATGAAACATGCGTCTCCATTTTACAACGTCGTTAAAACTTGTCATCAATGTCACTTCCCTTTCTCTAAGTCCAATAAAATGTTGTATAGTCTATAGTATCATAATTATCAAACTTTTCTTATAACTAAATAAGAGTAGATATCCATTACTTAGAATGGTGGACTACTCTTATCTAAAAGTTCACTTCGATTTTTAAAATAACTACTCTATAAAATGGTGAATAAAATTCGCTGCAAGTTGAGCAGTACGATGATCAATATCATAATTTGGATTAACTTCAGCAATACTAATAGAAGACGTTTTTCCACTTAATATGACGCGTTTACCTATATTAAATACAGAATGAGGATTCAATCCGAGTACAGTAGGTTCACTTACTCCAGGCGCAAATGCACTATCGATGGCGTCCATACTAATTGTAAACATAATCGTTTCATGCTGATGAATAAAACGTTCAATTTTATCTTTAATGGTTGGAGACAAATCATTTAAAATTTCATCTGCATATACATAGATAATTCCTTTTTCTTCAGCATATTCATATAAAGAACGTGTATTTCTACCTTGAGATAAACCTAAAACTAAGTAATCAATATTATCATCTTTTTCTAAAATTTGTCTGAACATTGTACCAGAATTAGATTGTACATCAGCACGCGTCTCGAAATGTGAATCGATATTAATAATGCCAATAGAAGCATCAGGATAAATGTGTCTCGTTGCTAGATATTGTGCGTATGCGATATCATGTCCTCCACCAATAAAAAAAGATTGGTGATGCTGTTGAATAACTCGAGCAGCCAAACGCCCCATTTCTTCTTGAACTTCACTTAGAGAACCTTTTGTATATTCTACATTTCCATAATCAACAAGAGATTCACATTCACTTAAATCCGGTAATTGAGCAAAAGCTTTTTTTATTTCGTCTGGTCCTTTTTTAGCACCAATTCTTCCTTCATTCAGTTCTATCCCTTTATCAACGGCATAGCCTAACAAACCTACACCAACTTTATCAAATTGATTTTCTATATTTTCTAAATTATCAAATGTGACGGTCTGAAAATGCTTGAACTGCTTAGGATCATTTTGACTATCTACTCTTCCTTTCCATAGTTTTGGATTGCTTTTACTGTACATAATAATAGATGCCTCCTAATTATTTAAGGTTACCTTAATCATATAACATATTTTATACAATCAATACCCATTTTTATTAAATTATTCACCCTTTAATTTATGATTCAGACATTAAATATTAGTTTCAAAAATTTAAAAATAATTCAATACTATTACATTTTAATGATATTTAAAATGGACAATTTATTTATCCCCTTGTAATATGTATAATATTAAGAAAAGAATATATATATGGTTACCCTAATGGAGGTTACATACATGAAGACGAAACGTATTTCAGGATTTCAATGGGCTTTAACAATTTTTGTATTTTTCGTTGTTACAATGGCATTGTCTTTAATCCTGCGAGACTTTCAAGCATCTATTGGTATTAAACGTTTTGTGTTTAGTATTAATAATTTAGCGCCTTTTATTGCTGCAATAATTTGTATTATTGCATTTAAAAATAAGCGTACTCAACTAGCTGGTTTGAATTTCTCTATTGATATTAGAGTTATTGAACGTATAATACTTGCGTTAATTTTGCCACTCATTATTTTTATTATTGGAATGATGAGTTTCAATAGATTTGCTGATAGTTTTATTTTATTACAAGCCAATGATTTATCAGTATCTGTATTTACAATTATTGTTGGTCATATTTTCATGGCTTTCTTTGCTGAATTTGGATTCCGTTCATATTTACAAAATATTGTTGAAAGTAAAGTCAATACATTTTTTGCTTCAATCATTGTAGGTTTAATGTATTCTATTTGGACTATTAACACAACATATGGAATGCAATATGCAGGTTATCACTTCTTATATACATTTATGTTTTCAATGATTGTCGGTGAATTAATTAGAGCAACTAAAGGTCGTACGATTTATATTGCAATGCTATTCCATGCTGCAATGACATTTGCTCAAGTATTCTTATTTAGCGAAGAAACTGGTGACTTATTCTCTATGAAAGTCATTGCTTTAAGTACTACAATTGTTGGTATTATTTTCATTCTTTTAAGTTTAGTCATTCGCTTTATCTTATATAAAACAACAAACCAATCATTAGATGAAGTAGAACCTAATAATTATTTAGACCATGTAAATGATGACACAGATGATTCAAATAAGACATCTAATAGTGAATTGGACAAAAAAGAAACGTTACATCAATCGTTACAAGAAAATAATGTGACTCATACACAGACTAATGAATCTGAAGTCCAAGACGGTGATCATCATTTAAAATCATCTTCTAAATATGCAGAAGATAGACGCTCATCTGTAGTGGATGATGTAAAAGAAGAAATCAATGATATCAATAAATCTAATAAATAAAAAGAGAGGAACTTAAACATGTTCCTCTCTTTTTTACTTCTTATTAATTACTTTAATTCCTTCTTGAGTGCCAATAATCGCTTGTGTTGTCATATCTAAAAAATAACCTGTTTCTAGCACACCTGTGAGATGAATTAAAAATTCATGTAATTGATAAGGATCTATCTTACTTTTTAATTCACAGTCTAAAATATAATTTCCATTATCTGTAATAAATGGTATATCCTCATTCATTCTTCGTTCGACTGAGATATCATGATATGCTTCAATTTTTTTAGATACAAGTAACCAGTTAAATTTATCAACTTCAATAGGTAATTTGAAGGTTTCACCTAAGTAATTTACCATTTTACTTTCGTCTGCTAAAACGATAAATTTTCTTGCCATTTCATCAATGACTTTCTCTCTGAATAAGGCACCTCCGCCTCCTTTAATAAGGTTTAAATCTGAATCAATTTCATCTGCACCATCAATAGCTAAATTTATATAAGTAATATCATTAATATCAACCACATTAATATTATATTGTTTAGCAAGAAATTCACTTTTATTAGATGTACATACACCTGTAACATTTAAATTATCTTGTTGAATACGCTCTGCAATCTTAGGGATCAATAGTTCAATTGTACTTCCTGTTCCAATTCCAAGAATCATATTATCTTGAATTTGAGCCACTGCATCATCTGTCGTCATTAATTTGAGTTCTTTCGCATCCTTCATCGGTACTATAACTCCTTTTCATATACTCATTTATTATTTTACACTAGCCTTTTTAAAATACCTAGGTCTATTTTACATTCATTTAATTTATCAAAAAAATTTTTATACTTTTTAAAAATATAGTAAAATAACAGATATTATAAAAAAGGAGAGCATAACATGATTCCGATATATGCTATTTCAACTGGTAAAATTGAAACTTTAAACTATGATCAAAAACGTCCAATGCATTCTGCTTTAAATAAAACAATGTTTTCTGGAAAAATGTGGTTATCTTATACAGGGTTCAGTGAGGATGAACAAGCTTATAAAGACCATGGTGGTCCACACAAAGCTGTTTGTTGTTTTAGTAAGGAAAATTATTCAATGTATAAAAATGATATTAATATACTACCTGATTATGCAATGTTTGGTGAAAATTTAACTCTCGTTGACCTTGATGAAAATGATGTGTATTTTGGAAATCAATATCAATTAGGAGAGGCAATTGTAGAAGTTTCTGAAATACGAGAACCTTGCTGGAAGATTCAAAGAAAGTATGGTATTAAACATTTAGTTAAGCGGATGTCATCCTCCGGTAAAACAGGATTTTATATGCGTGTTTTAAAAGAAGGTTATGTGCAGCAACAAGATCATTTATTACTCCTTAAAACTGCCGAATCTCCTACACGCTTATCTGTTCAAAATTTGAATGATATTTATTATAATGACCGCGAAAATATAGACCGTTTAAATCAAGCCATTAATAATCCTTACTTATCTCCTAAACGTATTGAAAAATTGAAATTATTAAAAGAAAAAGCAATGAATAAATAAAAACATACCTCTATCACTTAATGTCATAGTGGTATGTTTCTGAATAAAAATAAAGTTATTTTTCTGAAATATGATATATTGTCTTCGCATAAAATGGAACATTAGCTTTTAGAATTGATTTAGCTTTATTACCCTCATTATTAATATCATTAGGTAAGTATTGTGTTTCTACCGCTACACCTGAATGAGGTTTATAAATATTAAAATCACTCTTCCATTCTGATGTATCGTTAAAAGTAAAAATCACTATATTAGTCATTGTTGTTTCTACATCTAACGCAAACTCGTTATTTTCAACGATAAGACGATGATGACCAATATCAAATGGATGATCGAGTCCTTTATTAAAATGGATTTGTTCTTTAATTTGTTTATCTTCAGAATTAAAAATATCTTGAAATTGAATAGGACGATGATTAAATCGTTCTAATAAATCAATAGGTTGTTGACTGGAAATAAGATGATTCTGATCAATAGGATACATTTTTAATTGTTCACTTATTATAGAGTGATTATCAATGACATTATTATCTCTATTTAGATTAAAGTACACATGATTTGTAGGATTGAATAATGTATCTTCATTTGATGTTGCTTTATATTCAATCGTCCAGCGATGTTCAACATCATATGTATGTATAACCTTAATCATCATATCTCCAGGATAACCATCCTCTTTTGATTGTATCTGAAGTTTAAATATAACTTTAATATTTGTTATATTATTTTGTATTTCATAATCAAACAATCGTCTATCTAAACCATTACTACCACCGTGAAGTTGATTAGTCATTTCATTTGCTTCTAATTGATAATATTTGTTGTTTAAATTAAAAGAAGCATTTTCAATACGTCCTGCATATCGACCAATAGTAGCTCCAAATTTATATGGATTTTCGGGGTAAAATTCATCCGCTTCTACCTTATTACCTAACACAATATTATTATCATGATATTTCCAACAAACAATTCGTGCTCCATAGTTTGTAAATACAATATACGTATCGTCATTATCTATTTTAATTAAATCTATACCATGATTTTGATTCTCTACTTCAACTATCATTACTTACGTCTCCCTCTCAACACGCTTGATCAGGCTCTATTTGGTAAAATCATTATTAATACGCCAATAATGCATACAACAGCACCTAAGACATCATACTTATCTGGAATTTGTTTATCAAATACAAATGACCATATGATACTCATTATAATAAACACTCCACCATATGCTGCATAGACACGTCCATAGGTTGGAAACACTTGAAATGTAGCAATCACACCATATAAGACAAGTACTAGTCCACCAATACATCCTAACCAACTTGATTGCCCTTCCCTTAACCACAACCAAATTAGATAGCCTCCACCAATTTCACAGAGACCTGATAATACAAAAATAAAAATTGAATATATCATTTGTTTATTCACCAACTTTTGAAAAGTTAGTTTCATTGTAGCAAACTGCTTTAAATTTCATCTATTACTTTTAAACTTTGACTTTATCATCAATACATATTGTTACACTTTTTTAATTAATATTCCATAGGTTTTATATAAATTTAAAAATGTAAACGTTATCTATTAGATGTTTTTTGATTCTCTATCAATGCATTTAATATTTTCTAACTCTATCATTTTCCACTATAATAAAATTATTAAAAAGTTTAGACAAGCATCCAAATGATTCATTTAAAGAAAGAGGTATTTATATTGGACTTTGTAAATAAACCAACAATTGAAACGGCTAAATCTTTATTAGGCGTTAAAATTAGTTATCAAGATCATACACAAACTTATAGTGGCTATATCGTCGAAACAGAAGCTTATTTAGGTTTTAAAGATAAAGCAGCACATGGATTTGGTGGGAAACAAACGCCTAAAGTCACTTCTTTATATGAACGTGGCGGAACCATATATGGCCATGTTATGCATACGCATTTACTTATTAATTTAGTAACACGTGAAGAAGGTATCCCAGAAGGTGTCTTAATACGTGCAGTTGAACCTGAAGATGGTATCGAAGGTATGAAAATCAACCGAAATAAATCTGGTTTCGAACTTACAAATGGTCCGGGAAAGTGGACTAAAGCATTTAATATTCCTAGAGCAATAGATGGTTCAACAATTAATCAATGTTGTTTATCTATTGATGTAAAGAATAGAAAATTTCCTAGAGAGATTGAAGAAAGTGCACGTATAGGTATCCCAAATAAAGGTGAATGGACAGAAAAACACTTAAGATATACTGTTAAAGGAAATCCATATGTCTCTAGAATGAGAAAATCCGATTGTCTATTACCAGAAGAAACATGGAAGTAACACCTCATTCAATAAAAAATCGCTTTTGAAAAGGTCGTCCTTCTTCAAAAGCGATTAATATTATCCACGTTCAACTTTTAAATGTCTTTGCTCTATCCAAGACATTAACTTACTATCAAAAACAATTTTACTTTGTTTTAAATCATTAATATCTTTAGCATCTAGCATTGTCATAATAGATTTCATATGGTCTATAAATGATTCTACATATTCAATGGTACTAGTAATACCAGCATGTTCAACTTGATTTAAAAATGGACGTGACATGCCAACAGCTTTTGCACCTAAAGCTAAACTTTTAATTGCATCTAAAGGTGTTCGTAATCCACCACTTGCAAATACATTTAGTTTATTTTGATAACTTATACTTTCAAGTAATGATTCTACAGTCGATTGGCCCCAATTTGAAAGGTAATCCATGTCTTTATTTGAACGACGCTCATTTTCTATTGTGACAAAATTAGTGCCACCTTTTCCACTCACATCTACATACGTTACGCCTATATTTACTAAAGATTGTAGTAATTCTTTACTCATGCCAAATCCTACTTCTTTAATGATAACAGGTACACTTACGCGTTGAACAATTGCTTCCACATTTTCTAACCATGTCGAGAATTCTCTATTCCCTTCTGGCATCACTAATTCTTGTGGTGCATTCACATGTACTTGTAAAGCTTGTGCGTCTAATAATTCAACTGCTTTAACAGCTTTATCTACTGGTACATCTGCCCCTACATTACTAAATATAATGCCTTCAGGGTTTGTTTTACGTACAATGCTGAATGATTCAGCCATCTTAGGATTTCTTAAAGCTGCATGCGTAGATCCTACAGCCATAGCTAAGCCTGTTTCTCTAGCAACGACTGCTAACTTTTCATTAATTGTCTTAGTCCAATCACTTCCACCTGTCATTGCATTAATGTACAAGGGAAATGTCATATCAAAATTTGAAGTATGACTCGTTAAATCCACTTGATTCACATTGATATTTGGAATTGAATGATGTACAAACCTCATACGGTCAAAATCTGATTGAGGGACATCTTGTTGTGCCATTGCAATTTCTACATGTTCATTTTTTCTTTGCTCTCTTTGGATATCTCTCATGTAACAACCTACTTTCCTTAAACTATGTTCTATATTAAAACCACTTTTTCTTTTTAAAAAAGAGAATTAATGCAATTGAAATGAGTAACATTATAGTTAAACAAATAAAATAACCATAGTGCCATTTTAACTCTGGCATATATTCAAAGTTCATTCCATATACGCCTACTATAAATGTTAAAGGAGAAAATATAACTGACACGAGTGTCAATACTTGCATAATACTATTCATTCTAAACGAAGAATAAGATTCAAAATTTTCTCGAATTTCATTTGTCATTTCTTGAGAGGTTCTAATAATATTATTTTGTTTAATAATATGATCATCAATATGTTGAATATACATTGAATGTTTATAATCTACAATTAAGTTACCTTCAGTCTTAATTGTATTCACAAGTTCTTGCATTGGGAATAATACACGTTTTATTTTTATAAGATTAGAACGTAATTGAAAGACATTATCCATTACTTTTTTACTATGTGTATCATCTACATGCGCGTCTTCAAAGTTGTATACCTCATCTTCAATGGTATAAACAAAATCAAAATATTTATCTACCATCATATCAAGGATATGTATAACGATATCAGCACAATCTAAATCTGGATCATGTTTACGAGCATTCATCTTGACAACTTCCATTAACGATTCAAAATGATGTTGATGATAAGTAATTAATGTTTTTCCGTCTAGAAATACGTTCAATGCTATAGGAGTAAAATTATCTTTATGCATACTATGAAATACCATGTATTGGTAATCATCATAAGATTTATATTTAACTCGTGGTACCCCTTTAATAGCATCTTCTAATTCTAAATAGTTAAAATTATAGTTTTCAATCAAAAAATCATTTTCTTCGGATGTTGCATCTTCAAAATCCAACCACACAATAGTAGCATCATTAGGTACATCACTGCTTTGTTCAACTTGAGTTAGTGGTTCGTCCTTAGTTTGATATCGAATAATCATGGTCATCTTTCTGTTTCCTCCTATTTAACCATACGGTTATCATTCTACCATGAATTAAATATTGTGTATGTGTTATTTTATGTTAGTAAAGTATTTTTATAAAATTTTAAAGAAGGGATAAAATATTATGAACTATCCATTTATTATTCATAAGAGTGTAGTATCTTCTCAAGTCGATTTTAACCAACATATGCATGATGCAGAATATAATTCAGTTTTCAGTGAAGTTATTAGTGAATTTAATCATTATAATGGTTTATCATTAAAAGAAAGAGAAGCGCTTAATTATACAACATTTACAGTCGAAGAACATACAGCATATTTAAAGGAATTACACTTCGAAGAATCGTTTTCAGTTCGTGTTCGTATTTATGATTATGATGAAAAACGTGTTCACTTCTTTTTAGAATTATTTAAAAATGATGAAACTTTAGCTGCAACAAGCGAAATAATGATGATGGGTATTAATCGTTTAACACGCCGCCCTGCTTCTTTCCCCGCACATTATAAATCTAATATCCAAATATACTATGATTCTCAATATGATAAGCGTTGGCCTAAATCATTAGGACATCAAATCGGCATTCCAAAGAAAGGAGAGGCATAATGACAGACACTATTTCTGAAATCTTAGAAAACACACTATTTGATCTTAGTGACACACTTAAAATGCATTTGATTGAATTAAATGAAAACCGTTCATTATTTATGAATGGACCAAGTCAAGAGCTCATTCAACGATCATTTAATATCAGTTTTTACCAAGGACAAAAACAAGCGATAGAAGCATTAGATAGAGAAATTAAAACGACTACGGATGAAAATGATTTAATTGCTAATCTAAAAAGACATTCTCAAGACGTTGAACAACAACTTTTAAATGTAATAGAGTTACATACTACAACTTATGAATCCAAAGAAAACTTAAGCTTGGCACAATCTCTCGATACTTATTATCATTGTAAAGGTCAGCATGATATTATTAGTGAATTATTATTGCAAGTCAATAAATACTCAATATAAAAATATAGGACTAAAGTAAAATCTAATTCGATTCTACTTTAGTCCTTATCATTATTCACGAATTGCCTTATTAATTTGTTTAATTACCTTATGAGATTCATGAATTGGGAATAACGCAAAGTCATGAAACATTTTTGGATACTCAAAAAATTGTATAGATTGGTTATGCGTTTCCAATTCATATGCCAAACGTTGCATATCTGGATAATAAATTTCCTTACCCCCGCCAAACATTATAATTGGTGGTAATCCTTGTTTTATTCCATATATCGGAGAAATTAAAGGATTTGATAATGGTTCTTTATCACTCCACACATTCATTATGTTTTGAAGTCCTTGAATATTCACAAAACGATCTTTTTCAACCAAATCTTCAGTAATTTGAGGATTTGTCATTGTTGCATCAAGCATTGGAGAAATTAAACATAGTTTATATGGTAAAGGTTTGCCATTTTCTACTAATTGTTGTACATAACTCAGTGCAAGTGCTCCACCAGTTCCATCACCCATAATAACAATGTTTTCATTATTAACTTCACTTAATAACGATTCATATACATTATTAATTGCTTTAAATGTATCTTTAAGATGAAACTCTGGTGCTTTAGGATATATCGGTAAAACGACCTCATATAAAGTGTTGAGTGCAAGTTTGTCCATTAATCTCCAATGGAATGGAGAAGGTTGTAATGTGTTGTATCCACCATGAATATACAAAATTTTCTTTTTAGTTTCGTGACGAAAATTAAATCTAAACACTTGCATATCTCCTAAAGATAATTTATCAAGATTTGCTTTCACATTTAAAGTTGGAGGTTGCTTATGTTTCGCTCTATTAATATCTTTTCTACGCTCCATAAACGATTCAAATTCGTCTTTACTCTTAAACTGAATTGAGCGATTATGTAGTAAATATTTATTAACAATTCTATTTACCATACGTGTTTTCATAACATTTTACCTACCTTATAAATTTGTAAAATTAATCAAACTTTATTACAGACAGCTAAAAAAACGATATAATACTATTTATATGATTAAAAATGAGCAATCTAGTTCATATAATTGCCTATTACACATTAAATTCAGTATAAATGAGTCAACTATAGAAAACAAATGAATGACGGCAAAGGAGTAATAATAATGCAAAACCCTAATAGATATCAAACAAACCGCCCCCCATATGCTCGTGTTAACCAACAAGCTTATTATGGTAAAAAGAAAAATTCGTGGATAAGTTTAATTATACATATCATCATTCTTATACTTGTAGGGATTACTTGTTATAGCATGTATAAACAACCTATTCTAAATTTTGTTCTTGCAAATCAAGCGATTGATTTCTCTGAGATTAAAAATTTTCAAAATACAACTACTCAGATTGGACCACTCAATATTAATATTAGTGAAGTCGCTAACTTACAAGGTGTAATCGATAAATTTATTCTAGCCTTTAATATATTTTTCGTTTTATGTATTGGCAGCATGATTATTTCAATTTTAACCATTGTATTTAATAGAACGATTTTAAAAGTGATTAATTTCATCATTATCGCTGTTGCGTTAATGATTGCTTTTTCCTTTAGTTATACAATTCAAATGTTAGGAAAGCAAATCTCTCAGAACTTGCATCACTTTTTCTTAGATTTACCACCAAATCAAATTATTACTGAAGCAGATGCTATTCACAATGCACTGATCTTACTTTCAAGTAGTTTAGCGTTATTATTTATAAGCTTTTTCTTTAGAAATCGTCATCCTAGAATCAAATAGAAATGTAATCTCATTTTATATTTAATAAAATAAAAAAAGGTATTGAACGTTTTATATGTCCAATACCTTTTTTATTTATTAAAATTTATTACTTTCTTTACTCATCAATCTCTCATGTTCAGCTTCAGCACCTTTTTTACCTTTTAAGAATAAACTTAAAATGAATGCTAAGACACTTAATGCTGTAGCAATCCAAAACGCATCATTGATACCTTCAATTGAGGCTAATTTATTTACATAAGTCAAGATAACTTGTAATGCGCCTTGTTGACCTCCATATTGCGTTGCCATTTCACGTACATGATCTTGAATGACTGGATTAGTTTTATCTAATTCAGTTGCAAATGCATTAAGATGATTTGTAGATTGAGTTGTCATTACAGTAACAAGAATTGCAGTACCAATTGAACCAGCTAATTGTCTCATCGTATTTAAGAACGCATTACCATGAGAAATTAAGCGAGGTGGTAAAGCATTGATAGCTGCAGTCATTAACGGCATCATAACAAATGCCATACCTAGCGAACGTATTACATAAATACTCATAATATGAAGATAAGAAGTATCCATATTCAGTTTTGTTAATTCATATGTTCCGTAAGTCATCACTGCAATACCGAATAAAGCAAGTGGTTTAAGACCAATAGTATCAAGTAATTTACCAGCAACAGGTCCTAATACACCCATTAATAATGAACCTGGTAATAATAGTAAACCAGAATCTAATGCTGAGAAACCACGTAAATTTTGAAGATATAATGGTAATAAAATCATACCTCCAAATAAACTCATCATTACTACCATATTTATAATAGTAGTAAGCGTGTATGTTGGTGATTTTAGCACTTCTAAATTAAGCATTGGTGCTTTCATTGTTAATTCACGAATAGCAAATAAGATGATGAACACAACACCAATTATAAACATTATAATGATTTCAGTTGAACCCCATCCTTTATTACCAGCTTCACTAAAGCCATATAATAAAGCACCAAATCCAATTGTACTATATACGATACCACGATAATCTGCTTTGGGATTGATTGTTTTTTGATAAATTTTGAACCATGCTAATCCAAATAAGAAAGCAAGTAATCCTAAGATAAACATCATATAGAACATAACATTCCAATGATAATTTTGGACGATGTAACCAGATAATGTTGGTCCAATCGCTGGAGCAAGAATCATTGCGATACCCATTGTTCCCATTGCCACACCACGTTTTTCAGGTGGGAAAATAGTAACAATTACATTAGATCCTAATGGCATTAATATACCTGCACCAATTGCTTGTAAAACACGTCCTCCCATCATAATTGGGAAGTTAGTTGAAATACCACAAACTAATGAGCCGATTGTAAATAATAAAAGCGCTATTAAAAATAGCTTACGATATGAATACTTATTAAATAAAAACGCACTTATTGGTATTAAAATACCATTTACTAACATGAATCCTGTCATCAACCATTGCCCAGTTGAAGCAGAAATATTGAACTCTGTATTAATTCTAGGTAAAGCTACATTAAGTAATGTTTGGTTTAAAATTGCGATAAACATACCAAACAACATAGCAGCTAAAATTTTACCTCTTGTAATCCCTGCACCGAAGACAAAATCTTGTGTTTGGTCTTTTATACGTTCGTTCACACGTCCTTCTTGGGAATCAGGATTAATAGGTTCATAAATAGAATCTTTGGAAAGATGTTGATTATTAACATCTCTATCATTATGGTTTACTGTATCTTCAGCATGAGCATTGTGTTGTTCATCGTCTGAGTAGTGTAAGGAATATGAAGTTTGCTTTTGCTCAGGATGAATTTGTTCTGAAGATGAATCTTGTTGCTCTTGTTCTTCTTCAAAATGATTTTTTCTTTTATCATTATTGATATCGTTATCTTCCTTATAATGAGATTGATCATTATTAAAGTAACGTTTTTTCTCTTCACTGATCTGAGAAGATGATGCATTCTTTGCATCGTTATTTTGTTCTAAGTCACTCATTTTAAATTTAGATGGATTATTTTGACTCTTAGATTCTTCATTTACTTGTTGTCCCTTTGATTGATTTAACTTAGATTTATTACGTGATTTCAACACGAATAAATTAATTAAACCAACTAAAATGACCGCTGCAACGATATATCCAATAATGAAGGTCACTGTCATTTTATGACCTCCTTAGTCTTTATGGATTTTAACTTCAGCGTTCATTCCAGGAACAACATTTTTAGATGGTTGTGAATCTAAAGAAATTTTCACAGGAATCACTTGTGAAACTTTAGTATAGTTACCGTCACTGTTTGATGATGGCATTAATGAGAAACTATTTGCAGTTGCTTTTCCGATTTCTTTAATTTTACCATCGATTTTAGAATCTTGACCGTCGATTGTTACATCAACTTTATCGCCTTTTTCAATGCTGCTTAAATCATTTTCATCGATATTAGCTGTAATGTATAAATCATCTAAATTATATGCATAAGCAATTGGTGAACCTGCTTGAGCGATAGAGCCTTCCATTCCATCAGTTTTAGCAATTGTACCATCTTGTGGCATTTTAATTTTTTGATCTTGAGTTTGACCATCTTGACCTTGAGCAGTTACTTCTGCCACTGTGTCACCTTTTTTCAATTTATCGCCTTGTTTTGCGTCAAAAGATTTAATTTGTCCAGATGCTGGACTCGCAATTTTAATTTGATTGCCGTCAACTTTAGCGTTATCAGTTGTTACATAGCTAGTTGCATTATGATAGAAATAAAATCCAACTACTCCGATAATAACTAAAGCAACGATAGTAATGATATTGATTAACACCATTTTCTTCATTGAACTTTCCTCCTATTTGCTTTTAAAAATCACTTTATATATTATAAAGACATATCAATAAAAAAAACACCAACAAAACTTAAAAAATTGTCGGTTATTCTTTTTAATTTAGGTGACATACATGAAATTAAAAGCGAAATATAAAATTATAATAAGTATGATCGATTTGCTAGAAGATTATCCTTTCGAACAAATTTCAATTAAAATGATATGTGCAAAATGTAAAATTAATCGTTCAACCTTTTATGATAATTTTCAGGATAAATACGACTTATTGTCTACAATCCAAAGTTACCATTTAAATAAGTATGAAAAATTATTAAAAGCACTTTCTAATAATTTTCACAATATAAAAAAAGAGCCTGAAAAAGTATTTAAGTTCTTCCATATTATTCTCAAATATATATATAGAAAGAAATCTTTTTTTCACGCTATTTTTATCTCAAATCCAAATAGAAGTTTAGTTATGGACTACTTAGATATTACCAAGAAATATTACGATAAGATTTTAACTGAAAATGAAACTTTAATTCAAAATAGAGAGCTTTTTATTTCTTATACAATTAGCGGTCAAATTGGAGTAATTCTTTACTGGCTAAGAAGCGGTTGCCAAGAAAGTCCTAAAGAAGTAGCAAATTCTTTATTATCCAATACAATTAAGTTACAAAGATAATAAAGAAGAGAGCAAGACAGAATCAAATTAAATTTTGTTTTGCTCCCTATTTATTTATCTTTTTGTTTTAAACACTTTAAAATTAATAAGGTGTAAAATAATAAGGATCACAATTGCACTAATAATGATTGTTAGATAAGGTGTACTGTTATATTCCCCTTTTACATTTACCAAAGGTGTAACAATACCTCCAAATAAAAATTGCACAAGCCCTAATAAACTCGAAGCACTACCATTACCAGTGGTACTTTCCTCCATCGCAATAGAAAACCCTAAAGTAGCTACACCTGTAACTGGAGCTACTAATGTTATAAAACCAATCACTAAAAAAATGAATGGTCCATGTTGGATGAGCGTTAACGAAACAATACATACACCAATAATTTGGATACATGTCAATAACCTTAAAAGTGTTTGCGTATGAATATAATCTACTAGTTTTCCTGTTAATTGACTAGAGATGATTAATGTTATTCCTATTCCAGCAAACATCCAACTAAAATGCAGTGGGGATACACCATAAATTTTTTGAACTAAAAACGGTGAAGCAGAAATATAACTAAACAATAAAATAAATGAAACACCTTGTATTAGCATGGGTAGTACAAATCGTGGTGTACCTAATAAGCTTTTAAAATTCTGAAATATCACTTTGATACCACTGCTATCTCTATACTCTAAACTTAAAGATTCTGGTATTTTTGTTAGGCTTCCCATTATCATTAATATACCGAAGATAGTTAATATAACAAATACGACTCTCCAAACTGCTACACTTAAAATGATACCTCCAAGCGCAGGCGCAATAACCGGTGCAACACCATTAACTAACATTAATAAAGATAGAAATTTAGTTAATTCATTACCTTTATATAAATCACTTGCAATGGCTCTTGAAATAACTGCCGCGCCTCCCCCGGTAATACCTTGTAAAAGTCTTAAGATAATCATAAGCCATATGTTATGAACAAATATGATTCCGAGACTTGCAAGAGTAAAAATGGTCATAACGATAATTAAAGGTTTCTTACGCCCCACACTATCGGAAATCGGTCCTACAAATAAATTACCAATTCCAAGACCAATCATAAAAAACGATAGTGTCAATTGAGCATTAGCTGTCGTAGTGTTAAAATCATTTTTCAATTCAGGTAAACCAGGTAAGAACATATCAATCGCTAACGGTCCTATAGCAGTCAACATACCTAGAATAATAATAAATAACAAGGAATGCTTATCTTGGTTATGTCTTTGTTCCATTTAAATATTCTCCTTAGAATCTATTTAATGTTTATGATTTGTAATATTCCATTATCTTTATCTTCTTCTATTTCATAAGTGACATATTCTATTTCTCCGCGTTGATTAATTTGTTGTACTTTAGCTTTAATAATATCTCCACTTTGAGTTGCACTTAACAACTGTGAGAATTCAAAATGCTTTGAATCACTTAAATGATTTTTTATATCTATATATGCATCAGACTTATTTTTTAGAAATGGACTTATTATCTCAAAATTTTGTTGATTAATAGCATAATTTAGCGCATAGGTATATTGATTAAAAAATGGTTCTAACGTAACTCTAAGTATGTTTTCTTCTTCAGTTTTCTTTGAAACATAATCAGAAATTTTATCTTCATCAAAATCTAGTATTGCACTATTAATGTTTCCTAAATCTTTTGCTTTTATTGTTTTACTTGTAGACGTAAATGTTTTGTCTTTAACCATACCTGTAGCTGAAACACTAATGTCTTTATTTTGAGGATATGGACCATATATTTTTGATGCATCATATTTCATTTCTTTATCATTAATAGTTACTTTCAATGTATTTTTATCTAAGTCACTTTTACCCTTTAATTTAACTTTAAGTGAAGCTTCGTTAAAGTTCTCATTAACCTCCACAGTATTTCCTTTAGCATATCTAAAATCAAATTTCATTTGACCTGTAAAATGACCATATTCTGTGTCTTTTTCAGCATCGATAGCATAAACACCTGGAATGTATTTACCAATAGAAGTTGCTTGATTCGCCTTTGCATGAATGACTCTACGTTTTCCACCAGCTTTAAATTCATATTTTGTATCTATTTTCGGCTTAACAATAACAGTTTTTGTAGGTGGTCTATAACTCATATTATTAAAGATTAAAAAACGCGTTCCATTTTTACTAATTTTTAATACATTTTTATCTGTTTTTGTTTGTATATAGGCAGAATCATGATTACTTTTATTTAATTTATCTGTTGTGTGTTTGACATCATGAATAAATTTCATCATTCCAACTTCATCTTTAATATATTGAATATAAACACTTGCTTCTTCATCATCTACAGGAACATCTTTAGTACTAATTAACGTAGCTACTTTTTGAGCATCGTTGTTATCAATTGCGTTTACAAGAATTTTGGTTTGAGCTTCGGGAGAATTGAAATTTTTTAATAGTATGAAAACAATACCAATTAAAATAATAATGAAAGTTATAATGACCCAAGGAATAAACTTTTTAAATTTTAAATTAGATTGTTCTGATTGAGAGGACGATGTTGCTTTATTTTTTTCTTTAGGTATCATATTTCCGCAATTAGAACATTGCCTATCACTTTTATTTAATTCTTGTCCACAATAAGGACATTGTTTCATTTTGTCATCAACTTCCTCTCATAAGATGCAATGTCATTTATATTTTTCACACAAATATTATAACTCTTTTTTCTTGAGGAGATAATTTCCGATTAACGTTTATTTTACCTTAGCATTAAAATGCTTCACACGTTCATCTATAATATAAAGCACACTCAGAGCTTTTTCTATATCCTTACTAGATAAGTCTTTAACCATATCATTCACAATTTGACTTATAATTTCGTTATTTTCTTCCGTATATTGGCGCCCTTTCTCTGTTAAAACAATATACTTTAAGCGTTGATCTATTTTATTGTTAGGCTTCTGTAATGCAACAAAGTCACTTTCTATTAATTTTTTTATACGACGACTTACTGCCGCTTTATTAACCCCTTGTTTTTCAGTAATTTCCGTTATAGATAAAGCTTGATGATGACTGAGTAATCGTAGTACATTCGATTGTTCAGTAGAAACACCATATTTTACTTGTTGATCTTTTAAAAGTTTAGACGTTAATGTATTTGTCTCATCTATGAAATGTTTCATAAATTCAATATGATTTTTTGAGATTCTACTCATTACAAATCTCCTTACTTAAATAATTTCATATATTGTGCAGTTAATTTTTATACTCTGTTAAATAATATCAATAATTTTCCACGTTGAAAACAAATAGAAAAATATAATAGTTGCTAAATTGTGACCCTTTCATTACATTTAAATATATAAATAGATATGAGGTTATCAAATATGCTAGCAATCATTTTATTATTTATTGTTTTAATTATTATCCTAAGTGTTTTGTTTAATATAAGACACTTTATCTCTCTTTCTTTTTTTATTACAAGCGTGATATTATGTTTCACCATTAGTCTCATTAATATCATGACCATGACCCTACCAACTGGATTGTTTATATTAATTATCATTTCTACCATCGGTTTGCTTGTCAAACATTCTCATCTATTCAAAATTAAAAAAGGAACCTGTTTCTTAAATAAAATGTTTCGTAGATTAATAAATGGTGTCTTATTTATTGGTATATTTATATATCTTAGTACAATACCATTACCTATTTTAAATGGCATGTTTTTATGGATTGCTTTAATTTTATTTAGTGCTTGTTACGCTTTCATTATATATTTAATTTTTTCTTCTGCATTTGAACGTGCTAAAACCCATAAACAATATGATATGATTCTTATACTTGGCGCAGGTATATTCAATGAAACAGTCACTCCTATGCTAGCCTCTAGACTGGATAGAGCTTTAGAAATCTATAAAGTACAGTCGCATAATTGCAATATATTGGTAAGTGGTGGTCAAGGTCCTGACGAACCAATTTCAGAGGCCTTAGCAATGAAGAATTATCTCATTAAATGTGGTGTATCATCTTCTTCAATATTGATGGAATCACAATCAAGCAGTACATATGAGAACTTTTTATATTCTAAATCTTTCATTAATACATCGTTTGAAAATGTCCCTAGTATTTTATGCGTGACGAGTCAATTTCATATTTTAAGAGCCTTACGTTTTGCACAAAAGTTAAATATAAAAATAATAGGATTAGGAAGTTCAACGCCTTATCATTTTCTAGATAAAGCGCTCTTACGAGATTTTCTTGCACTTATATATCAATATAAATTACTTTTGACTTTGTATTTAGTCGGAGTATTTATAGCGTCAATTTGGATATTACTTTAATATACAAAAAGTCTGGATCATTTTCTTATATGATCCAGACTTTTCCATAGTATGAATACTATTCACTTTTTAATTAAGTATTTTGCCGTCTTCTAATTTTACAACGCGATCAGCATAGTCAAATAATCGCTCGTCATGTGTAATCATAATACCTACCATCTGTTCAGATTTTATACGTTCCTTAATCATCTCTACTACTTTCGTAGCACGACTTGCATCTAAACTTGCTGTTGGTTCATCTGCAAGAATGATTTTAGGATTATTTGTAAAGGCACGCATAATTGCTACACGTTGCTTTTCTCCTCCTGATAACATATGTGGAAATGCATTCAAACGATCTTTGAGACCAATTTCTGTTAATAAATATTTAGCATTTGAAACGGCTTCTTTTTTATTTACTCCCGCTTCCTTAGCAATAACAGTGAGTTGTTCTTCAACCGTTAGATAAGGCACAAGATGTGACGCTTGAAAAATAAAACCAATATCATTAAGTCTTAATTCTGTACTATTTTTATAATTTGAATATAAGTCATGACCTTCATATAATATCTTACCATCAGTAGGTGTTAACAACCCACCTAATATATTTAATAATGTCGATTTACCTGAACCTGATGCACCATTTAAAATAATAAACTCTCCTGGTTGAACTTCTAAATTAATATCTTTTAATACTTTTGTCTTCGCTGAACCTTCTCCAAATGTTTTACTAATATGTTCGAGTTTTAATGTCATTATTCCATACCTCCAATAGCATCAATTGGATCCACTTTTACTACTTTGATAAATGATAGTAAGGCACCGATAAATCCTACAATAAGAAAAATAACAATCATTAATAAAATTGTACCGTAACCTAAATAAAATGGCATCGTAACTGGCATAATTAAACTTAATATTAAAATAAGTACTGTGGCTAAAATAACACCAACCATGGTAGTTAAAATAATCTCTATAATTAATGAGCTTAATAAATGTCTCGTTTTAATACCTACTGCTTTTAATATACCTATTTGTGAGATTTTTTGAATGGTCATAACATAAAAAAATGCACTTAATACAATTGCTGTAATCACGAACAAACTAATGATCATTAAATTCAATGGCATTTGTTCTGCTTGGTAACTTGCAATGTTATCAGTCAATGTTTTTTCACTAACAGTTGTTACATTAGAAATATCATTAATTCTATTTTTATCTTTTTTACTTAATTCTTTAACTGGGTAGAATGTAGAATAATTTTTATTAAGTGCTTTAAAATCTGAATGATTCATCATAACCATTGAGCTATGAGAATACATTGTATCTTCAATAATACCACTTACTTTATAAGCTTCTTTATGACCTTTAAACTTAATCATATCTCCTTTTTTTACATCTTGTCCCGTTAATTTATCATTTATTGCAACTTCATATGAATGATTAGGATAGCGACCTTCTTTTAAAGAGGGACGATCTTCTTTAGAAGTAGAGAACGTAAGAATATCTTGATCTTGTTGTTTTAATTTTAATGTTTGTGGTCCAAGATGTGTTGCTTGTTGATTTATAATATCTTCTATCTTATTTTGTTGATTTGAATCAAGTTGTGATTTTTCAATTTTAGGTTCTTTCATTTTTTCAATAATATATGTTTGTGCATTTTGATTATTTAAAAATGACACATTTTCTCTCGCTAAACCTTGAGCTAAACCATTAATAAATAATACCATACTCCCTAGTAAGAAGATGATTAGCATAATTAATATATATCGAAACTTATAAAATTTTATTTCTTTCCAAGCTAAATTCATTTCTTTTTCCTCCCTATTTATCTTTATTAAACAGTATAGAGAGTAAATATGAACTGAATATGAACAACAAAGAAAATTGTCTTAGATTTTAAAGATTCGTATAATAATTAGAAAAGGAGCGAAAAGTAAATGATAAAATGTTTAATTGTAGATGATGATCCAAAACTCTTGCATTACGTTTCTAAACATTTAGAAGCGGATCATATAAAAACCGTGACACATTCGAGTGGAGAACAAGCATTAAAATATCTTAATCATCATCGCGTGGATATCGCAGTTGTAGATATTATGATGACAGGTATGGATGGATTTGAATTATGTCAATTATTAAAAGATCGCTATCAATTACCAGTTATTATGCTAACAGCACGAGATGCATTAAGTGATAAAGAACGTGCATTTGTCAGTGGCACAGATGACTATGTAACTAAACCTTTTGAAATTAAGGAATTATTATTTAGAATTCGTGCCGTTTTGCGTCGTTATCAAATTAATACGCAAAATAAGATTGAAATAGGAAATGTCATTTTAAATGATGAATTTATGGAGGTGAGTGTAGCATCTAAAAAAATGAATCTTCCTACTAAAGAATTCCAACTCCTATTTTTATTATGCACTCATCCAAGACAAATTTACACAAGAGAGTCTATTATTGAAAAAATTTGGGGTTTCGATTATACAGGCGATGAAAGAACAGTAGACGTTCATATTAAGCGTTTAAGAACACGGTTAAAAAAATTAGAGGCAACTATTGAAATTCAAACAGTAAGAGGCCAGGGATACAAGGTGAATAAAGATGTTTAAAACACTATATAGTCGCATTGCAATTTATACTATTACTGTGATTATTTTTAGTGCATTAGTTAGTTTTTTCATTGCAAATATACATTATCATTTCAATCTCAAAGAAAATAATGACACTAAAATTATGCGTACGTTAAAAGAAGCTCGTACTTATGAACATCAACTTCCTTCAAAATACGTAAAATCTTATTTTCAACATTTAGGACAAATGAATTATCAAATCGTTACCGTCGATAAACAAGGACAAAAAACATTTTATGGTGAACCTTTTAGAAAAGATACACTGTCCTCATCATCTATTAACCAAGTTATGCGTGGTCATGATTATCACGGTATAAAAAACAAACCTTTTGAATTATTCGTGACAGGTTTCTTTGATAATGAAACTGATAACACTGTGGGCATAAGATTTTATGAAGACCATGAACCTATAGCAGTATTTATGCGACCAGATATAGGTAAAACATTCGGCGAGTTTAGAATATTTTTATTGGTATTACTTATTTTCTTATTGCTGATATCTATTTCACTTGTTATTGCTTCAACATACTCAATCATTAAACCTATTAAAAAGTTAAAAATGGCGACCGAACAATTAATGAATGGGAATTTTGAAACACCCATTTCTCATACCCGTCATGATGAAATTGGAACTTTACAGTTTCGTTTTGATACCATGCGTCAGTCATTAAAACAATTAGATGACATGCGTCAACATTTTGTTCAAAATGTTTCACATGAAATTAAAACACCTCTTACACATATTGAAAGACTATTAACTGAATTACAATTTGCGCATTCAGAAGATGAACGTCATAGCTTAATCAATGATATTCATTTAGAAATTACACGTCTTAGTAACTTAATAAAAGAACTACTATTACTATCTGAATTAGATAATGCGAATCACTTATCTGTTGACGATAATTTAGAATTATCTTCACTCATTACTGATATCATTCGACATGAACAATACACGATTGATGATAAATCATTGATGTTATTATCTGATATGCATAAAATATATTTTCAGGGAAATCGTCGCCTTTTACATCAAGCATTTTCGAATCTAATTCAAAATGCTATTAAATATTCAGATATAAATGGCATTATCGATATTACTTTGAATCAAGAAAATAATCATATTATGTTTGCGGTCACAAATGAAGGACAAACTATTTCTAAACAAGCGATACCACATCTATTTGATCGTTTTTATAAACTCAATGCTAGTGATAATAGTAATGGTTTAGGACTAGCAATTACTAAGTCCATCATTGATTTACATCACGGTAAAATATGTGTATCTAGTGATTCTAAAAATGGCATGACATTTAAAATTCTATTTCCGCATATCCTATTTTAACTTAATCGAAAAAACAGGCAGTGTTAAAAATGACACTACCTGTTTTTTCGATTATTTCACATTTAAATATTTTCTTACTTCTTTATTTACTGCGTTATAAACTTCTTCGTGCTCATTAAGTTTAAGTCCGTATGATGGGATCATCTCTTTAATTTTTGGAATCCAAGCATCAAATTCATTTTTGTAACAGCGTTTTAATACATCTAGCATGATATCGACAGCTGTTGAAGCTCCTGGAGAAGCACCTAATAATGCTGCAAGTGATCCATCATCAGAAGTAATGACCTCTGTACCAAATTGTAAATTTCCTTTACTATCTTCTGTATCTTTAATCACTTGAACACGTTGTCCAGCAATAACAACTTCCCAATCTTCGTCTCTAGCATTCGGTAAAAAGATTCTTAAATCATTCATTCGATCTTTATGACTAAGCATTAATTGAGAAACTAAGTATTTAGTTAAATTAAACTCTTTAACTCCTGCTGTTAACATCGTCACAATATTATTCGGTTTAACAGAACGAATTAAATCTAAATTGGATCCTGTTTTCAAAAATTTAGGTGAGAAGCCTGCAAACGGTCCAAATAATAGAGATCGTTCTCCATTTACAAATCGTGTATCTAAATGTGGTACAGACATCGGCGGTGCTCCAACATCTGCTTTACCATATACTTTTGCATAATGACGTTCAATAACGTCTTTGTTTTTACAACGTAAGAAAAGACCACTTACTGGGAAACCACCTACATGTTTAGACTGCTTAATTCCAGTTTTTTGTAGAAGTGGAAGACTTGCTCCTCCAGCACCAATGAACACAAACTCAGATTCAAACGTGTGAATTGTATTAGACTTCAAATCTTTGACAGTCACTTTCCAATAACCATTATTTAATCTTTCAATATTTTGAACTTCTTGATGATACGTAACATCTACTTTATGTTCTTTTAAATTAGAAATTAATTTTTTAGTGAGTGCTCCAAAGTTTACATCTGTACCAGTTTCATCCCGAGATAATGCAATAGGAACGGGTGATGTTCTACCTTCTACCATTAACGGCACCCATTCAACAATTTTATCTCGATCTTCTGTGATTTCCATTTTTTGAAATAAAATATTTTCTTTTAAAGCTTTTACACGTTTTTTCAAAAAGTCTACGTTTAAAATACCTTTAACAAAGCTCATATGTGGCACAGATTGAATAAAATTACCTGGATGTTCTAGTTGACCAGTTCTAACTAGATAAGCCCAAAATTGTTTAGATACTTGGAACTGTTCATTAATTTTAATTGCTTTTGTTACATCAATACTGCCATCTTTATTTTCTTTTGTATAATTTAATTCACATAGAGCTGAATGTCCTGTTCCAGCATTATTCCATACATTAGAACTCTCCTCACCTGATTGTTCCAATTTTTCGAAAATTTTAATTTCTTTTTCTGGAGATAAGTCTTTTAGTAATGTTCCTAATGTTGCGCTCATTATTCCGCCACCGATTAAGATGACATCTGTTTTGCTATGTTCTATACTCATAACAACCCAGTCCCCCTTTTATAATCACATCTTCAGTCGAAATAAACACGACCATTTTTAATTTAAAACGCTTTCTTTTATCGATAAAAAAATAAATATTAATTTGACGTTAAAAGCGTAAATAAAATTTTAATTACTATAGTAATTATATACATAATTTCTCTTTGAAAAAAGTATTTACACGAATTATCACATTATTTTATCTCTATTTTCAAAAATATTTTAATTTTATTATAAAGCTTACAATATTTATACAGTTGGTTTATTACATGCTATAATTTTTATAATATTATTAATAACGAGGTACAATCATGAAATCATTTACTTTTTTAATGCATAATATATACGCCTTAGGTGGCACAGTTAAAGCAATGACTGAATTAGCAAATACCTTAGCGGACAAAGGTCATAACGTTGAAATTATCTCTGTTTTTAGAGCTAAAGATATACCTTACTTCAAACTTAATTCTTCTATTAAAATAAAACACTTAGTTGATTATAGACTAAAACCACAAAATGTTATTTCTATCTTCATGAATCGACTTAATAAATACACTCCTTTAATAAAGCCTATCTACCTTTCAAAACATGAGCCTGGTTTAAATCAATTCTCGAAGTATATTGAACATAAACTGATACGTGCAATTAATGATATAGATACCGATGTACTCATTGGTACAAGAGCAAGTTTTAATATATTTATTTCTAAATATTATCATGGACATGCAATAACAATAGGTATGGAACATATGAATTTAAATGCCTATCCCAAAGCGTATCGACAAGAAATATTAGATGCTTATCAACATCTAGACGCGCTAACCACTTTAACTCATACTGATAAAAACCATTATGAATCATTCATTGAAACACCTGTATATGTCGTTCCTAATATTATTCGAACTAAAAAATTAAATCTACCTAAAAAAAATATTATTTTAAGTGCCGGACGTCTAGAATATGAAAAAGGTTATGATATTTTAATCGAAAGTGTCCAACTCATTAAAGATACGCTTAGACAGAAAAACTATAAAATCGAGATTTATGGTGAAGGTCAAGAACATCAAAATTTACAAGAAACTATTAATCATTACCAGCTTAATGACTTAATAACCATACATCCAGCCACTCAACACCTTAATGAAAAATTGGCACAAAGCCGAATGACTGTCGTTCCTTCACGAAATGAAGGGTTTGGAATGGTCATATTAGAAGCAATGGCTCAAGACAATATTGTTATTAGTTTTAAAGATACACTTGGACCTTCACAACTGATTCAACATAATAAAAATGGTTATTTAGCAGACTATGCGAATGCACAATCATTAGCAAAATATATTAATCTTGCTATTCAAAAGAGAACGCATTCAGAAAATATGATTAAATCGAGTCATCAAACTCTTGAACATTATTCTCCAGATAAAATTTACGATTATTTTTATTCTATTTTCAAATAAAAAAGGATTGCAATCGGAATTCTCCGAGTTGCAATCCTTTTTATTATAACTACATAAACATTGATAAAATAAATGTCCAAATACAGATAAATATCAATAAAGCAACACTGTATTTTAATGTCATTTTAAGTAATTCTGATTCTTTACCCACTTGTTTTACAGCTGCTGTTGCAATCGCAATTGATTGTGGAGATATAAGTTTTGCAGCCACACCACCAACAGTATTCGCTCCAACAAGTAACGGTGCACTTGTACCAATTTGTTGGGCAACTGAAGCTTGAATTGGTGCGAATAATGAGTTGTTATTTACAACAGAACCAGTCATGAACACACCAATCCATCCTAAGATTGGAGATAAAATTGGGAACACGCCGCCTGCTTTTGCGATACCTTGACCCATTGCAGCACTTAAACCACCATATGTAGTGATTTTAGAAATTGCTAAAATGAAACAAATAGTTAAAATTGGTAACCATAGTTCTTTGAATGCTTCTACGAACAAACGTCCTGCATCACCGAAATTAACTTTTTTAGACATTAAAACTGTAATAATAATTGTAAGTAAAATGGCTGTACCAGTTTGACCAATAAAATTAAAACTTAATGTAATAGGTTTATGTGCTACATCACTGTATGTTCCTGGTAAATTAAAGTTAAATACCAATGCTGATAAAGGACCATTTGGTGCAAATAAGTTTTTAAAGAATGTTGCACTCCAAATCATTACAATTACAGTTAAGATAATGAATGGGCTCCATGCATATAAAATTTCTTTACCACTATGTGGAGTAACTGCTTCTGGTTTAACATCTTTTTGTATTCTAAAAATATTTTTAGGTTGGAATTTTTTAGAGAATACTGCTAACACACCCATAGTCACTAATGGTGGAATGATGTCAGCTAATTCTGGACCAACAAATACTGTAATTAAGCCTTGTAATACTGTATAAGTAATTGAAGCTACTAAAATTTGTGGTAATGTTTCCTTAATACCTTTAAAACCATCAATAATAAAGATTAATAAGAATGGAATAATAAAGTTAATAATTGCTAAAGTAAGTGTAGACACTTGAGACACGCTCATTGCTTCAACATGTCCTGGTAAATGAAGTGTATTCACAATACCAACTGGAATACCAATTGCACCGAATGCACCTGAAGCAGCGTTGGCAATTAAACATAACATTGCTGCTTGTAAAGGTTTAAAACCTAGTTGTGCAAGTAATAATGCACAAATTGCAATTGGCACACCGAAACCTGCAGCACCTTCTAAGAAGCCATTAAAAGCAAAACCAATTAATAATAATTGAATACGTTGGTCTTGTGAAATGCTCATAATGCTATCTTGAATTGTACTAAATTGACCAGATTCTTGAGTCGTTTTATATAATAAAACGGCCATAATAACGATATAACCAATTGGGATAATACCTTGATAGAATCCTTCTATTACACCACCTGTAGCAATACCACCAGGTAATTTAAAGAATGGCAATGCAATAAGTAAAGTAACTACTAAAGTAGTGATTGCTGCATAAATCCCTTTCATTTTAAACACAGTTAAACATAACAAGAATAAAATGATTGGAATTGCTGCAATTAAACTAGATAACGCTAAGTTACCAAAAGGGTTAAAAGAATGTACTAACATAGTTTAAACGCTTCTTTCCTTAATATTTTATTATATTGATGAATTATCTAGCTAAACAACTAAAAATTCACTTTTCTAATTTTAACAGGTATTCACAAAAATTAACATATTGTAATCAAGTTAAAATTAGAATATTACACTTTTTATTTTTGTGAATATTTTCACAAAAATAATATAACATTTCTTATCACAATTGACAATACTGTAAAAATAATTTATGTCAACAATAGTAGTAAGATCTATTTGAATTTTCATAAACATATGATTTTATATTATCATTCATGTAAATATGAATTTTTTAAAAGTGCATGGTAAAATAAAAATATGAAATTTAGGAGTTAAAGGATAATGCATAATGATTAAACAAATAAATATATCTAATATGTCACATCTAGATATACAACTTAATAAAGCTAAATCTGCAGGGTATTCACATTTTATCCCCTATTCTAACGAAATAAAAATTAATCAAGACATGCTTAATGCTGTCTCATTAGGTGAACATTCTATTGCGGTTGATTACACAATCCATGGTGTTTATCTTAATGATTGTCGTTATTTTGGGAATGATAAATTAAGTTTTCTCGCTTGGATGAATAACATTAATCATTATCCAAATATCATTTATAATATTGATACTGCGCTGATTTACCTTTCAAAATATCAAATTCAATCTATTATGGATCTAGCAGTCATCACTATTTTAAAAAATGAGATTGATATAGATGGACATGTGGTTTTTGATTTTATTGAGGAATTACAGACATCTAGTTCATTTTGGAATTCGTTAGATACAAGAGAAATTAAAATTGCCAATCACTTTGATTTAAATAAACTAGCTTATATCCACGGCCATTCGATTCCATTTCCTAAATATAAGCATCCATTAGCTGACGAAACTCTTCGTTTTGCTGATAGCTGGCTTGTAACAACAAAATTTAAATTACCTAAATGGATGTACAATAAAATTCATCAACGTGCGATTCAAAATCATAAAAAACTAAGTTATGTCTATACTAAAGATACATCTAAATTGAAAAATCATGTCGTATTTTTAGGATTCGATTATGGCTATAGAGGTAACTCTAAATACCTTTTTAATTACTTTGTAAAACGAAATCCAACAACAGAAGCTTATTACATTACAGACGATAGACATGGACCGTATTTCCTTCCCATTGATGCAGAACATAATAAAGAACTTATTGAAACTGCTAAAATTGTAGTTATTGAAAGTTATATGCCTGAAGCATATCAACCTAATGGTACAGTCATTCAATTATGGCATGGTACGCCTATAAAAGAATTATTTTTAGATAGTAAAGAACCCTATCAAAATCAAAATATTTATAATTACAGAGCAAGAAAATATAATAAATGGAAACACCAATCATATGTCTTATTAGATTCAAAAGCTTCAGAAGGTTTATTTGAGACTGCTTTTCCTAATGAAACGGTTCAATTTCTTCCTTTTGGTTATCCAAGAGTAAGTTATTTACTAAACTATAAAGATAATCAAAATCAGCAAAGAAAAATACGTGAAAAATTAAAACTTAATCATACAAAACCTGTTTTATTATATGCGCCAACATGGCATAAAAATACAGAATCATTTACACCTTTAACGATGACACCAGAGTTACTAGAAAAATACTATGTGATATATAAGGGGCATATTGAAGGTGATGATGCTATTCCAGAAGGTGTCATTGAGGCTCCTATAGATATCGAAACACAAGACTTAATCTTAATATCAGACATCGTACTTACTGATTATTCTTCTATCATTTTTGATGCCTTAACTATTGATAAAAAAGTTTGTTTATATACTCCTAATCACAAAGAATATAAAGAAGAACGTGGCGTCTATATTGATGTGCTGAACAGTCTAGCAAAAGTTTGGTACACAAACGAAGAAATGTTACTAAATCATTTAATACATGATACGATTCCTACCATTCACCGACATGCACTTATAAATCATAATAATCAATCTCTAAAAAAACTAACTCAACTTATGAGAGATATTTTAGATAAATAATAAAGCACTAAGAGGACAGAACTTTTCTGTCCTCTTAGTGCTTTATTGTGTTATTTTAAATTTCTTTTTCCATAATTAAATCCATGTCTATTACATTACCATTAATAAAGTCATGGTGTCCTGTAATTTCAAATCCTTGCTTTTTATAAAAGTCAATGGCAGAAGGATTATTTTCCCAAACACCTAACCATATTTTTGATTTATTATACTCCCTTGCTTTATCAATAGCTAATTGAATAAATTGACTTCCTCTTCCTCCACCTTGGTAATCCTTATCAAAATAAATGCGTTGAATTTCTAAATATTGATCACCTTTTGGTTCAGTTTGTGTTTCATTAATATTTAATTTTAAATAACCAGCAATCTCATCATCTACCTTATAGAAATAGTGAAATGATTGATGATGTTCGATTTCTGATAATAACTTCGTTTCATTATAGTTTTCTTTAAAAAATTTTTTAAAGTTTTCATCAGTATAACTACCTTTAAAAGTATCATAAAACGTTTTTTCTGCAATTTTTCTTAACTCACTTACATTATCTTTTTTAATTTCTTCAATTTCTTCTTTCATATTTTCCCTCTTTTTATTGTACTTATTTTTCTCAAAACCAGATAATATCTTATTCCTTATCAAACACATTTCAAACACTATATTAAATTATTTTTTTATAAATTAAAATATGTATTGATAATAATTATCAATAAGTATAAAGTAAAGATAGACTATATTAAAGTGAGGTGTTTAAGATGTTTCATGAGTTATTTATATTAGGCATTGCTGGACCTACCAGTTTAGTCATTATTAGTATTGTTGCATTAATTATTTTTGGTCCTAAAAAATTACCACAATTTGGTAAAGCGATTGGCAGTACTTTAAGAGAATTTAAGTCTGCAGCTGAACACATTGATTCAGATGAGGTGGAGGCAACACCCAGTAAACATTCTAAACAACAGCGAGACAAATCAAACTAGTTCGACCTTACTCGAACACTTTGAAGAATTAAGGCGACGTTTAATTAATATACTTATTTCATTTTTAATTACTTTGCCGTTAGTATACATATCATCTAAATGGTGGATCACAACTTTTGTTTACCATATTAAACGCACTCAAGTTGTTTTACATACTTTTTCATTCACTGAAATGATTCAAATCTATATACTAATCATTAGTTTTGTAACTTTGTGCTTAGTTCTTCCTATTATTTTCTATCAATTATGGGCATTTATATCACCAGGGCTTCATCAACGTGAACGTTTTTTTATTTATAAATATAGTTTATTATGTACTGCGTTATTTATCATTGGTGTCGGTTTCGCCTATACTATCGGATTTCCATTAATTATAAAATTTTCATTAACATTATCGAAAACAATGTATATTCAACCAGTGATTGGTTTTAATGCTTATTTACATGAATTAATAAGGTGGTTATTTATATTTGGTGTCGTCTTTCAATTACCTATGTTTTGTATGGGACTAGTTAAAATGGATGTAATAGATATTAAACAATTACACCAATATCGCAAATATATTTATTTTACTTGTTTCATTATTGCTAGTATTCTTGCACCACCAGATATCACTTTGAATCTATTTTTGACTTTACCACTCATTATTTTATTTGAAATAAGCATTCTTTTAACTAAAATAACTACTCGACATTAATGAATTCGAATCAAATGCAAAAGTCTCAAACGAGTAAATTAATCTACTCGTTTGAGACTTTATTTTCAATTTAGATATGATGCTTTGTTTTAGTATGTTTTAAAGTGAAATAAGCAATTAATAGTATATAAATTAATTGTGCACTCATCGTTTCAATACTTGGATAAAAACCAATGATATTAAGTGTTGGAATATGCTCAATACTATGTTGTGTTATCATTCCAAGTAATTGTAATTTTTGAATACTAATTCCTAACATTTTAAATGCCATAATAAATATTAAAATAGAAAGTACTCTAAAAATAAAATATATAGGTATCAATCGTATAACTGTTTTGAATAACAATGTAAATATGCTTAATATAACAATGGCTAGTATAATTCCTATAACAAAATCTAAAGTTTTTATACTTCCCATCATTCCCATATAAAAGATAATGACTTCAACGCCTTCTCTCAAAACGGATATTAATCCAATTGTACCTAATAATGCTAAGTTTCGATTACTTATTGCATGGTGATACATTTGTTGAATCATATCATTCCATCGCTTAGCACTTGAACGTCTATGCATCCATATACCCACAATATACATTAAAACAACTGCTATTATTCCTAGTGCTGCTTCCATACCTTCACGTATTAATCCATTATTTCCTAGTACTTGAATAAAGATAAGTGCTAATGCGAGACTTAAAATCAAACCTAATATAGCGCCACCAATGACACTTGTTGTTCCTTTAGTGTCTCTAACATTTCTTGTCATAGTTGTTAATGTCAATATGATTAATAATACTTCTAATCCTTCACGTAAAAATATAATCATTACATCTATGGATGAATATGCGTCTTCACTTACAGTATCTTTAATTTCAGAATTTATTTTTATTAAACTTTCTTTAATACGATCTTTATTACTACTATCTAAAATACTTTGATAATATGGAATTTTATCTTCAATTTTTGTATATAAACTACTGTTTTTAGTTTGAATTTTGCCTTCAACATAAGGCCATATTTGTATAAATTTAGTCAGTGCCTCATCTGATTGTTTTAACTGATGACTCTCGATACCTTTGATTGCTTTCTCTAATTCAATATTAAGTTGGGTAACTTTATATTGATTTTTTTCAGTATTGGATTGCTTTTTATCAACAGTATCAATACTTGTTTTAAATGTCTTCCAAGCATTATCTACTTTTTTTATGTCTAATGGTTCTTTTTGAATAGCTACACGTAACTGCATCAAGTACACTTCTATTTGTCCATATTTATTTTCATCATAATTTCTGATGGTCGTTTCATGTTTTTTCCAAATTTGATTTAACATATTATTAATAGACTGTAATTTTGATCTATCTTTATTTTTTACAGCTTCTTGCATGATATTATCTTTTGCGTTAATTTGTTTTTTTAAATTTCTAATATCTTTATCAATATCATCAGTCGATACAGAACTTTCGTAAACGATGAGAGATTTTGTTAACTCCGATAACGAGTCGATTTGTTTATTTGTAGTCGTTGCTTGATCAATCATATGAAGTTTCGATTTAACATCTTTTCCTTCTTTATTTCCTTTAATATTTAAAGACATTATTTTATGTTTTACTTCATTCAACACGTTTTGTTTTTCGTTATAATTTAATTGTTTGTGCTCTAATGTCGATTTCGCATCAGAGATAGCTACATACGCATCATTTAATTGACTATCATTTGCAACACTAACTGAAGTCAATGAAAACAAACGTGTAATAATGATTAAGAGAGTAATTATCGATATCTTAACTAAATAGTGTTTCACCGATATAGCCTCCCTTTTGTATCCCTGGTAATACAAGAAATGATGCAGAACCTCGATGTGTGATATATTCGTTTAATTTATCATTGTGTCCTAAATTATTTTGAATATCGATAAACTGTTGAATAGATTTTTGGAAACAAATAAACATGAGTCCAGTATCTAAGTCACCTGTTTTAGCATTTGTACCATCATTATAATTATATGCTCTACGTTTAATAGAAGTTTTTACTTCACGAGCTAAACGGGTATGCGCATTCTCATCGATAATATACTTACCCTTATTATTTTTAGCCTTTAAATCAATATTATCGAATTCTTTCTTACCTGTTAGAGGGGCACCTGTAGAACGTTTACGACCAAATGTTGCTTCTTGCTCTTCTAATGCAGTACGATCCCATGTCTCAATATGAATTTGGATTCGTCTTATAATGCAATACGTCCCATTTTCTGCCCATCCATTATCAATAAATACATATTTTTTTAAGTCGTTATTGTTTCGTGGATTAACTGTACCATCTTTAAATGCCATCAAATTTCTCGGTGTTTCATTTTTTTTAGTAGAAATAAAACCATGTTGTGACCAGCGAATTTTAATGATGTCTCTAAAAGGTCGTATTAAGTTATGTATGGCATGAAAAGTAACTTGAGGATCATTTGAACAAGCTTGAATCATAATATCTCCATCACTATACTCTTCATCTAATTGATCATTAGGAAAATGAGGTATATCTCTAAAATCAAATGGAATTTTAGATGATAATCCTATTTTTTTCAAAAAAGACTTACTCACGCCATATGTTAAAGTGAGTTTGCTAGCATCTAATCCTATTGATTCACCAGTATCTACAGGTGGTAATAGTGTATTGTTACTATTTTCCCTAATAATAGCACCGTCAGTCATACTAACAGACATTTGAGTCCATTTTTTAAACATATCTTTAATTAATGTTTGATCTTTGGACTTTAAATCTAATGCAATGAAATTACAATTTTTTTGAGTTGGTGTAATAATACCAGCTTGAATATGTCCATAAAATTCATATGAATCGTTTTCTTCACTTTCAGGAGTATCAAACATAGATTTAAACGAAAAGATACTGCCTACACTACTTGCTCCAATAACAGCACCAGCACTTCCTATCCCTAGTAACTTTAAAAATGAACGTCTAGTCATTTGAGGATGATTTTTATGATTTATATTACTCATTCTGTAACCACAGCCATTTTACTTAATGGTTCTCCTAGTGAGTTAACTGCATCTGATAAAGCTTTTCTATCTTCTTTAGTTACTGCACTATAATCTTTATAACCATCATTATTTTTATATTTATCAAGTAATTGATTCACTTTATTAAAATTATCCTTAATTGTAGAACTCAATTTTTTGTCTTTCTTTTCTAATTCAGGTTTAAATAATTCATAAATTTTTTGAGCCCCTTCGATATTTGCTTTAAAATCATATAAATCGGTGTGAGAGTATACCTCTTCTTCTCCAGTAATTTTTGATGTAGATACTTCATTTAATAAATCCACTGATCCTTGTAGCATTAACTTAGGTGTAATATCTAATGTATCTACTTTAGCATCTAATTCTTTAGCATCTTTTAGTAATTGATTAGCATCCTTCTTAGTCATTTCATCTATTTTATTTTCTTGATAAAGAGATTTTTCAATTTTATGATACCCTGTCCACTTATCTTCTTTTTTCTCTTCTTTCATATCAGCTAGGCGGGCATCGATTTTAGGATCTAAATCGCCAAACGCTTCAGCTACGGGTTCAGAACGTTCATAATACATGCGTACTTTAGGATACAAAGATTTTGCTTTTTCAATATCATCTGCTTTTATTGCAGATACAAATTCTTCAGTTCCTTTTAAAAACTGATCTAACTGTTCATTTGTATATTTTCTATATTCTTTAGCTGCTTTCTGTAATGCTACTTTATTCTCATTTGTAGATTTTTTTGAAGTTTTCTCATTAGCATTATCGTGATTATTATGACCACAAGCTGTTAATAGTAGTGATGATGTTAGTAAAATAGTTGGTAATTTCTTCATAATAAATTCACCTCATTAAAATTTAGTGATTATCTTTTGATGTTAAATATTTTAAAATGTATATTCTCTACATCTAAATTTTAAAATTACAGTTTTATATCTCTATCAACATGATTATTATCAAGTGATAATCATTATCAGTAAAATTATATATTTATGCTGTTTTACTGTCAATATAATTATTTTTTTATCAAAATATAGACTATTTTATATTTAATTTATATAAACTTTTTAACTTAATGACTCGTTTAAAATGTGGTATGGTTATTTAGGATATGCAATTAACATCTAATTTTTTATTTTTAAGGAGTACGATTTTATGAGTGTAAATTTCAAAGCGTTTATGGTTGAAAAAGATAATGATGGCACTGTCACAAGTGATTTCAAAGATTTATCAATCAATGATTTACCTGAAGGTGAAGTTTTAATAAAAGTTCAATATTCTGGTATTAATTATAAAGATGCCTTAGCTACTGTTAAAGATAGTGGTGTACTTAAATCATATCCAATGGTTCCTGGAATTGATTTAGCAGGTACAGTTGTAGAATCTGATGATCCTACAATCGAAAAAGGTGAAGAAGTTATTATTACTGGCTATGATTTAGGTGTCAATCATTACGGCGGATTTAGTGAGTATGCCCGTGTTAAATCAGATTGGATTGTTAAATGTCCTGAAAATCTAACACTTGAAGAAGCGATGATTTATGGGACTGCTGGTTACACAGCTGGTTTAGCAATAGAAAAATTAGAAAAAGCAAACTTTATGACACTTGAAGGCGATAAAGTACTTGTACGTGGCGCTTCTGGTGGTGTTGGCTCTTTAGCTGTAATGATGTTAAATGAACTTGGTTATAAAGTTGTAGCAAGTACTGGAAATAAAAAAGCTACGAATAAATTAAAAGAATTAGGAGCAAGAGAAGTTATCGATCGTATTTCTGAAGATAGTAATGAAATATTAGGAAAAAGAACTTGGCAAGCTGCTATTGATCCTTGCGGTGGTCCTGGAACACCTTATATAGCAAAGCATCTAACAAATGGTGGTGGTGTTGCATTAATTGGTATGACTGGAGGTAACCACTTTGAAACTTCAGTATTTCCATTTATTCTTCGTGGTGTAAGCGTCGTTGGACTTGATTCAGTTATGACACCAATGAAATTACGTCAACGTGTATGGAGAAGATTAGCAACTGATTTAAAATCTAATAAATTACATGAAATTAAAAATACAATTGCTTTTAAAGATTTAAAACATTCTATTGAGACAGTACTTAATCATGAGAACGCTGGAAGAATTATTATAGATTTTGAAGCATAGTTCATATTTATTTAATAAAATAGAGCAAGAAACCCAGTTTATAGTGGTTTCCTGCTCTTTATTTTTAAAGATACTAAGTTATATCTTTTTTATCTTTTATTCTTGTTATTTTTTTGTTTTTTTCTACGATTTTTTAATACTAATCCTAGACCAACTAACAGTGTCATTAATTCAATCTCTAATTGAATAGATGTACTTTCTGAACCAGTATCAGGTAATCTATGTGATTTAGATAAATGACTGTTATTAGATTGAATACCGTCAACATTTGATTGATTTTGATTATTGTCTTTATTGTTATGACTTAAGATGTTTTCAATTTTATCAATATCAAGCATATTCAATTTGTCCATTAATTGTTGGATAATTGAACCGATATCATCAATATGTGATTTATCAATTTCTTTTAACGTATCACGTCTAAGTTTTTCAAGATAATCAATTAATTTAGCTTTTTGTTCATCTGTTAAATCTTTGCGTGCTTTAATTTCTTTAATTTTATTATCTATTAACGCATTAGTAATTTCTTTTGCAACAATTTTCGCTATATTATCTTTGCCCTCTTTAAGTTTACGGTTAATTTCATTGATGTCATTGGCGTTATCAATGTTTTCAAGCGCTTTTTGTAAAGCTTTATCTATTTCAGCTACCACTTTTTGTTTCTGAGCATCAGTTAAGTTAGAATTATTTAGAATTTCTTGATGTTTTTTATTAGCAAAATCAATAATTTCTTGTTTAGCCAAAGTTTTAGCATCAATTAATGCTTTTAATTTATCGATTTCTTTTTGAGTATTATTTTTAATCTTATTAAGGTCTGTTAATGTAGTTGCATTATTAATCTGACCTTTTGCATTTTCAAGAAGACGCTCTAATTTAGATTTAAGTTTTTCTTTATCTTCTTTAGAAAGGTTAGGATTGTTGTCAATTTCATCTTTCAATCGGTTAACTTCATTTTCTAACTCTTCTAAAGCTTTTTGTTTAGCTAATTCAACTTGATATTTTCCATCTAAATCATATTTTGCTTTTTTAATATCTTGAATTAATTTATTAATTTCTTCAAGTGATGCATTTGTACCAATACCTTTATTTATTAAGTCTTCAGCTTTTTTAATAAGTTCATCGTAAGCGGATTTTTTATCTGGTGAAGCTTCTGAATAATTAACAGAATGTTTGATATCTAAATTATCAGCTATTTCATCAATTAAATGTTTCATAGCTTTATCCACTTCTTTAGCTTTATTAATAATTATATCTAAATTATCACGTGAATTTTCATTATCTATCATATTGTTAAACGCATCTTTTTGCGCATTGTTCAAATGTTTTAAGCTTTCCAATATGTGTTTAACATTATTTATAGCATTTTGTAATTTTTCTACACCATTTAAATTATTTTTAGCATCAATTATCTTATCTTTAAGTTGATTTATCACGTTAGGATCAATAATAGGATTTTTTGCATCATTAATTAGTTTTTCAGCTTCTTTTAGAGCATCATCATAGGTATCTTTTTTATCTTTATCTCCATCAGTATAATTAATACTTGCTTTGACTTTATCTTTTTCAGCGATGTTTTCTTTTAATTGTTTCATCGCATCATTTAATAAATCAGTATTATGTTTAATATTTTCTAATTCATCAGAAGTTGTAGAAGCTTTTGTCTTTTCTATTAATTTATCCTTTTGAGCATCTGTTAAATCAGTTTGTTGTTTAATTTTTTTAATAATAGCATCATAATCTAATATTAAGTCATGTTTAGCTTGTTCAAGTTCATCTTTAGCACGTTTCACATTTTCGATAGTTTTATTAATTTCATCAACTGTTGAAGTTGGGTTATCAATAACTTTTTGTGCATTAGCTAATGTATCTTTTGCTTGGCTTAATTTATTTCTATAATTTTCAACAGAATCACTAGTCATATTTTTAGTTTCAGGCACCTGATTAATGCTTGTTTCTAAATTGTTTTTAGCATTATTCAATAAAGTTTTGTCTGGAACTAAATCATGTTTAGCTTGTTTTAATGCAACTGTAGCTTCATTTACTTTAGCTATTGCTTGCGCAATTTCCCCAGATGTTGCATCGTCATTTTCAATCACTTTTTGTGCATCTCTGCTTACTTGTTCTGCCTCTACTTTCTTAGCTTTATAATTATTCGCAGTTACTTCTGTCATTCCTGGTGTTGGATCTTGTTCTGCCGTTGCTTCATCAAGTTGGCGTTTCGCTTCCACTAATCTACTGTTATTTTCTTTGTCGTGAAGTAAACTAATGGCATTGTCTAACTTAGGTTGTACCGCATCTATTTTTGCGATAGCTGCTGTCACTTGGGCTGGTGTCGCATTGTCATCATGAATCACTCTATCTGCTTCTGTTTTTGCTGCTTCAAGTTCATCATGGATTTTAATCATTTCATTATTGTATGCAGTCACACTCGCTGGTTTTTTACCTTCGAAAACACCATAATAAATCAGTATATTTCTCACTCTTTCAAAACACTATTAAATCAACGATTATAACCTTATAAAATTAAAATTCACATTCATACCTTTGCCCTTACCATCAAAATTATGCCCTTTTTTCGCCCTTTTTAAATTGTAACAATAAAAAAAGCACTACTTAAATAGTAGCGCCAACACTTTATAAAACTTGTCCATATGTGATTGATTGTATAAATATGAAAATAACTTTGATAAGTGCAATATTATAGATCATTGTTTTTAATAGTTGTGGTTCAACTGAACTAAAACCATTATTCTTAGGGATATAAGCACTTATCAAAGCATAGTGTAGTAAAATAGCAGGAATATGCCTATATTTATTATAATTAACTATTCGGTAAATAGGAAGATTAGAATAAAATAGACACATTATAAAATATAAAATCTTTTTTCTTTCTGTTCTTCTTAGATTGTTTATTATTCAACTCTTATTATTCTTTATATCTTCAATTTTTTCTTCAATATTTCTCAATCTTTCATATATTTTTTTATTATAATTGATATTTTCTGTCTTTTTAACTTTTGTAGTTAAAATATCGTATATTAACCAAAACATTACAAAAAAAAGAACTCGCCCATATGAAATGAACATTAAGACTAGTAAAAAACAATTTAAAATATTCGAACTATATAAAATTCCATCTAATAAAGAATTAATTATATATGTAAACGAACATAGCAATCCTATAACTATATACCTAAATGAAATTAAGTAATTTTTTTTACTTAATTTATCTAAACCTCCGCCATTGATAAATGTTGGATACATTAATGCTAATGTAATATACATGCTAATAAATATAGAAGCAATGTTCACTAAAATATCATTTTTATTTTTTATAATAGTCTTTAAAAAATTTGTTACATTATTGTCTAAACCGAAAATTAATACTAATAATATAAATAACCCGATAGTTATAACAATGAGATATTTTTCAATACAAGCTAAGATTTTCATGTAAATACCTCTTTTATAAATTATTTTAAAAATTATAAACTCTCTCGCTATAATTTAGTTCTTCTAAAAGCTGATTTACTTTTCTATTTAACAGATCATAATGATTATTTCTATAATCATTTTCAACCATGTCAACTATATATTCCCATCCATCCAAATCTTCATTTCTATCAATTTCAGAGGTATATTGCCCATAATCACTTAAGTTAACTGTTGTTGTTTTTCCGTTAACAGGTTTATATCTTACATTAAATTTTGAAAAATTTTCGTTCAAATGATTTTGTAAGATTAAGTCTATAAAAAACATCATAACTTCTTGATCTAAATGATTATCAGCTAACCTACCATTACTTATTTTTATATCTGCTATATTTCCTCCATCATTTCGTAAAAAGTTATTAACTGCATTTATTAATTCTATTATTGGAGTTAAATCATTATTTCCATTTAGGTCATTTAACATATTTAAATTATTTTCCCTACTAAAACTTGCTTCAATATATTTAATTTGTTCAGCATTTCTTAATTCATTGAGATTAAAATTTTTTTCGATGGGAAGTAATTTCAATTCCCAAAATTCTTCATTATCGTCTCTAAGAAAAGAAGATAAATAATTTTCAATTTTGGTTTTTCTTGGTCCAAAATGGTTATATTCATACATAAACAAATGATTTACATTACAGTAATATATGGAGATAGGCTCAATAATATCATAATCAATATCATCTAATCTTTCCGTGCCTTTTTCGCCTTGTTTTGGCTTTTTATCTCTATATCTACCCATACAAAAATAACCATCATTTACGTCGTTTTTTTCTAATTGGTTTCTATACTGAATAATAGAATAAAGTTCATTATCAATTTCAACTCCTCTATTGTTTATATTTAAATTAATAATATAATTAATTAAATCAGTAACAGATGTTGTGGTTGGCTCATCATTACAATATATAATAGGTACATAAAAATTCACTTTTCTTGTCATTTCCCCTTAACCTCTTTCATGTGTAGTTTTTATATTATTATATATTTAGTTGCACAAAATAAAAAGATAATATCTAAAAAAAGCAGCCAATATCGGGGAAGACATTAGCTGCAACTACACACTTATATTATAACTTATATGAGTTGAATAACCTAATATCATAAACTTTCATACTTAACTATTTATAAATATCCTATCATCATTTAACTTCACAGATGGCACTATTCTTCTATCTACACCATTCTTCACTAACATTAAATTAAAAGACAGTATAATGCTTAATCGTTCTGCTGCATTTAATTCATTCCATATCGTTATTTCCTTATCCGTCATTAGATCAGTATATTGTATATTTTCATCAATAGAATACATAGTTATTATAAAAATTTCACATTTAACTTCTTTATAAGTTTCTTATATATACAAAAAGACCAGCTCAATGCTGATCTTTTATTTTTATTCTATCCTATTCATAATAACTTAATAATTGTTCCCAACTAACTTCTATACCAGCCTCTTTTAGTTTATCTTTTCTTTGTTCATATAAAATTTCAAGTAATTGTTTATAATCTTTACCATAATGAATAAGTTTATGACAATTACTACATAAAGAAACTATATTAGCCTCTACATCTAATGAATTTTCAAAATCTTTATGATTACTTAATGGAATTAAATGATGTGGCTCAGTGTATGTTATTTCTGGATCAGCTTTTCTAGCAAATACAAAATGTTCTTTTTCGCCCTTTTCTTTATTAACACCTTCACATTTAAAATTAGCTAATTTTAGTGCATTTTTAGCAACTTTAATATCTCTAGGATACTTAGTGCCACTTGAAGTAGTTACTAACTCTTTTTTGGCTCTTGGCTCATTTTTAATATGAGTATCTGCATTTTCTGCCAAATTCTCATCACTATTGATCGCCTCTAATTCGCGTTCGTCTTGTTTGTGTTCGTTTAACTCATTTAAATCAATATCTAATATAGATAATTTATTTTGTGTTTTATTATCATTGATTAAAATCGTTTCACTTAAGATATACTCTAGCATTTTAGTATTTGCTACAAATAAATAACCTTGTTTTCCTTTATGCTCTTTATTTAAAGGGCCATTTTCTTTCGGCTGTAATGTAAATAACTTATCTCTATGATCAGTCATATCAATAGGATGAGGAATAACTAAATATTCGCAATCTACTTTCCAGCCTTTTTCTTCCCAATCAGTTTCAAAAGTACTTGGTTTATTATCCTCATAAACATCTGCCTTTGCTACACTTATAGCTTTAATTTGTTTGTTGGCACAATGAATAATAATGTCATTTTTGTTGATTTCTGCCATTAAACTCCAGTGTCCAAATTTTTGCCCCTTTTTGTTTTCTTTTGGCGCCCAAAGAAAGCCACCTTCACTTTCTTGTTTATAAGTTTTGTTTTGAAAAACAAAAAAGATATTTCTTGAATTATGTACTGTTGTATTTTCTTTAGCCATATTATCACCTTTTGACATTAGTTTTTTACAACTTAATATTATCAAAATAAGGTAGCACTTTCTAATAATTTTAAAATATTATACGCGCCTTATGTTATATTTTAATCAAAATATAAACCACATTGCTAAATCGACAAGCTGGTTAACGCTGCAATCCTAATTTAGGACTGCACTCGTGTATTAATATATTCCTAAATCGTGAATGTGCTTATGTATCGAAGCCGTTGCTGTATTCACTTACCTAACGTTGCAAGTTGCGACATATGGGGGAACGTTTTGTTCACTCATCTATGGGGTAGCGTTTCACGACCCCATGAATAAGGGGGAACGTTTCGTTCAGTCCTTATTTAGATCAACTAATAAAAGGCGTCGTGTTTCTCTACTCCCTTTTATATATGACTGAATGAATTGTTCATGCAGCTACCGTAAAGAATGGTTACGTTAGTATAATACAAACGTAATTGTATTAATAGAAGCGGCTGTATGTTAATATAAGTTATAGATAACATTACTTTCATTGAAACTTAGTCTTACTAGTCACGTACTAGTGAGACTTTTTCGCATACAAAAAGGGGCTTTACGCCCCTAAAGAGTTATGCTATTTATGAAAGCTTTTAAAATGTCGAGATTGCCTAAGCATACAGTATTTTTTGGAGAAGAAATACTTAACGGAAAGGAAAGAGTCGTCAGTTAGGCAATCTCTAATATTATTATTACACACTAATTTTTATTTAGCCACACTATTATAATAAAAGTTATTGATTTGTATGTACAAATGTAATAAAAACGTTTCACTCCTTACTTTTCATCTACACTCTCACTTAGTCCGTCATAAGCTAAGTTGAGAGTGCTTTTTTATGCAAAAAAGAAGCTAACCAATTAAGGCTAGCTCCTATGTAGTCTAGGTAGAGTAAAAACTCTATGTATATAAGGATATTCGAGATCATTAAATCTCTTTTGCTATTATCTCATTATTTATATATTTGTCTACAATAAAATAAAAAGCTATGCCCAATGGACATAGCCAAGAAAAAATGACTCACATATAGAAAAATATAGAAGTGCTTCATAAGGGAACAACTTCTAATGTCATTATACGCATTAAATTTATTAATTGTCTACAATTTTTATGATATCTATACATTATTTACATACTTACTCCTCACATTTAGGGAATGGAATTCGCTATTAGATCATTTTGTTGCTGTGTACTCAAGTTGAATACGCAACTATCAGTAATTATTTATCCTCTTTTTTCCTTTCTTCTCTTACTTAATTTATATATCAAATAAATAACTACAACCGTAATCGAAAATAAGTCAAAAGACGATAAAAGTGATTTATTAAAAGATTGATTTATCCCAAAGAAGCGGATTAGAAATAATAAAATTGATTGTATTATTAAAGCAAAGAAAATATTAATGACTGGTTTATCTTTAATGAAGTTATACACAATATAAGCCACACAAACAATAGTTATGATTAACATTAAAGCTTTTGCCATTGCTAATACTCCTTTTTAACTTTACATTAGCATATCATTGTATTATTTGTATTTTAATAGTTTCATTGCTCAAATTTAGATTGTGAGGTTCACTCCGTGAGATCGTAAATCATAAACGTGTGCTGCGTTGCCATTTTGACTACGCAGAGAAGCCACAAATGGCTTTTCTGAAGTACTAAACTAGTACTTCAGATTAGATAACCAACATGCCTGTTTTCTATTTATATTCTATTGAGCCGACATTTCGGCTTTGTTCGTCTTAATTTTAGAGAACGAATATTTTCGTTTTCTAATGCACTAACTTGGTGCGTCAGTTATTAATTTGATTAATAAGCTCACATTTGAGCCGGTTAAAAGAAGCGGCTAATAAGTTTACATTGGGACTGGTTAAACCATTTCCCTATTTTAAGGTACTGCTTACAAGCGGACTTTTAAGTACGGTTGTAACTGTATGAAATGTAAAGTTTTGACAAGTTATAAATAAAAAGACTGCACCCAAAGGATACAGTCATTTTAAAGGATACTCGATTTTGAGTAGTAATTTCAGTAGCTGTATTTATTATCTTATAAAAGCCTCTAATTGTAAATAGAAAACGCTTACTTTTTATAACTAAAAAATAAGAACACTCAAATATGTATATCTTACTTATTTCTTTTTCTTAAGAGTTTTAAAGACTAGAACTAAAATTAAGAGTATTAAAGCAGCAGTGAGAACTGATCCCATTTATATTCCCCCCTAGATACCTTTAAATTAGATACTAACAAACTAATCCCTTAATTAAAACTAAATATACAAAATAAAGGGTACTGCAAAATACCAATACCTTAATTATTTATTAATAAAAAGCACCTACTCAAAATTGAGTAAGTACTATTTTTGTAATCATTCTTTAATCTTCTTCTGGCACATCATCAATGAATATTGGCGTAGTGATTTCTATTTCTTGTTTTTCAGTCCACATTCTATAACGTTTGCCTAATAACTCTGCTGCTTTTATTCTATCTTTTGCACTAGGTCGTATTGTTTGGATTTCTTGCATACCGTCGCCCACATATACCAATATTTCTTCTTTTTCTTCGCCTCTAAGCACTCGTGTTAAGTAACGCATGATTTCATCAGTTTCTGCTATGCTTTCTTTTTGAATAATTTCTAAGTTGTCATCTATATATTTATTTATACTCACATTTTCCAACAATTTTATCGCATTACCTCGTGCATAACTTACACTATAACCCGCATTTACTGCCGATTGATAGGCGTTGCCAGTTCGAATATATTCATCAGCGAATTGTTTTTGTTTTAGCGTTAATGACTTCATTTTATCCCTCCTAACAAATTATCGCCTACTTTATTAATCTTGTTAAATAACGCATAACTCCGTATTTCCCGGTCATATTATCATTCTTTATTTCTTCTAAACGCTCATGTATATAGGATTTCACACTAGCATTTTCCAATAATTTCAAAGCATTATCTCTTGCGTATACTTCACTATATCCCACTTTTATGGCTGAATAATAAGGATTACCCGTTTCTATATACTCTTCCGCAAAACGTCTTTG
>NZ_KV810872.1:0-7981 GCF_001812925.1 Staphylococcus sp. HMSC057A08 | reverse complement strand
CGTTTCTATATACTCATCTGCAAAACGTCTTTGTTTAGTTGTTATTTTTTTCATGTAATACCTCGCTAAACTATAAAATAAGCCCACTAAAAAAGTAGGCTAAATTGATTAAATATAAAATGGTTTGCGACTATTGACAGTACCCATGTATTCAGTTGGTTGAATATTATTTTCTCGTGTCATTCTATCTATATAATGGCTTAAATTACGTTGATTAAGTAGATAACTATTGTTATGTTCTTCTAGTTTCTGTTCTGCTTGTTTTAGTTCTTCTTTGAGCTTGTTATAATGTTGTAAATCTTCTTTATATATTTCGATATATTCATCACTTAATTTATCAGCTTCTTCTTGCATACTGCTACAATTTTTAATAATAACCTGTTTCAGTGATTGCTTCATAACGCTTAAACGTTTTACTTTTGCTTTATGTGTCGTTTCTTGTTTATCAATCTTAGTATATAGCTTATCAGCTTTTTCAACTTGGCCACTTATTACTAATTCTTGATAATCTGCATTGAGTTGATCAATCGTTTCTTTTTCGCTATTTACTTCTTGTTCTAGTGCTTGTATATCCTTTTGATAGCTTTCAATATTCTTTTTATGCACTTCAATTTGTTTTAATATTTTCATGAATAGCCCTCCTATTTAAATAATTCAACATGCTTAGCAATTTCTTCTTGTCGTTGATTAGCGTCTTTAATACTCATGATTTGTTGGCGTTTCTCATGCTTTTCTAAACTGCTTAATTCTTTCTTTTGTTCTTGTGAGTGTGCTTTTTCTTTAGCTTCTCGTTCACTGTAGTTATATAAAGCTAAGCGTTGCGCTTCCGATAATTCTAGTGCGTCGCTTAATTTATTCATTTCATCATTGTTCATATTGTTTTAACCTCTTTTCGATTGGATTATTTGCTAATGTTCTTGTTATTGCTTTTAAATGGTTATAGGCTAGTTTTCTTTGTTTTAATGGCAAGTGATAGAGTGCTGCGTCAGTTAATATTTTGAGATTGTAACTATCGATATTAAATTCATGACGATCTAACACATAAGATAAGAGTTCATCATTGTTCATCTGTTGAATTAAGTCGATGAATATCCCCATATCTGTATTGCGTTCTTTTTCATGTTCTTTAATTAATCGCAGCTCTTTCTCTTGATTGAGTGTTAAGCCATAACCATTATTAATCTTTTTCTTTTGTTGTCTTTTTCTTACGTCGTCTTTATCCACTAAGTACGCATTAAATGACTTTTTGTTATGTTCTTCTTGCCTTTTCTCTCTTTTAGCTTGGACATAGTTATATAAATCAATTTTAAAGCGTCTCACAAGCTCATTATCACGCACCTTTGCATTTCTAATGTAATTCTTTATAAATATCTGTTCTTGCTTTGTATAACCCTCTAAAACAGCGTATAAATGATATAGGTTTCTATTGCTTTTTCTGATGAACGCATTCAACTTCTCTTTTTCTTCAATGATGTACATAACTAAGCTTTCTAAATTTTGCGATTGATAGTAAACCATTTGAGTGACTGGATCACATACCATGTTTGGTGTATTACGTTCGTATAACGTTTCGATATAGTCCTCTATCATCTGCTTTTTATCTTCAATAAATTTAGGATTGTAAACTGTGAATAACGTATCATCACTAATCATTTTGATTTCTTCGGCGTCTGTGTCTTGTTGATATGCTTGTTTTAGACTTGGCATACTATGTGTTACTCCTTTCTAGGAAGCGGAACGGGTACAAAGCCCGTTACCACTTATGATTATTTTTTAGTTAATCGGTAGTCTGTTCCTTCGACTTCAATCACTGTTGTATTCATCATCATTCTTGAATAAATCTTTGTTAGCATTTTGTCAGATGTTAGCTCTTTGTTAGTGTTGTTGGTTGTGATGATATTGTGCTTATTTACTCTTGCATTAATCACGCTGAATAACTTACCTTTTTCAAAATCTGTTAAATTCGGCGTTACATCATCAATGACAAGCACATCACACGCCTTAATACGATTAATCAGCTCTGTTTCAGTATATTTAGCTGTTTTGCTCATAGTATCTCTGAATAAAGCGATAAGTTCAGTAATATCGTAAAATAATACTGTGTAGCCCTTTTCTTTAATTTCTTTGATTGTAGCCATTGCTAGTGCTGATTTACCTAAACCGAATGAGCCTCTTAACATAATTGATTGCTTATTATCTAAATTAAAGTTCTTTGCATAACGCTGCATGGTGTCTTTTGCTTTTTGTTGGCTTTCATTTCTAGGGATATAATTATCAAAAGTTGCACTTTGTAAATCGTCATTCATTTTTGATTTATTAAACATACGATCAATTTCACTTCGTTTTATCTTAGCTTTATATTCTTTTACTTTTTGTTCAGCCATTTGCTTTGCTTCACAATCGCAACCACTTTTAATTTCTTGTATTGTTCCGTCTGACTTTTCAATTTCATAATAGTCATAACGATTTTTACAACCTTCACAAAATAGATTTTCTTCAACTTTCAAAATTTTGCCACGCTTTTTATTGTTATTCATCAATGTTTCAAGACTTTTCAAAATCGTTCCTCCTTACTTAACTTATAAATATTGTTGTCGTTCTGGTGAATTTAACCAATCATCATCAGTATCTTTTGTAGATTGCTGTACCTTATTCTTACTTACTTCACGTTGTTTTCTACGTGCTTCTATATCATCAATAGACTTAATACCGTCTTGATACCAACTTTTAAGAATACTGTTAGCATAGCTCCACTTACATACATTATTCGTTGCTGCTTCTTTTAATGCTTCTATGACGATATTCTCATTACCATTGAAATCATTTATCCAGTTTTCAATCTGATCCACTACAAATGGTTGAAGTATTCCAAATCCATTTTCTTGATAAAAGTTGAATACATTACTATAAGAATGTGACGATGGTGGTTGTTTAGTAGTGCTTGCACTACTACTACTGTTAATTTCAGTATCATAATTATTAGTTAAGTCCTTATAGGTATTATTAATATTAGTAGTGTGCGATTTTCCTACGTAGGTTTTTCCTACGTTGGAATTTCCTACATTGGTTTTTCCTACATAGGAATTTCGCATGTGGTAAGGTTGTTCAAATACTTCATATTCATATTCTTTTAACCTACCTTTATCATCACGTTTTCTTTTTCGTTCAATATATCCAGTTTTTTCTAATTCTTTAATGCCACTTTTCAAACTGCTTAGTCCATCACTAGTATGCTTTATTAATTCAGTTTCATATATTTGCCAATCATCTGGACGGCTTAAAAGATAAAGTAGTAAACCTTTAGCTTTCCAACTTAGATTATTGTCATGAATAAAACCTTTATGGATAGTTACGAAGTTACCACTCTCTTTTTTGACTCTATAAGTTGCCAATCGTCTGCCCTCCTTTGCTGCTAATTTTTATCAATTTATAAAAAGCCTCTTTCAAATAATTGTGTTCGTAGTGTTTTAAAACGCTTGTAACTGATCATCAAATCATTGCATGTTTGTGTAGCACTTGGGATAATATTGTCGTCTACATGTGCCATGTAATAGCAATACAATGCTTTAGCTTCGATACTTATATCTTTGCTAGACATAACACTTTGCGTAATTACACCATAACCTTTAGAACACTTGATTTTATTAGTCATAAAATGCTATCCTTTCAGTAGTTTATTAGTTTGTTAATTGTTCGTTATCAGTGGTTTGGTCGCTTTCTGATAACGTCTTTTTTATTTCTTTAAACTGTTTAATAACATTAGTGAGTTCATTCTTATACATTGTTAATAGTCTATCGAATTGTTGAATGTGTATTCTCATTTCATGATATTTAGCTCCGTGTGTTACTACTTCTCTATTACTTAAAACGTGATCCTTATCATGAATAAGATAATCGTCCATAAACCAACCTTGCGCTTCTAATAAGTCCTCAATTCTTTCAGTTATCATTTCTACGTTTTCTATTTTGTTGCTTAATTCCCAATTCACACTTTTTAATTTTGTAATACTATTATTTTTTCTAATAACTTCGATACTTGAATTAAAATTTTCAATTGTATTTTTCAATTTTTTCTCCATTTCTATTCCTCCCAATTGCTCCATATTGAAGCGATTTATTATTTTGAAGACTTTCTACTTAAATCTCTTTTCTGTTTCTTATATGCTGTCTGTATGTTTTGTAGAGATATGAATGTTCTTCATCTCGAATATCATATTTAAGTGCTGCAATCATACTTCCAAACAAAAAAAACACTAACGCATAATGTAATTCTGTATGAACTCCTAAAAATATTGTTATGACTGTGATATATAGCAATTCATTGATAAAACGTAGCATTTAAAACACCCCTTTAATTTATAAATACTTTTTGTGCTTACATTTTAAAAATTCTTCAAACTTCTCTACATTTATTAAAGTAAGCGTACTACTAATATCAAGATACATACTTTCAATACCTAAGTTATCCTCATCATATGAAATAAGTAATCTACGAATTGTTGAATAGCTGCAATTAAATAACTCGCTTAATAATTTAGGCTTTGCATATTTAACTGGAAATACGATTTGTTTTTCTTCAAGTGCAGTATTCTGTTTAGTTGGTAAATCTTGTAATTTAGTATGTGACATTTTTATGCCTCCTCTTTTTCTTTAATTCCAAAAAATTCATTTGGTGTAACTTTGAAATAATTACATAACTTCATAATTATTTGCATATCTGGATTTTTAGTTCTTTCATGATACAAGCCATGAATAGTAGTTCTTGAAATTCCAGTTTCTTTACTCAATTTCAAAGCACTAACTCTATCTCTGCCCATCAACATACTCAGATTATTATGCATATTCACCCTCCTTAGTACATATGTATTTTTAATTTTTTATAAATTTCATATGTACAAATAAATCTTACAATTATTCATTAATTATGTCAATATGAAATATTTGATAAAACATTTGTACATATAAACTATTAAAGATACAATGTATTTGAGTTGCTTATTTTATAAAGGAGAATAAAATTATGAAATTTGGCGAAGTTTTAAATAAATATAGAGAATCATTGAATTTATCTGTTAATAAATTAGGAGAATTAGCTGATGTATCGCCTACTTACATAAGCAGATTACAAAATAATTTAAATAAAAAGCCTTCTAAAAAAGTATTCTTTAAGATTTTAAATACTCTATTAGATCAAGCATTTAATATGGGAAAATCACCTAAACCCTTATTATCAGAATTATGTAGTACTTATTTATTTGATGATAAAAAAGAGTTTACTAAGAAAGAATTGAAAAAAGTTGAAAATTTAGTAGAAGAATTTATTAAATATACGAATGAAGAAGGTAATAAAGTAAAAAAAGAGTTATATGAATCAAAAAGTAAAATTGAAAATAATAAAATTATTTTCAATAAAAAAAACGAACTTCTTTTTTTAAATGATTTTGAGATCCTTAAAAATAATTTAGTAGATAAGCCTATTTTTGATATTGAGTGGTATTTTACTCAAAATCAATTTAAAATATTAGCTCCTAGATATTTAATTACAAACAAAGATTATAATTTAATAGATTACAATGTTATTTCAAATGAAGACAAAAATATAATTTTAAACTTAATCATTGCTTATTTAGAAACAAAATATGAAAAAATTAATAATAGGCAAGAATTTTTTGATACTATGTTTGAATTATTTGTAGAAAAAGTTAATTTAGAAGAAACTTTTGATAAATTATAAATTATTAAATAAAAACAAACAAAATTAATTTAAATTATAATTTTTACTTATTTTAGATTTTCTTTAACAAACCCCAGAAGATTAAATATAAAAGATAATAAACTTAAGGAGAATACATATGAAAAAATTACTAGGAACATTATTTGCAGCTACACTTGTTTTAAGTGCTTGTAGTCAAGATGACGCTAAGGAAGATGAAAATAAAAAATCAGAAAGCACTACTGAAAAGAAAGCTGACAATAAAAAAGATAAGAAAACTAAAGAAGATAAAAAGTCTAAAGAAGAAAAGAAATCTCAAGAAAATGAAGATAACAAATCTACACAAGAAGATAGTTCTACTGAAGAACAAACTACACAAAAAACTGCCTCAAGTGAACAAGTTCAATCTCAACAACAAACACAACAACCTGCAACTCAAGAGCAGCAGCAAACACAACAAGCTAATAACACTCCACAAACTCCACAACAACAGCAAAATAACCAAAACTATAATCAAACTCAACAACCTAATCAAAATGTAAAGTTACCTAAAAATACAGAGATTGATGATCAGTATATACATGGTGAAGTTGCTGAAGCTTTACAACGTAAAACTGAAATCGAAAGACAAGCTAGTGAAGATTATGAAAATGGCTTGATTAGTGAAGATGAAGCAATGGAGAGAGACGAACAAGCTTCCGAAATTTTAAATCAAGCAGTAGAAAATCAATATGGACCACAAGACTAAGTAAAAGGAGGCTCATTCACATGTGGCATGAGAAATTTACTAATAAACATGGTGAAACTAAATATCGCTATTATGAGAAGTATAAAGATCCACTCACAAACAAATGGCGACGTGTTAGCGTGGTGCTTAATAAGAATGGTAAGCAGTCACAGAAAGAGGCTCAGAAACGCTTAAATGAGCGTATAGAAGAAAAGCTAAATAACAAGACACCTACTACATTAAAGTCGCTAACTTTCCATGCTGCATGTGATGAGTGGTTTGAAAACTATAAATTAGTATCTGGTGCTAAACAATCAACTATAAGAGCAAAAACTTACAGACTTGCTCACATCAAAGAGCGAATAAATGAAGATATTCTTGTCGATAAGATGAATGCTCAAGTTATTCAAGATTACATAAATACATCAATGAAAGAAAATAATATTAAACACATTACAATTAAGGTCAATGTGAGCCTTATAAAGAGTGTATTGAAGTTCGCTCAGAAAAGGTACAATATCTCAGATATTTCATACATTGATAACGTGTCATTACCTAAGAAGGCAGTAACTAGAGAAGAAATCAAAGCTAAACGTGAGAATTATCTAGAAATGAATGAAGTACATAAACTCATTGATGAACTTAACCATAAGGCAAGTACTGGTAATAAAGGCTATATTAAACGCTCATATATGATGACTGCATACATTACTGAGTTTCAAGTATTGAACGGTTTAAGAATTGGTGAGTTATTAGCACTCCAACCTGAAAACATTGATTTTAAGAATAAAAAAATTGAGATTGATGGTACAATAGCATGGATAACTAAAGATGGTGTACGTGGCTTTAAAGATACAACTAAGACTGAGGCCTCTTATCGTACTATATCTATTACCACTAGAAGTTGTGAGATATTGCGTAAGGTAATGTTGGAAAATAAGAAATCGGCTAAGTGGGATAGTAATTTTAAAGAGAGAAACTTTATATTTACAAATAGTAAAGGCAGTCCTATGCCTTTATCATCTATCAATGCTAACATTAAGAACGCTGCAAAGAATATAGGTATTGAAAAAGATATTTCAACTCACACTATGCGTCACAGTCACATATCCTTATTATCACAATTAGGCGTGTCACTGCGTGCAATAATGGATCGTGTAGGCCATAAAGATTATAAAACAACTTTACAGATATATAGTCATGTTACCGAACAAATGGATAAAGATATGATGAGCAAGTTGGAAAATATAAATTAGATACGTTCAAATTTGAGCGTATTTTTTTTGCTTAAAATCAAATTTTTTCACATTATGCCCTTATTCTGCCCTTTTTTATGTATAAATAAATCAAAAATAGCCTATAAACACTGTTATATAAACACTTCATAAAAGTTATGTTGTTTAACCTTCGTAACACCTACATGATTTAATCCTGGGCGTTTTTGTTCTAACACTGACTTATCTGCTTTTAATGCATTTTTTGCTTCAGTTAATTGAGTTAATGCTTCTTCTACTTTTACTTTTTCATCCCTGATTTCTTCA
>NZ_KV810871.1:30601-31569 GCF_001812925.1 Staphylococcus sp. HMSC057A08 | reverse complement strand
ACTCTTTCAAATAATACTATGAGAAAAATGGTGCAAAACTTATGGTGGGGTGCAGGTTATAATATTGTTGCTGTACCTTTAGCAGCTGGTATTTTAGCATTTATCGGCTTGATTTTATCACCTGCAATAGGTGCTATTTTAATGTCACTAAGTACGGTTATTGTTGCAATTAATGCCTTTACATTAAAATTAAAATAAAAGATAGGAGTTTTATTATGATTAAAAAATTATTTTTTATGATATTAGGGTCATTACTAATATTATCAGCTTGCTCCAATAATGATGAAAAAGATAAAGACACTAATGACCAAAAAAGTGAGAGCCATATGAAGCATAATGATGAAAGTAAAGTTCCAGAAGATATGACATCGACTAATGAGGGTGAATTTAAAGTGGGAGATAAAGTAACGATTACAGCAGGGCATATGCCAGGGATGAAAGGCGCAGAAGCTACTGTAAAAGGTGCGTATAAAACATATGCCTATGTTGTAAGTTATAAACCCACAAATGGAAATGAAAAAGTAAACAATCATAAATGGGTCGTAAACGAAGAGATCAAAGATGCACCTAAAGATGGATTTAGTAAAGGCGATACTGTTAAATTAGAAGCAAGTCATATGTCCGGTATGAAAGGTGCTACAGCCAATATAGATAACGTGAAAAAGACGACTGTTTACGTAGTTGATTACAAATCCAAAGATAATGGTAAAATCATTAAAAATCATAAATGGATGACAGGAAATGAACTGAAAGCACGATAAAAATCTAGTTCTAGATTGAGAAATAAATAGATATAAAGATATCCTCCTTAATCAATAATTTAAATAACTTATTATTGTTAAGGAGGATATTTTTTAGTGTGTAAATTAAAAAGAATTTTAGAAGAATAACATTTATCAAAAAACTGTTCATTACCTTATTAAATGAAATTATATAATTAAAAACCGCATCATTAACCGATACGCAGA
>NZ_KV810871.1:0-30501 GCF_001812925.1 Staphylococcus sp. HMSC057A08 | reverse complement strand
GCATCATTAACCGATACGCAGAAGCATATCATAAGTGATGCGGTTTTTATTATTATAAAGTAGAAAGATAGAAGTCAATAAATAATGTATAACGGGTGATAAATGATGAAGTATTGGATTATTCCATGTAATGTTAAAGATTATGATGTTATAGGTGCATTCAATAAATTAAGTGAAATCGATTGGAAACAAAGTAATAATATGAAATCAGCAGCGGTTGGAGATATGGTTTTGATTTATCTTTCCCGTCCCTATTCATGTATTAAATATATATGTAAAATTAAAGAAGTGAATAAGCCAAAATCCACAATTGAAGATAGCGTTTATATTATGAAAGGTGATAATTATGTTAATTATGGTAATTATATGCAACTTGAATTACTTGAAAGTATAACGGATTTTCGCCATGCCACGAAATTAGCCTCATGCTAGCAAGTTAAGCGAACACTGACATGATAAATTAGTGGTTAGCTATATTTTTTTACTTTGCAACAGAACCTTTTAATTTTATTGTATTTGATAACGCTTTATTTTTTGATAGCATGGAAAGTGAGTTTTATATCAGGGAGATGTATGAATGAAATTTAGAAAATTAGGGATGTTAGGTTTGTCTTCTTTTATTATTTTAAGTGCTTGTGGTCAAAATACAGACAATAATCATAAAAAAGACAGTGATCAAACACAGGAAAGGGATAAAAAATTAGATGAAACTGAAAAGCAATCAAATGATGAAGTAGCAGAAAACAATCAAAATACAAAGCATCAACCTCAAGGTGAGTCTAATGCTGCAGAAACAACAAATGAAGCAAATAATCAAATTAGTCAACCTATAACAATTGATGAAGCAAAAATCTATTGCTTTTAACTCCGAAGATATACTCAATTTTACTCAAAATAAATATGATCTAATTTACAATAAAGATAAAAGTAATGATGATAAAATTTTTATTGAAACGCCTTTTGGTGGGATAAACGAATCCGTTAAGCACCACGCCATTATAGATAGAAATACAGGAAAAATTATCAAAACGGGTGGCGCTATTACACATCCAGATGGTCCTATAAAAGCGGAAAACGGTTATATAGATAAAGATATTTATAATTCAACTGCTGATTTTTACAATACTTACGTATACAAAAAAGGAATGCCTAAGTTTGAAACTGCCGACTCTGATGTACCAGAACAAAAATATAAAGAACTTTCAAAAATCGTAGGTAATTATTGGCAAAAAGAACAAGGATATGACAATGAGTCAAATCAATCAACATCAAATAACAACCAGTCTCAAAATAAAAAAGAAAATAATCAAACAGATAATGATAGTAAACAATCAACGAATGAAAATACAAAAAATGAACAAAACCGAGACAACATTGAAGAAGATAATAATAAATCAAATCAAAAACAAAATAATGAAGAACAGCAAGAAAATAGTAACGAGGAAGCTTCGCAAAATGAGGAACGTGAGGATCCAAATCAACAAATAGAACAACCATCTAGCGAAGATAAGCAAAATCCAGATGCAGCACAAGAAAATAATAACCAAAACAATGATGAAAATACTGATGGTAACAACTATGAAAATGAACAATCTCAATATGTAGAATCAAAAAGTTCAGAAAATGACAAAGAAACTTCAAACGCTTCATAAATATAAAAATATTATTATCAAAAGGAGTCTTTAATTGGTTAGTGTTACACAAAGAATTTCACAAATTAAACAACCCCGTGGTGGGTATTTAAACAGAAAATCATTTGAAGTTAAGCAACTAGAACCAGAAACATTTATAGATACAAAATATGAAAATATAGCACCTCAAACAATTGGTTTAGTCGTAGACTACCTTACTCGTATGGTTATAAATCAAGACAAAGAAAAATCATTTGCCATATCGTTAACTGGCGCAAAATTAGCTGGGGAATTACAAACAGCCGAATCATTGTTAAAAGATATTAATGATAATGATGATCTATCTATTATTAAAGCATGTCAATTGGTAAATTACGATATGGTATATAGAGCAGGAAGCATGCCTAAAGAATTTAAAATTCCAGATCAAGACACAATTAATAATATAAAATCACTTATAAACAGAAGTCTTTCATTTTTTAATCAAATTGGTGAAGTTAAAATGGATGGTTTCACATTTGAGGGGGGGTATACAAGCATTATTGATAGTGGAGATGGTGACTTTCTAACTGAAGATACTTTGTGGGATTTTAAAGTTTCAAAACAACTACCACAGAAAAACAGTACGCTTCAATTAGTGATATATTATTTAATGGGTAAGACATCTCAAAAGCCTACCTTTGAGAATATACGTTACATTGGTATTTATAATCCAAGATTCAACCAAATTTATAAATATGATATGATACAGGCTGATTCAGAAATGATTGAAACAATCCAAAAACGTGTTATTGGATACGATTAATATAAATATATGAAACATTTTAAGGGATGGTGTATTTGAAAATGAAAAAAGCAATAACTAGTTTAGCAGTAGCTACATTGTTGTTATCAGCTTCAGGTGTTGTTAAAGCAGCTGAAAATAAAGAAGATTGGGATGAACCTGTTTTTATTAAAGGCGCTGACTTAGAAGGGCAAGATTTACAACAAACTGAGAATGATCTAGGCGTTGATGATAACTATGAAACTTATAATGTTAACGTCAATGATGTGAGTAATTATATCCCAAACAGCAGTAATCTAAGTTATATTTATTCAAGTGCAACAATTGAACATAAAAAATGGGGTAAGGGTGTTGATGTGAAAATTGATACACCAGATAACATTACAAAAGTGACATCTGAACAATATCAAAATGCTGCAATTACGGCAGGAATTAAAAACGCAGAAATACATATAGCTTCTGTCGACCAAGTAACTGGTGAAGGTGCTTTAGCTGGTATTTATAAAGCATATGAAGAAAAAGGTAACAACCTCAACGCTGAAGATATTCAAAATTCTAATCAAGAAATGAATGACTTAGGTAGAATTTCAGAAGAAAATAAAGGTAAAGATGGATATTCAGATGAAGCTTTGAATGCTTCAATAGCAGATATTAAAGAACAACTTGCAGATATTAAACAAAATCAAGATAAACAAATAACACAACAACAAGTTGAAGACACGGTCAATAAAGTACTCGATGAACGTGGCTTGTCAGAAATATTATCAGAAAATCAAATTCAAATGATTAATAATAATATGGTGAATGTGGCAAACTCTAATGCCTTAACTTCTGATCCAAAAGTATTTAAACAAAATGCAAAAGATGTATTAAAAAATATTGAAAAAAACTCAGATGATTTATTGAATAAAGCAAAAGATAAAGCCAAGGATTTGAATACAGAAGAAAATAGAAATCTCCTTCAACGCATATGGGACGGTATTGTGGAAATTATTCAATCTATCATTCAATTTTTCTCTAATCTGTTAAATAAATTATAGAGTTGTTTAAAAAGAGAGGACAAAATCTGCCCTCTCTTTTTTAGCAAAATAACTAATAAGAAGAATTCTGGAGTATATAACGAAATACACTTAAGTAATGAAGAAAGATTTAATAAAGAAAAATTAGGGTTGTTCAAGTATGAAAATCAACTTTTTTCAGTAAGTTTAGATAAAAAAGAATTTTGTAAAATGGTAGACACTCAGGATAATAAGGAAGTGGCTAGTTGGAGTCGCAAAGGGGATTACATTTACATTAAATTTAAAGGAAGCTTTGTTGAAAAGCACAAAATATTTACGATTGCTATTCTCCATACTTTTTCAAATAATAATATTCGATATTATCGTAAAAATAAAGGTCCAGTATATTTAGGACCACCACCATTATAAATAAGCAAACATAGTAAACTAGTATAACATTAAATAGCCCCCACAAATTTAAGTTTTGGCTCAACTTTGTGGGGGCTTCTTAATAAGATATACTCTTAGTGTTTCATTTTCCTTTTTACCTTAATGGTAACTTATAGCTCCTAATGATTTATAGATACAATAGTATTTGAATTCTTTCTCAATTATTTTTTTAAAGTTAATATCTTCTTAAAAGTAATAAAGAGTTATTTGAGTTTTGAAATTTTTAGTCATCTTCACTTATATTTTTAGTTTTTTTAAAGTGTATTTTAATTTCAAATATACCATTTTTATATGTGGCATAAACTAGCCCATCTTGTTTTGCAACTAATTTTTTTACTATATATAACCCTATTCCTGAATGTTGCTTATGACGACTTAAATCAGCGATGTAAGAACGATTAAAAATATATTTAATGTTTTCTTGAGTTAGTTGTTCATCTGTATCGTTAGCTAATTTTACAATTACGTCATTGTCTTTTTCGTATAAATCAATATCAACGAAGCTTTTACTATAACGTAGGGTGTTCTGAATTAAATTTGTAAATATTCTATTTGTCGCAAATTGATCTAAAACAACTTTTGAAACTTTTGACAAATTAAAGTTTACATCAATATTTTGATTTTTAAATTCACTATAATAGGATAAAAAGCTATTTTTAAGTTCATCACTTAAAGAAAGTTCTTGAAAATTAAGTTTATAATCTAATGAATTAATTTTAGTTATTTCATGAAATAATTCTACTAAGTTAATAAGTGAAGTTGTTTTATCCTCTATTATGCCTATATATCTTTTTTTCTCTTTCAAAGTAGTATGAGGATCATTAAGTAAATCTGTGTATCCTTTCACAGCTGTTAAAGGAGTTCTTAAATCATGAGAAATGTTAGTGATTTCTTGGTTTAACATCAGTTCTTTTTTCTTGTTAATAACATTTCGTTTTCTATATATAGTAAGTATTGAATTTATTTCATTACACAAATTTTTGGAAATATTGAATTGTGTGGAAGTACGAATAACTTGATTCGAAGTGACATCATTTTTTAAGTCCTGCAATTGTATAGTCACTTGTTTTATTTCCATGTATAACGATATATATTTATAAGCTAAATATATTATAGATAGTATTAAAATTAGGAAAAAAATGTATATCATTTTTAGCTATCCTCACTTTTAGTTTAGATATCTCGTCTTTTTAATTATCAAATTTCCTATAATTAAAAAGACTACCCCTAAACCTATACCGACCATCCAACACTCTAAATGAATAACGCTTGTATCTGTAGCGTATTCTTGAAATATTTTTTCAAAAAATTTTGTAGGAGAATAATTGTATAGAATAATCCATTTTTTATTAATAAATTTTAGCAGTTCTAACAAACCACCACCATAGTAATAAATAAAAATAGTTAAGAGAACAGAAAATGCACCATTTATTTTTAAACTATTCAATAGGTGAGATAATGCTAAAGCGCCAAAGATTAAAGGTGACATATTAATTAATGAGATTATAAAATTATTTAATGTTTTATAGTCTTTTTCAAACAAAAGTGAACCGAAAAGTATACTTACGATAGTACAAATTAAACATAATATAAAGAAATAAAAGAGAAATATTATAAACTTTCCGTAATAAATAGTATCTAATGAAATATCGAAAGAAATGCTTTGTTTTACTATGTTTTTGTTCTCTTTATTGTTGACTATTAAATTCATTGCTGAACCAATGGCAATGATAAAGAGTCCTGAGGAAACAATATTAACAAGAAAGAATTTTAAATTAGCGTATGGGAATTTAAAAGTAGTTTTATCAAAGTATACTAATGTAAAAGCGGCTAATATAATTAGTGTTGCACATATTATTGTGTATAAATATATGCTTTTGCTATGTAATAATCTATAATTCTCACTTTTGATATAATTAATCAATTTCATCACCTCTTTTAATATTTAAGAAGTAATCTTCTAGATTAGATACTTCAATTTTAAATTCATATACATCTATATTATTTTCAATTAGTATCTTATTAATTAAGTTATAATCAATCGAACTTTGATATACAATTATTTCTTGCGCATTAATTACCCTGTAATCAATATTTTTTATATTTTCTTCTAAAACTTGAGAAGTTTTTGATGTATTATCAACGCGTATTAACAGCTGCTGTTTACTTTCTTGGGTTAACTTTTCTTTACTAATATCTTTAATAATTTTACCTTTATCAATGAAGACAAATCTATCAGCTACTTGTTGCAATTCATTTAATATATGACTAGACAAAAGGAAAGTAATACCGTGTTCTTGATTTAACCGGAGAATTAAATTCCTAAAGTCTTTTATTCCCTGTGCATCTAATCCGTTTATTGGTTCATCCAAAATTAATAAATCAGGTCCATTTAATAGAGCTAAAGCTAATCCTAGCCTTTGTTTCATACCTAAAGAGTATGTTTTAAATTTTTTATTAACGTTTTCTAATTCCACCGCTTTAAGAACTTCAGTAATATCTTTAGTATTTGAAATACCTCTTTGAATACTAAAATACTTCAAATTCTGAAAGGCTGTGAAATTATTAATAAAATTAGGATGTTCAATCATGAATCCTATTCGCTTACGCATTTGATTTTTTATATCGGATTTTTTATTAAATAATTCTATATTTCCACTATCAGCTTTAATTTGATTTGCTAATAATTTAAAAAAGGTAGATTTACCAGCACCATTTCTACCTATTAAAGCACAAACTTCACCTTTATGTAGTTCGAAATTTATCGGTAATAATCCATGATTGTCTTTATATTTTTTACTTAAGTCTTTTGTTTTGATTACTAGATTCATAATATTCGCCCCTTTCCAAAAGACAATTTAAGTATAAATGGAAAGGTCTTAAATTCCTTTAAGTAAAATATAAAGAAAGTATAAAGAAAATTATTCTATTATAAATCCAATCCCCCATACAGTTTTAATGTACGATCGGTTAGTATAGGTACTCAATTTTTTTCTAATATTTGATACGTGGACATTAACCGTATTATCATCTCCTAAATAAAGCCCTTGAATTTTTTCATAAATCTTTTGTTTTGATATTGGTTTTTCAGGAGTTTTCATTAATAAGCACAAAATATTATATTCTTTATTTGTTAATTCGATTTTATTTTTATTTAAGTAAACATTTCTAGTCGATTTATCTATACTTAATTCTTTCCATACTAATAAATTTTGAGGTGGAGATTGATTTAAATTTCTTAATTGAACTTCAACTCGTGCAGATAATTCTTTATTATTAAAAGGTTTTGTTAAATAATCATCTGCTCCTTTATTTAATAATCGAACTTTTTCTTCAACTTCAGTTTTAGCTGATACAACAATAATTCTGCTCATTAAGTGTTTTTTTATATAAGTGAGTAATTCTTCTCCCTCAATATGAGGTAACATTAAATCTAGCAATATTAAATCGTAATTATGTGTTTTTAAATACTCTAAAGCTTCATTTCCTGAATAAACTATAGTAGTTTTAATTTTCATTTTTGTTAATGTTAATGACAAAATATGTGCAATATCTATATCATCTTCAATAATTAAAGCATTATATTCCATAAACCTAAGTCCTCTTTCTTCAATTGAAGTTTTTAATTATATTATATATTTTTATATGTATTATTTTTAGTAATTTCCTTCTATATATAAAAGTAATATTTTACAAATATTGATAATATCCTTAATAAATCAAAGTAAATCACCTTAATAGTTTACAAAATTACATCAAATAATGATTTGTTAGTTACCTTAATAAAAACTAAATTTTATTAACGCTACGCTTAACGTTCTATCAATAATACTCAAAAGCAAAATATATAATATAATCTATTATTGTATTATTATAATAATAGATATAGAAAAAACTACAGTAAGTTTAGATAAAAAAGAACGTTGTAAAATGATAGATACAAAAAACAATAATGAGGTAGCTAGTTGGAATCAAATAGGAGATTACATTTACCTTAAATTTAAAGGATCTTTTGTTGAAAAACATGAATTATCTATGATTGCTATTCTCCACACATTTTCTAATAATAATATTCATTATAATCATAAAGATATAACTCGTCCCTCAATGGGTCTTAATATAAAATACAGTGCTTTGGAAGAAATATGTATCTTTATGTATTCAATCCAAACAAATATTCAACAAGTAATTTAGTTTGAATGCAATAACCCCTTCATTAAAAAAATAGTGAAGGGGCTTTTTGAATTAATCATTATAAATAGTTATGCGATTTTATGCTCTATTTAAAAATATTTTTAAACGGTCATATCATGTCGCTCTAAATATATATATTAATATAGTAAATTAAATAACAAAGGATTGATTAAATGATAAGAAATTATTTTTCTACCCCAAAAATGCCAATATTCTTTTTCTATACTCCTTATACTATTGTGTATTTAGTTAAATTTATATTCATGATACAAAATGAAACAACAAGTTGGATTAGTTGGGTATGGAATATAGTAATATTTTTACTTGGAAGCTATACTTATGCTTGGTTAAGTTCATACATACTAGATACTAAAGACAATGTTCTTTTACGTTTTTTCTTTATGAAAAGTGTCTTATTTAGAAAAAAGTTTGGAACTATTGCTAAAATGACTTTTGATACTCATCGTCGAATAAATCCTACGTTTAAGCAAAAAATTGAAGGGAATAAAGTAGATTTTCGTGAATCTTTTGAAACATATATTAAAGGCACTTTTTTTAGTTTCATAATAGTTATTATTGTTAAATTTATTTTAGCATGGATACTTCATCCAATATTTTGGATTTCAATTATAATCCATCCAATTATTATGAAAAAATATCGTCAGAAAATATCAGAACATTTGGCAAGCGAATAGTATAAAAATATCGAATAGTTTTAAATTGAATATGGGAGCTAACACAAAAGAGTGATTTGCTCCCAATATATTTATATATTAGTTATGTCGGTATCCCTAATAATATTAAATTCACTTTCAATTATATCTTCATCGAATAACCTATTAGACTGATTCTTTATAATTTCATCATTGAAATTTCTTACAAATCTTGCATTACTGTTAATTCTTTGTTTTTCAAATACTTTTTTAAGTTTGTCATCGTAAACATTTTCATTAAATTCATATTCGTGTAGTAATTTTTTGCCGATTAAACATAATTCGTTTATAGAATAATCATCAAATATAATTTCATTTTTTATTCGAGATTCTAATCCTGGATTTATACTCATCAATTCATCCATTTCTTTAGGATACCCAGCGAATATTATCATGATATTTCCTCTATTATCTTCCATGAATTTTAAAATAGTTTCAATAGCTTCTACACCGTAGTCGTTTTCAGATTTGCTGTATAATGTATATGCTTCGTCAATAAATAAAACGCCACCTAACGCAGATTTTAAAACTTTTTCAGTTTTAATAGCTGTTTGCCCAACAAAACCGGCAACTAAATCTTGTCTTGTAACCTCTACAAGCAAATCTTTTTTTATTACACTTTTTTGAAATAAAATTTGTGCTATTAGTCTAGCGACCGTGGTTTTACCTGTCCCTGGATTACCTTTATATATAGAATGTAAAGAATTATCTTCTACTTTAATTCCTTTTTTCTTTTTGGCTTCATTTACAACGTGAACGCGTATAAAATCATTTGCTTGTTTTTTAGCATTTGATAAACCAACTAAATTATTTAACTCCTCCATTGGATTAGAAATGTTATTTTTAGCTATTGGCTTTATTTCTTTTGTATTTTTATTTTCTACATCTTCATTTTTAGTATTTTCAATATCTTTCTTTTCTTCAAATAATTTTATAATGTTTATTTCTTTATTTGATTTTATGGATGAGTGTTTATCTTGAAGAAAAGTATTAAAACCATTTGTGACATTATAATTATTAATTGCGATATTAGAATTTAATAAATAAAGATCTGTTGGAGTTACATTAGAATGTAATTCTTGAATGCTTCCTTTAGAATTACAAAATCTAAAATACATTTTTTCATTAAATTTATTATTCAATATTAACTTTTCAACATCCAATGTTGAGTTTTTTGTAACTGCGATGCTTGACGTTTTTAAAGAAGTAGCTTCTAACGTCCCTTGACCAAGCCCTATTTTTGTTACTTCAGAATTTTTTATTTTAGCTCTCCCATTATCAAATATTTGAAGCAGATAATTTTTTTTTGAATCTAAAGGATCTTTATAATCAATATAAGAATTATCTAAATCTAGTAAAGAATTGTTAATTGAAATTGAGGGATAAGTAGCATCAGGATTTAAATTAGTATATACAATAATTTTAGAATTTTTTATATTAATTTCGGAATTATCTTTCATAGTCCATTGATCTCTTGAATAATTGTTGTATAAAGAGCAATTAGATATATGCCATTTGCTTTGACGAGACATAGCTGCACCATGAATGGTACTATTTTCTATTACATTGATTCCTTTAGAAGAACTGTGTAGAGAAAAGATACTTGAATTTTTAATCCGAAGATTACCATTGCTATTATAAATATTAAATTTCTTAAAATCTTTATGGAAATTTAAAAAAGAAATATTATCAAGTTCTAACGAACCATTTTCTATATCGAAGACATCAGTATTATTATCGTTATCTAAAATGATATTTGATATGGATAAATACCCTTTAATTTCAAACCTAAAATTCTTTAAAGTTTTCTTTTCGTCATCGATACTTGTAATTTTTATATCCATACCTTTGGGTATTTCAAAGGAGCTCATAGTTTCTTTATTTAAGTCTATATTGTCAATTAATATTGTATCCCCATACTGTGCATTCGTTATGGCATTTGTAAGCGTTGTTTTTAGAAAGCCATCGCCCACTTTAATTATTCTTCCCATAATTAATCCTCCTTATATTTAGAAAAAATTTATAAAAATTAAGTAGTTATATCATACTGATTAAATATTTCTAGCATTCTTTCTAGAAAGCTATCCACATAAGTTTGTGGGGCGAGTATTAACGCATGTGGTGCCTTTTGATAAGCAATGTAGAAAGCATCTAGTTTAGTACATGCTATTTCAAAAATGAGCCAATCGCTTTCTTTATCTACGAATTTTGCCTCTTCTTCATTTAATGGACGTTGATATTGCACATCATATAATTGAAATAATTCATTACTTATATTTTTATGTACTCTTACTTTTACTAATTCATTAGCTTCAGATTTTTTCTTTGAATAGTTTTCATCAATATATACATCTGATAAATCACGAACTTTAACATCATAAAACTCATTTCCAAGTTCATAGGTAAACCAATAGTCGTAATTCATATACATTAACGAATGAGGTGTAGCAAAAAAAGATTTTTTTGTGCTTTTTTGCTTAAATCCAACCATTTTTTCTTTAATTAAGGCTTTCTGAAGCATCATTAATTCTTGACCTGGAAAAATATCATCATAAGCTTTTTCTCTTATAGAAAAATGGTTTAATATAGACTTTAATGTTGCTACGTCTTCTGCTCTTCCATTTGAAATGAGTTGAATGAACAAATTATAGACATTCCTATGTAGTTTAGGAGTTAAACTTTTAATGCTAAGCAATAACCCTAAAGTTGCATAACTATCATAATTAAATGAATTGTTTTCTATTTGATAATAAGCATTATCATTTTTACCGGTTAGCTTTATTTGCGTATTACTGTCGTACCATGGTAGTTCAGGATCAGTAAAAAAACGATTAATAGCGTCCATATCTCTTCTTATGGTACGAGATGTCTTCATTGTTTTTCTTATTAATTCAGAACGATTTATCTTTTCTCCATTAATCATTAACAGAAAAAAATATAATAAACGTTTTTCTTTTTCCATAACTTTTCACCTCTATAAATGAAAATACATTTATAAAAAGACATATATTGTCCGTATAAAATGTTTTACTGAATATTAGAACAAAGTTATAGATAGATAATATAAATACATGTAAGTAATAAGACTTTATGTGTCTGATTGATTAAAAACGAATGGAGCGATTAATATGAGTGAAAAATTATGGAACGAATTTGAAAAATTTTGGGATAAAAATGAAATAGAAAGAATGGCCGAAGAATATCAATATTTGTATGAACATCCAGAAAATACAGATGACTTTTGTTGGGTGAATGAAAAGGACAAATTGAATACAAACTCAAAAGCAATTTGTTGGGGTGTTCCTAATCATATTTTAGGAGATATAGACAAAGCGAAGGTAATTGTTGGATTACTTAATCCTGGAACTCATATGGAAAGTGAAGTATCAGAGAAATGTGATACAGTAGGTAAATATATTAAAGAAGAAGTAAAAATAGAAAAAAATAGTTCAAGAAAAGTGGATTCTGAGTCAAAAGAAGTTTATCAAGGTAGTGTAAATAACAAAAAAGAATTACATAAATTTTATTGTGAACATATTTTATCCAAAGAAAATGTAATTTCTAAAGATTTAAAAACTTTATATAAAATGTATAAAAAAGATAGAGGAAATTTAGAATATTATTTGAAGAATAATGATGAGTATGACTTTAATTTAATAGCATATTATTTAGGAAGTTACTATTCAAAAGTTTTTAGTGGAAAAGAATCAATGTATAAAGAATGTATAAAACATTATCTTTCTATTTTTGACAAAATGAATCAAGCTGAATTACTTGGATATGAAGTTGAAAAAGAATTTGAAAAAGCACTTTATGATATTAAAGTTTCTAATATTGAATTCATTCCTTATCGCTCATTTGATAGTAAATCGTTAAGAAATTTACACAATTTAGAAAGCAGCAACTTAAGTGCAAAAATTCTTATAAAAAAAATCTTAAGTGATAAAGATACAATTGTTATTTTAAGAAGCATAAAAGATTGGAAAACTTTATTTAAAAATATTTGTAATGAAGAAGGGATTGATTTTGAAAAAGATATCGCACCAGCAATATATAAATTTAAAAGTCGAACAGGTGCAATATCTAAGGGCAACATAGCTCCTTATAAAGTTGAAAAAGACGGAAATATTAAAAGTGTAGATGAGGTAATTGAGAAAATACGTGACATAATTAGTTTAAAAGATTTTGAAGCTTATTTAGATGATATTATTGCCAATAATAATAAGGGGTGTTTTTAATTTATGACAGCAACTACAAATAATGTAATAGAATATAAAATTACAAAACAGTGCAAAGAAGCATTTGAGAATGTACTTAATTTAATCGCGAAAAAAGAGCGAAAGATTATTGAAACGCAAGATCTTCTTCTAGCTTTTGCTTCTACTGCAGATACTGGAGCGGCCTATTCATTAGGTCGTTTTTCTATAACCAAAAAAAAGTTAGAAGATGAAATTAAACAAGCAAAATTAATGGATAAACGTTATATAGAAATAAATGAAGATGAATTTGAACAAAATGATTTATTTATTTCTCAAAAAAAGAAAAGAAAAATTCAAGAATATATAAAAACAAACCAGGTACAATTTATATATGAATCATCAACAGACCAAGCAATAAAGTATATGTCAGAATATCCTATTTCAAACAATGTAAAAGATATAATTGATTTTGCGGAAGAGATGAGATTTCAAAACAATCCAAGCGGTGGGATAGATACCTATTGGATTATCATGGGAATGTCTCAAGATGAAGATTGTAATGCTTATCATGTTTTAAAAAAATTAATGTTAAAATATGACAATATATTTGATGGCGATAAAATGTCAGAGCGTTTTCAAAACCGTAGCTATTTGGCAAATAATTATTATGATGGAAGAAATGAAGAAGAGCAACGTAAGAATGCTACAATAAGAAATCGAATTTCTAATAAATTAGCAGACCCTAGTTATTCAATATTAGAAGATATTACTACAGATTTAACTGAAAAAGCGCGTAATAAAGAATTAATGCCTGCTATTAAGAGAGAGAGAGAAATTCATCATATGGAGATAGCTTTATCTCGTCGTGATAAAAATAATGTTAGTTTAATAGGGAAAGGTGGGGTAGGTAAATCAGCTATAGTTGATGGTTTAGCCTTAAAAATAGTTAATAATGAAATACCATCATTAAAAAATAAGAAAATATTACAATTTAGTGTTAATGATTTAATTTCTGTAATTCAAGGAGAAACTTTTAAAGGTATTCAAAGATTTATGTCTGAAATGAAAAGAGAGAAAGATGTTATTTTATTTGTTGATGAAATCCACATGTTGGGTAAAAGTAAAGGATTAACAGATATTTTGAAACCAGCAATGGCTAGAAGTGACTTTCGTATAATTGGAGCAACTACTCCTAGAGAATGGCAAAGTTATATATCATCTGACACGGCATTAACTAGACGTTTTGAAATTATTAAAATAGATGAGCCTAATGTAGAAGATACTGTAGAAATAATAAATCAAGTTATTCCTATTTATGAAAATTTTCATCATGTTAATTTTGAAAAAGAAACGATTAAACTTGCCTCACAACTAGGAAAAAAGTATTTTCCGAAAGAACAGCTACCAGACTTAGCGTTTACTATTTTAGATAATGCAGGAGCAATTTGTCGAATTGAACAAGGACAGACTACCAATTTACAAACTCCTTATTTAGATAAAATGAATCGATTAAAAGAAGACTTAAAACAAGCTCAAGTAAAAGAATTTAATGATAAACAGGTTGAAAAATTACGTCGAGAAATACAACAACTTGAAAAAAACTATTCACGTAAGATGAGCAATATAGAAAAAATTACATTTGATTACTTAGTTACTAAAAATCATATAAAAAAAGCAATTGAACAAAGATTGGGTGAAGGATTTGAAGTAGTCGAATTAAAAGAAGATGAAGATTATTCTGATATTGAGATTGATCGCCTAAGTCAATTAAAAGATACTATGAAATCACAAATTATTGGGCAAGATGAAGCTATTGAGACTATAGCAAATGCAGTAATAAGAAAGAAATTAGGCTTTAAGCAATCAAATCGTCCTGTGGGCGTATTTATGCTTTTAGGTACTACAGGAGTAGGTAAAACAGAAACGGCCAAAATATTAAATAAAACTTTATATAGAGATGAGCAGAATATCATTCGATATGATATGTCAGAATATCAAAAGGAGCATGAAGTTTCTAAATTAATTGGTCCACCACCAGGCTACATTGGTTTTGGTCAAGACGGAGACTTAGTAAAGACTGTGCTTGAACATCCTCGTGCAGTTATTTTGTTTGATGAAATAGAAAAAGCTCATCCGAAAATATTTGATGTATTGTTACAAGTATTTGATGATGGTAGATTAACTAACTCATTAGGTGAAACAGCAGATTTTAGTGAAAGTATTATTTTATTGACCTCAAATATTGGAGCTAGTGATATTCAGAATCGAAAAGTAGTAGGTTTAAATCAAACTAATAAAAATGGAACAGACTTTGAAACGATAGATGGAAGTATTAGAGAAGCTTTAAAACAATATTTTAGACCTGAATTTTTAAATCGTATTGATGAGATGATTACTTTTAAACCACTTAACCAACAAGAAATTTTTGAAATCACACATCTATTGATTAAGAAAGAAGTAGATTTAATTGAATCTATGGGATATAATATTGAATTTTCAAATGAAGCGATTAGATTGATTGCTAATTTGTGTTATGAACCTAAAAACGGAGCTAGACCAATAAAGCGTGGTATTTCTAAGTTACTAGAGGATCGTCTTTCGGAAGAAATAATAAATGGTACCTTAAAAAAAGGAAATACTATAAAAGTAACTGAATATAATAATGAATTATTGATAGATTATATTTAGTTACAAAAAAGACATAAAATTTATAACTATAAACTAATGAGCCTGGGATATAATTCCTAGGCTTTATTATTATAGTATTATTTAGCAAAATCACTGATAAGGAGAAGCATACCACAAATAAAACTAAAAAATAGATGGTAGAATATGTTAGCATTTAATATATAAATTAGTTTTTAAATTACATGATAACTAAGTTAACAAAGAATTTAAAATGGGAGTTTTCTATGAATATCTATCAAACCTATGCATGCTTAGTCATAGGAATAATCGTTTTGGGAATAGTTGTTAATACTATTACTACTATAGTAAAAAGAAAAAAATTAATTTCAAATATTAAACAACTTTGGAAAAGTAAAAAGACTTTAGAAGAATTTATACGTCCAAATTCGAGATTTGATTATCAGTTTAATCTTCGACGTAAGAATTATTCTGATACATTAATAGATGATAAAACATGGACAGACTTAGATATGGATACTTTATTTCATAAAAGTAATTTTAACTTTACAGCTATTGGAGAAATGAAATGGTATGCTACTTTGAGAAAAATGTTTACTATCAATAATAAAAAGTTAGTGAATCAATTTAAAGATGAACAATTTAGAGTAAATGTATCGTATCATCTTGCTTTGATAGGAAAAGTTGTTTATCCGCTTTCTCCTGATCAAATTAAACCAGTAAAACGAAATAATTTATTTATGCTATGTCCATTTTTGCCACTTCTAGGTGCAATTATAATATTTATTAATATATCATTAGGAATTTTAATCATTCTTTTTTCTATTTTACTTAATATTGGTTTATCAGCCTATCTCAAAAAAAGTTATAGTCAAGATTTAAAATCCATCTTCTATACTTCTAAAGTAATCAAGCATAGTTATTCTTTAAGTAAAATAAAAGGCACGCCAAGTATAAATATCGATTTTCAACAATTTAAACTCGCACGTTCATTAAGCGGTTTTATTGGAAAAGCAGATGATCAAGATATTGGTGGTACATTTATCATGCTCTTTAAAATGAGTTTTATGTTGGATTACTTCTTTTTTCATATTATTCAATTTACTTACGTTAAACATCAAGAAGAATTGCTTCAATGTTATGATTACATAAGCACGTTAGATAATCATTATTCATTAGTGATGTATCGTCGAACATTACATACATATTGCGAACCATCTATTATTAAAGATAAACAACAAATAACATTTAGTAATTTATTGCACCCATTACTGACAGAAGCGGTACCAAATAGTTTAAATATAAATCATAATATTTTATTAACAGGTTCAAATGCTTCAGGAAAATCAACATTTATGAAAGCTGTTGCAACTAATCTCATTCTTGCTCAAACATTAAATACTGCTACAGCAGAAGCGTTTTCATACAAGCCTGGATTAGTTTATACCTCAATGGCGAATACAGATGATATTTTATCAGGAGATAGTTATTTTATGACGGAATTAAAATCTATTCGGCGATTATTTAATATTAAAAATAATCAATTGGTATATTGCTTTATTGATGAAATTTTTAAAGGAACGAATACGACAGAACGGATTGCTGCTTCAGAGTCGGTGCTTAATTATTTAGATACTGAGAAACATTATAAAGTTATAGCGGCTACCCATGATATCGAACTTTCTGAATATCTAAAAGCTAACTATGAAAATTATCATTTTAATGAATCGATAGAAAATAATCAGATTTATTTTGATTATAAAATAAAAAAAGGTAAAGCAAATACGCGAAACGCAATTGAATTATTACGTATTACTCAATTTCCTGAAAGAGTATATACAAGAGCCAAACAAACAATTGAATAAACTTAAACCATATATATGACTGTATGGGCGTTTAATAGTATAAGAGCTTCTGCTATATTCCATATACTTTGAAATATAAACGGTTTATTAAATATCACAACTCAAGATGACTATTGGGGGTATAGATACAAAAAATGTACTGATTACAGGTGGGGATTATGGTATGGATACATCATGACTTTCAATGTTCAGTGATATTGCAGTGATTATAGTTATAATTGGTGCTAAAAGACAGTTTAACTGATTATAAATTATAGGATAGTGTGATTAATACTGACGACTTAATCGGATCAATTTAAAGAGTATAAAAACCCCCATCATTCACCGATACGCAAAAGCACCTCACAAAAGCAATAAAAAATAGATTGCATGGTATATTATAAACTTACTTATTAAATAAAGGAGAAATGGGTAATGACGATGTTTCGTGAAGCACTGATATGGATAGTGCTTCTCATATTTAACTTAATAAACACGTTTTTAGTGCTTGTGGGAAAATCATCATTGTTCAAGGTTCCACTTTGGAGTACATGGTTAGTTTGGGGAATAGTTACTATAATTATAGTAGGCATTTTGCTTTTTAGAAAACATTTACAAAAAAAGCATCCACGCATTAATAAACGTCTCAATAATAATAAAGATTTTGAAGCGGGAGAATTCTTTGTACAAATGCCTTTATATATCATTGAGAATCAAAGCAATGTGATATACGGTAACGAAACAATAACGTATAAACCCGTTTTTGTTAATATATTTCATAAATTATTGAGTCTCTTTGGTATTCAAACAAAATATAGTCTATATATGACTTCTAGTGAGAACGATGTAAAAATAATTCGTAAACATGGGGTAGCGAATAGACATCAATATACGATGTATTTGAATAATGAAGAAGTAGGCACGCTTGAGATGAAACAGTTTTTCAAAAGTGGAGGAAAGCAACAACTTCCTTATACGTTTAATTACAAATCTGAAGTGTTTGATGTAAGCAATCCGTTTTTTAGTAATGAAACCAAAATTACAGTTGAGAATGACGTAGTATTAACCGCAAAGCGTAGTTTTTTAGATATTTCAAAAAGTAAACGAACTAAAAAACGTGGGGAAAAACACACTATACACATTCACAGTACTAGAGTAGAGAAAGAAATATTACTAGCCATTTACTTACAATGCATGATTAATAAGCAAACACAATAAATGAAGTATAGCGATAGTATAAGGCGACCCGTATATTAGCGAATAAAGATTTTGGTACAAATATACCCTATGATCATAACGGCTAAAAAAGATAGTGAAGGTAATAAAACAAACCATATTGACATAGCTATCTCTCCTTACTCATCATATTTTGTATTTAAAAGTTAAACTTATAAGTAAAAGTGATCGATGATTTTAAATATAGTTTAACAAAAATAATTAAAAATGAAATAACTCACAATTGATATATTAAAATGTATATAAAAGTGTTAAAGATAAAATAAGTTATGTATCACTCACTTGGAAATGAATGGACTAAGAATGTTACAATGCAAATGAGTAGAGGAGGGTGTTTATGAGAAAGATAATATTATTAGCTAGTCTATTGGGTTTATCCTTTATTTTAGCGGCTTGCGGAACATCAGGAGAGCAGAAAGAACCTTCTAAAGATAGTCAAAAGTCAGAGAAATATACATATGAGTATTATGAAGTGCTAAATAATGGTTCAGAAGATACACCCAATGTGGAAATAAAATATAAAGATAAAAATGGTAAATCACATTTACAAAAGACGGATTTAGAACACGTTTATGAACATATTTTAAATGATGGAAATAAAAAGCCTTATATAATTAAAGATGGCAAAAAGATTCATGTCTATCGTCCACCATATATGATTTATGGCGATGACGATATTGAAGGACAAGTTACTGCTAAAGATGAAGTATCTAAAGAGTAAGAGGTGAGTGGGTGAAGCATAAAGTATTAAAAATGATAAGTATAATGATAATCTTTAATGTGCTCTCGCTTTGTATATTGTCTACAAATTTAGAAGCTGTAACATCAAGCACGAGTAGCGCAAGTTCGAGTAGTAGTTCGTCATCTTCTGCAGTTAGAAGCTCAACGTCTTCAAGTTCGTCAATGAGTCGTTCAAGTACGATGAATGCTTCACGAGTTGCAAAACAATCAAGTCAGCGTGCAGCTCAACAAGCTAGTCGAACAAATAGTATGACATATAATAACAAATCATCAAAATTCAAACAAGATACTGGTAAAATTCAATCTCAACAAGCACGATCAATGGTGTCTACAAGACATCGATACAGACCAGGGGGCTCATATGCGTCACAATTTATGGCCACTTCATATTATAATAATTGGTTATTTTTTTATTTTATTACATCCGGTATGTATAAAAATAAAACCCATCATGTTGAATACCAAAAAAACATGTTGAAACAACAAATGAAAGCACATGAGAAATTATATACCATTACCGTTCAAACTAATAAAGGCAAACGTTTAGTTGTTGTCCCGAAAAAGCAATACGATGAAATTAAAACCGGTGAGAAAGTGAAAATTAAAAATAGTGTATTGCAATAACTCATATTGAGTAATCCAATGTTCTTAATCGAAGGGAATTTTAGTAAAGTTAAAGTGTGTTCATCATTTTAAAACTCTGTAATCGTCTAAAATGGCATATTAAAAAAAGCGTCTCAATGATATTGAGACGCTTAAAATTTATCTAGCCTTAAATGAGTCAATGGCTGCTTTGATTTCATCTCTAACACGTTGGAATTCTGACCAAGGTTTGCCAGCAGGATCGTCAAATCCCCAATGTTCCTTCTTTACATTAGGCGACAATACAGGACAGTTTTGATCAGCATCACTACATAGAGTTACTACTAAATCGGATTGGTTGAGTATAGTGTTGTCAATTAAATTAGAAGTATGATTTGAGATATCAATTCCAACTTCTTTCATCGCTTCAATTGCTTTCGGATTGACACCGTGTGCCTCAATACCGCCAGAATATACTTGCCATTCATCACCTAAGATGTTCTTAGCCCAGCCTTCAGCCATTTGGCTACGGCATGAATTACCTGTACATATAAAGTAAATTGTTTTTTTATCCATAAATAGTTTCCTCTTTTTTTAGAAAATAATAAGTGTTAGATATAACCCTAACAGTGTGATAAATAATACCGGAATCGTTATAATAATACCGATTTTAAAGTATTGTCCCCAAGAAATTTTAACACCTTTTTGAGTAAGCACATGTAACCAGAGAAGTGTTGCTAACGAACCAATTGGTGTTATTTTAGGTCCTAAATCAGATCCGATAACATTCGCATAAATCATGCCTTCCTTGAGTATGCTTGTTGTTTGAGATTGACCAATCGCTATTGCATCTATTAAAACAGTTGGCATGTTGTTCATAATGGATGAAAGGAATGCAGCTATAAAGCCCATGCCCATGATACTACTAAATAAGCCGTAATTTGAAATATTTGTTAGTACATCACTAAGAAGCGTTGTGATGCCCACATTTTTTAGACCAAATACCACAAGATACATACCAATAGAGAATAAAACAATATTCCATGGCGCACCTTTAATTACTTGTTTCGTATGCACAGCCTTAGACTTACGTGCTAATAATACAAATATTAAAGCAATGATACCAGCAATAATTGATACTGGAATATTTATAAACTCACTTATTAAATAACCAACTAGCAATACAGTGAGTACAATCCATGAGATATGAAAAAGCTTTTTGTCCTTAATCGCTTCTTTTGGTTCTCTAATATTTACTGCATCAAATTTTCTTGGGATAGACTTTCTAAAATAAAGCCATAAGACAAGAATACTTGCGATTAAAGAGAATATATTAGGTATAATCATTTTACTGAAGTACTCAACAAATCCAATATCAAAGTAATCAGCAGAAACAATATTAACTAAATTACTAACAATTAATGGAAGAGACGTAGTATCTGCGATAAAACCACTAGCAATAATAAATGGGAATATCGCTTTTTTATCAAATCCTAAACTACGTACCATTGCTAAAACAATAGGCGTCAGTATTAAAGCCGCACCATCATTTGCGAAGAAGGCTGCTACAACTGAACCTAAGAGCATGATAAAGATAAACATTTTCAAGCCATTACCCTTTGATGCTCTTACCATATGTATGGCAGACCATTCAAAGAATCCAATTTCATCTAATATGAGTGAAATAAGAATAACTGCAACAAAAGTTAAAGTCGCATTCCAAACAATTCCAGTAACTTCTAGTACGTCTGAAAAGCTTACAACGCCAGTGATTATAGCAACTACAGCACCAATTAATGCAGTAATACCAATATCTAGACCTTTAGGTTGCCATATAACAAAAATTAACGTTAATACAAATATTGTGATTGCTAATATCGTCATCATTAACACTCACCTTTCTCTACTGTTTCACATATACATGGGCCAGCACTGGAACTCAATAGAGTCAGTCGTGATGTAACGTCATCCAATACGTCATGATTCAATTTGTATAAAATTTTATTACCATCTTTTCTGGATGTAATTAAATTATTGTCTTTTAATACTTTCATATGATGACTTAATGTGGGTTGAGAAAAAGAAAAATGCTCTAATAAATCACAAGCGCATAATTCACCACAAGATAACAAGTCTAATATTTCAAGGCGGCTACTATCAGCAATCACTTTTAAGTATTGTGAAATTTTTTTATAATTCAATTTTTCTTCTTCCTTTCTACTTGAAACCTTTTATAACGTTGATAATTTTTATTACCACCTGACAAATTAAACACTTGTTTAAAACCTAAATTAATAAGTACGTTTTGTGCAGCATTTCCAGTAGTACCTTTATTACAATAAGTCACTATCTTTTGATTTTTATCTAATGTTTTTGCATAACTTCTCAATATTTTCAATGGGACGTTAATCGCTCCATCAACATGATTAACTTCAAATTGCTTTGGAGAACGTACATCTAAAATCAATAAGTCATTATTTTGTTTTATGACTTCTTCAGGCGTTATAATTTTGCGTCCTCGAGTAATATTGTGTCCAATCATCCCTGTATAAATAACAGGATCTTTAGTTGTAGAAAAAGGAGGCGCATATGCTAAATCTAAATGAAATAAATCTTCTGCATGGGCGCCAAACGTTATAGCAGTAGCTAGTACATCTATTCTCTTATCTACACCTTCATACCCAATAATTTGAGCACCCAGTAATTTAGAATTGTTTTTATCAAATATAGCTTTAATTACCATTTCTTGGCCTTGCATATATTCTGGACGATTCGGTTTCACATTGTGTAATACGTCAATATCAATATCTAAATCAATAGCTTCTTTTTCAGTTAAGCCTGTTTGGGCAATTGTCATATCAAATATACGAACAATGCCTGTTCCTAAAATGCCTTTATGTTCTAGATTTCCACCAGTTAATCGATCTCCTAAAATACGTCCCATTTTATTTGCTGTAGAACCTAGCGGTCTATATATAGGGTCACCAGTAATTAAATTATAACTTTCTGCTACATCACCAATTGCATATATGTGAGGAATATTTGTTTCAAAATACTTATTGGTTTGTATTGCTCCAGATTTTCCAATATTAATACCAATTTCTTTAGCTAATTTAGTATTTGGTGTGACACCAATCCCAATAATGATTAAATCTGTATCAATTAATTCGCCAGTTTTTAAGCTTACTCTATTTATTGTATGATTTTCATCATAATCAATACTATCTATTTCATTATAGGTATATACGTTAGCTTTATCTTCAATATATTCTTGAATCATAAAACTGATATCGTAGTCTAAATGAGGCATAAAAGTACTGCGTTGAATAATTGAAGTATTGTAGTTAGATAATTGTTCTAACATTTCTAGACCAATAAATCCACCACCAATGATTGTTATATTCTGAACATCATTGCTCTCAATATAATTATAAATTGCTTTCGCATCATTAATATTCTTAACTTTAAATACATTGTTATATTCTTCGCTATTTAATTGAGGAAGTTCCTTAGGCGATGAGCCTGTTGCTAATACTAATTCGTCATATTCTTGAATCATCTTTTCATCATTTACTAAATTGGTAACAGTTATTGTTTGATCAGTATCATTTATCTGATTCACTTCATATTTTGTATAAATATCTATATTAAAGCGCTCTTTAAACCATTTAGCATTTCTTGGCGTGAGTTCATCAATATCAGATACATTACCGCCTATATAGTAGGGGATACCACATACTGAATACGAAATATCATTATCTTTATCAAAAACGATAATTTCCACATCTTCACTATTTCTTCTTGCTTTAGCCGCGACACTTGTACCGGCAGCAACTGAACCGATGATTACAATTTTTTTCATTATGATAACCCCCCATAAGGTATGACAAAATAATTATCAAGACTTTCATATTTAATCTTGTTTATCCAAAATGATTCATCTTCTTTTTTGTTACTAAAAAGGTCATCACGTTGATTTAGCGTAACTAACGATTGATTAACAACCCACCAATTATGGCCTATATTAGCTCTATTTAAATCTTCTACTAAACGTTTAGATTCTAAATAAGGTGTTTTTTCTGCTAGTGTTACGATTATCATCTGTGTTAAATTTTTATTTTGAATTTTAGGTAATAATGTTTCAACATTACTGGTAGTTTGAGTTGATTTTTTCTTTAATTCTCTATGATGATTTTCACTAGAATCAAGTAACAGCAAGGTATGGCCTGTAGGAGCTGTATCTACAATGACGTAATCCATGTCGTCTTGATTCTCCATAATGTCACTAAAGGCTTTGAAAAATGCTATTTCTTCTGTACAAGGTGATTTTAAATCTTCCATAATATAATCAATATCGTCTTGTGGTGTATCATCATTCACTGTGGCTAGTACTTCTTTTTTATACTTTTCTAATGCTTGTTCTTCATCAATATAAGCAGTATTTAAATTACTTGTAGTTTCAACATTAATTTCTTTAGTAGGGTCAGTAGTTGCTAAAAGAACACGATATCCTTTATTAGATAATGCTGTAGCTAATTGCGTTGCTACTGTCGTTTTACCAACGCCACCTTTTCCCATTGTAAATAAATATTGAACTTTACTATTTTCAATTTCATCGATTAATTTATTGAATTGCGGATGATCTTCAACAATAAAGTCATCATTTTCAATTAAGTTATCATCATTTAATAGATTAGTTAAATTTTCTATACTTTCTTCTTTCTGCTTTTTATATGGAACGTAATAAGCATGATTGTTATTTAACCATTCAGTAAAATGATTAATGTTTTTATCTTGTTCTGATTTCATCTGACTCGAAATTAAACCGTGACTTTCTTCTATATAGTTGTTAATGATTACTTTGAATTTAGAAATTGACAGTTGTTGTAATTCTTGTTGCGCTCTTTGAATTTCATATATAGAAGAGTGAGTAGGTCTCGCAACTAACATCATGGTCGTATCATCTTGGTTACGTAGTTTTTCAAGTGCTGAATTATATTTAACTCTATTTTCATTTAAACCTGATAATTGACCTAAGCAAGAAGCGTCATTACTCGTTGTATTTAAATAATCTGTCCATGCAGAAGGTAATTCAAGCATTCTCAAGGTGTGACCTGTAGGAGCTGTATCAAATATAATGAAATCAAATTCTTGTTCTAAAGTTTTATCGGATAAAAAATTTGTAAATTCATTAAATGCTGCTACTTCAACTGTACATGAACCACTTAACTGTTCTTTCATTTCAGAAAGCACATCTTCTGGTAGAATACCCTCATAAGGTTCTATAGATTGTGCTTTATAATCGTCTGCAGCAGCAATCGGGTCAAAATTGGCTATAGAGAGATTAGGTATAGGTTGATATTTAGTTAATTTATTAGATAATTCCATTTGAAATACATCTTGTAAATTACTAGCTGGATCAGTACTTACTAAAGCTACTTTCTTTCCATTCTCTGCTAAGTTTAAAGCAATAAAACTTGATATCGTTGTTTTGCCTACGCCACCTTTACCAGTAAAAAACAAATATTTTGTTAACTCAATGTTATCTAAATTCAATTTATTTAAGTATTTAACAGCATCCATCTCCACCACAGCATCCTCCATTTCTCATTTGATTAACTGTAATAATTTCATCGGCTTCTTCTTGGGTAATATAAGCGCCCGTTTTAGCTATACCGCCTTCTATAAAAGTGATGGGTAAAACTTCATCACCTTTTTCTTGAATTAAACGAATAACTTCTTGATTTTTAATGAATTCATTCGGATTATTATTCATATTATAACGTTGAACTTCTATTTGATTTTGTTTTAAATATTCATTGATTTGGTTCGCTTTTATTAGTGTTTCATCCGGTTCTGGACCACATACCCCAGTAGAACAGCACATAGCTTCTTCGTATATTTCAATATTTAACATTATACTCACCTCATTAATTAATTTACGATTATAGACTAACATCTATATAGATGGATGTCTATGTTTTTATTTGAGTTTTAAAAATTTTACTAAATTTAATTCTTAATAATACAATTTATAAAAAATTATTTTAGTATTTCTGTGAGCAATACCTAAGTTTATGTAAAATTATAGGTTTTCTTCTTGCGATAATATGGATATTGATTTACATTTAATACATCAAAAAAAATTGATGTATTAAATGATATAAAACTACGTTGACAATAAGGAGGCGTGCTTGATTGCGAGTAAACCATGCAAGTACTTTAACTGTTGGTTATTTTGTAAGTTATTTAAATCTTGTTATGCTATCAAGAGAAATCAATTTAAAAGAAGCTACAATATATATGGAAAAGGAGTTTTTTAAAGGGAACATTAATCAGTATGGCGAATCAACAAAAAATAACTATAAACAAGCAATTCAAGAATTGAAATAAAGATAATATAAACTCAATGAAATATTATAAAAAGGATGGTCTTTTATGGAAGTTATTAAAGCAAAGACTGATATGAGTGAAGATCAACAATTTGACTTTTATGAAAATATGTTTAATGCACTTGCCGATAAAATCAGATTAAAAATACTAAATCAAATTAGCCAAAGCTTCAATAAATCATTATGTGTATGTGATTTAGAAGAGTTATTAGATATAAAACAATCTAAACTTTCTTATCATTTAAAAAAATTAGTAGATGCAAATGTTCTTATTGCTGAAAAGCATGGCACATGGAATTATTATAAAATTAATGAGCAGCAAATACAGGTTGTTTTAAATGAAGATACTTGTTGTAAGATACTTTAAGTATCTTTTTTAATGTAGTATTAATCAATTTTTTTTGATTAATACATCAAGAAATATTGATTAATTAAATTTGGAGGCATTATACTCATGTTAGATTCAATTATGGAATTTATAAAAACATTTGTGATGTTGTTTTTTGAACTATTCATACTATTTATCATCGTGAGCTTTATTGTAAGTATCATCCAGCAGATAGTTTCAGAAGAAAAAATAAAATACTTTTTAAGTAAACCTAATCAAGCTATTAATTATATTTTGGGAATGGCTTTTGGTGCGATGACACCATTTTGTTCTTGTTCTACAATTCCTATACTTGCAGGTTTATTAAATTCTAAAGTTCCATTTGGTCCTGCAATGAGTTTTTTAATTGCGTCACCTTTAATGAATCCCTTAATGATATTTATGTTATGGGCCTTATTAGGTTGGAAAGTTGCTGTTGTTTATTTTATTGTACTAGCAATCTTTAGTGTCTTAACGGGTCTAGTATTTTCAAAAATGAATTTATCTAAAAGTTATAAAGGTGTAAATGTTAAAGGCGATGGGTTTTTCGCTAATAAAAATGGATCTCGTTTTAAACAAGCATTAAATGATGCTTGGGCATTCTTATATCCAATGATTCCTTACTTATTTATCGGTGTATTTATTGGTGCTTTTATATATGGCTTTGTACCCGAAACATTTATTACTAAATATGCGAGTGGAGGTGGCATTATATCCGTATTTATTGCTTCTATTATAGGTATTCCTATGTATATTAGACCTGAAACCATGTTACCTATAGCTGAAGCATTAGCTTCAAAAGGAATGTCGCTTGGGACAGTTGTTGCTTTGATCATTGGTGGTGCTGGTGCAAGTATTCCAGAAGTTGTATTATTATCGAAACTATTCAAGAAAAAATTTGTAATCTCATTCGTTATCGCCATTTTAGTTGTAGCTATTTCTACAGGTTTGATGGTGAACATCGTTATTTAAAGGAGGTGAGATAATGGGAGTCAAAGACGTATTAAAAAAATTAAAACCTCAAGAACAATCTTGTTGTTCAGTAGAAATTGAAGAAAAAAAAGAGAAAAATGAAAAAGAGCAACAGGATAATAATTGTTGTTGTAACAATTAATTTAGAAGTCTGTAAAATATATGCTTCTAATAAATGAACGACAAATTTCAATGTAATAGTATGGAATTTGTCGTTCTTTCGTTTCAATTAAGGAAAATGATGTTGTTTATTTAGTATTTCTTTAAGACTTATAACAAAAAGACGTTAATTAAAAACCGCATCATTAACCGATACGCAGAATCATATTATAAATAAAACTAAAAATGAGGTTGTATATAACTCACTCTGAAATTGATTGAATATATAGTATCTTTAATAAAATGCAGCTATTGTGGCGTAGAATTTGAGAATCAAAAAATGATTAATTTAGTTTGAAAAGACTGAATATAAATACTAGAAAAATAGCCAGTAAATGAGTTTATTATGAATTCATTTACTGGCTTCATTAAATAATGATCTAGACAATTTGCTTTTCTAGACCTACTTTGAAATGCGTTATTTTCTTTAAGAATAGTAATATATGATTTGTGTTGATAATGCTAACCTTGGTCAGAGTGTATTGTCATGCGATAGTTCAGATGAGATTTTTTAATTAAAACCTTGTTTTAAACATCGATGACAAGGTCTAATGTAGGACGTGTAGACATCATTTTCAGAATGATATAAATAAATCCATAAATGGAGATAAATCGAAACTATTTATACCCTAGGGGGGTATATGTTATAGTATAAGTAATTTTACTATAACATTTTTATTAGGAGGGGTTAATTTGAATAATAATGGTGAAGCGCATAATCATCAAAATCACATGAATCATTCCAATCACATGCATCATGATAACCATGAATCACATAATCATCATAGTGGCCATGCACATCATCATGGAAATTTTAAAGTTAAGTTTTTTGTTTCATTAATTTTTGCAATACCTATCATTCTTTTATCGCCAATGATGGGTGTTAACTTACCTTTTCAATTCACATTTCCAGGTTCTGAATGGGTAGTGTTAATATTAAGTACAATTTTATTCTTTTATGGTGGTAAACCGTTCTTGTCTGGTGGTAAAGATGAAATTGCTGAAAAAAAACCAGGCATGATGACCTTAGTTGCTCTAGGTATTTCAGTAGCTTATATTTATAGCTTGTATGCTTTTTATATGAATAACTTTAGTAGTGCAACTGGTCATACAATGGACTTTTTTTGGGAATTAGCAACCTTAATTTTAATTATGCTATTAGGACATTGGATAGAAATGAATGCTGTCGGAAATGCTGGAGATGCTTTAAAGAAAATGGCAGAACTGTTACCTAATAGTGCGATTAAAGTTATGGATAATGGCCAACGCGAAGAAGTTAAAATATCAGACATCATGACTGATGATATCGTCGAAGTAAAAGCCGGAGAAAGCATTCCAACAGATGGTATTATCGTTCAAGGACAAACATCTATAGATGAATCCCTAGTCACTGGAGAATCTAAAAAAGTACAAAAAAATCAAAATGACAACGTCATCGGGGGTTCTATTAATGGGTCTGGAACAATACAAGTCAAGGTTACAGCTGTGGGAGAAGATGGATATCTTTCTCAAGTTATGGGACTTGTTAATCAAGCACAAAATGATAAATCTAGTGCTGAATTGTTATCTGATAAAGTAGCGGGTTATTTATTCTACTTTGCTGTAATTGTTGGCGTGATTTCTTTTATTGTCTGGATGCTCATTCAAAATGATGTTGATTTTGCATTAGAACGTCTTGTAACTGTGTTAGTCATTGCTTGTCCACATGCTTTAGGCTTGGCAATACCTTTAGTCACTGCACGTTCGACTTCAATTGGTGCACATAATGGTTTAATTATTAAAAATAGAGAGTCTGTAGAAATAGCTCAACATATCGATTATGTAATGATGGATAAAACTGGTACTTTAACTGAGGGTAACTTTTCTGTGAATCATTATGAGAGCTTTAAAAATGATTTGAGTAATGATACAATATTAAGCCTTTTCGCCTCATTAGAAAGTCAATCTAATCACCCATTAGCTATAAGTATTGTTGATTTTGCGAAAAGTAAAAATGTTTCATTTACTAATCCACAAGACGTTAATAATATTCCGGGTGTCGGATTAGAAGGTCTAATTGATAATAAAACATATAAAATAACAAATGTCTCTTATCTTGATAAACATAAACTTAATTATGACGATGACTTGTTTACTAAATTAGCTCAACAAGGTAATTCAATCAGCTATTTAATTGAGGATCAACAAGTCATTGGCATGATTGCTCAAGGAGATCAAATTAAAGAAAGCTCAAAACAAATGGTAGCTGATTTACTATCAAGAAATATTACACCAGTCATGCTTACAGGTGATAATAATGAAGTGGCACACGCTGTCGCAAAAGAATTAGGTATTAGTGATGTCCACGCACAACTCATGCCAGAAGATAAGGAAAGCATTATAAAAGATTATCAAAGTGACGGTAATAAAGTCATGATGGTCGGAGACGGTATCAACGATGCGCCGAGTCTTATAAGAGCCGATATTGGTATAGCAATTGGTGCAGGCACAGATGTTGCAGTGGATTCAGGTGATATCATACTTGTTAAAAGTAATCCATCAGATATCATTCATTTCTTAACTCTTTCAAATAATACTATGAGAAAAATGGTGC
>NZ_KV810870.1:0-264 GCF_001812925.1 Staphylococcus sp. HMSC057A08 | reverse complement strand
CAAACTCACTTTTTATAAAATCTTTTGTTAATTCTGTTTGTACTTCTCTATCAAAATCATTAGGCAAACTTAACAATACTTCTTTGGCTAATCTAGGGTTTTTCGTTTTCGCATTATGCTTTTCAACTTTATCGACTTCATTCCATAAACGCTGTCTATCTTTCGTCCATTCAGGTGCATGTTGAGGAGTTAAAATCATGCTTTCAGGCTTAACAATATGATTTCTAAACTTAATTTTTTCATCTGTACGTTCACTATATAATG
>NZ_KV810869.1:0-27014 GCF_001812925.1 Staphylococcus sp. HMSC057A08 | reverse complement strand
GTTACTTCTCGTTACTTCTCGTTACTTCTCGTTATTCTTCTTCGGTTAATGAGTAATATTGTGTTGGATCTTGTCTGCTACTTCCATGCCAATAAATTAATCCTTTTTTCACTAACTCATTCAGTATTTTTCGTGAATATGTGTCTTTTTTTCCAAGAATTCTATTAGCTTTTTTTACATTAATCTGTTTAGAAGGATATAAATATTGGATAATTTTAACTTCTTCCTTAGAAAGAGTGTCCATTACTTCTTCAGTTAAATAGTCATTAACTTTTTCATTTTTTCTATTTCTTCTAGTACCGATATTATTTTCTAATTTTAATTTCACCGACTTATTAGCAGGTTCTGAATACTCTGGCTCTTTCAAAAAGAATTCTTTCATTTCTTGATAGATTCTTTTAACTCCTTCATTTAGTTCTTTTACATAACCAAACTCAGTCATTAAACGTGCTATTCTGGGATTTCTGGAAAAACGCGTTTCTTTTAAATTTTCAAGATTAACCATATTAGGTAATCTTCCAGGACTTATAATTTCTAATCGATCATCATACATACTAATTTTTATACAATCCCCTGTTAAAGAATAATCCCTATGTACAATAGCATTTACAATCCCTTCTAACCAAGCAAACTCAGGGTATTCTGGAACAGAAATAAACTTACCTTCTTTATCTAAACTATTAAAATCTCTTAGTTGACTTTGAACTAAATTTTTCACTTCTTCTACTAATTTAGGCAAAGGGGCTTCTATGCTTTGATCTTTTATTATATTAAGACGACTCCCAGTTTCTTGAGTTGTACCTTCATATCTAATAAAGCGAACTCTTGAATTTGGAATATATTTTTCAGGATTTTTGGCAAACATTAAAACTGCTACATTAGTATATCCATTCTTACCCACGCCTGCTCTAATATTTAAAATATCTTTATTTGAACGACTACTTTTCATTATTTCTCTATATCTATTAAATAAATCTTCTTCTAAATCTTCTTCATCAAAATTTTTACAAATTTCATCTTCATATGATCTTTGACCTTTATCATACTCTAAAGAAATAATTTGATTATGCTTAAGTTTATCAGTTTTATCAGCTTGCCTTAAATATACATCTTCACTATCTCTTATTGTTACTATTGCGTCTGGATTTGGAGGAACTTCTATTTCTATTATGTAGTTGTCATTAACTTTTATTTCTTCAACTTTAACTTCTATTAAAGGAACAATTCCATTAGTTATTAATCGTTTAATATCTGCTGCAGTTTTCCCTTCATACTGCTTACACCCAATCACTTTTCCATCGTCACTAATACCAATTACTAAAATCCCCCCCTCTGCATTTGCAAATCCATTAACATGTGTTAATATTTTCCTATTTTCAATACGTGCTTCTTTTCTATCAAAGTGAGTACTTTCTTTTAGAGTTTTATACATTTCTACTTTATCCATTCACTTAAACTCCTTTCTCTCAGACAAATATATGTGTTCTTATTTTATCATAGCTATTTTAGTACCTTAATAAATATTATAATAGTACTAATGAATAGTAATCTATTAAATAATTTAATAAGGTGTGAAAATATTGAATAACAAAAAATGGAATAAAGACTTAGAAGATGGTTTATTGAGTATAATAAAGGACATTGATAAAATAGATGTAAAAAAAGTTTTTGAAGATGACTCTTCATTGCAAGGATTAGATTCTGAAAAATTACAACATTTTCCAGATGAATCTACTATCAATATAAGCGATATAGCAAGATATAGCCTTCTAAAAATGGATTCAGACGATGCTAATACAATAGAAAAGAATATTGAATTACTGAGAGAATGCAGTGGAAAGTTGAATGACAATGATATGTTTATTCAAGAAAAGAATAATTTTTCAGCCAATTTCAAGAAATTTTGTAATGCTCTAGGCATTAATAGCGAACACTTTAAAGCAGGAAAATCTTATATTTTTAAAAGCGAAAGTTTATATATATTATATGATATATTGTATAATAATTCAGATTACCTACACTTCTTTAAAAATGGATTGAACAAAAAAGACCTGAATGTTACTAATAAAATTAATGAAAATCTATATAGTTTCATTAAGAATGAAATTACCGACCAGCAAGATTATGCTCATGCAATGACAGTATATTACCTTTATTTTTTAATTGATTCAAGCATCGAAATTGGTATTAAATCTAAAATTATAGCGATTCTTACAGCCACTGGTATAACTAACATCGATCGTATTTCACTATTAGAATATTACTTAAATGAGTTAGAGGAATTAGATATGGAGATAAATGCAAAACTTGCTGAAAGTATCGAAACAAATCAAACTAGCTACCTTATTCAAAATGATAAAACTGCCATTCATTTTCCACTAGCAAAATATATTACTCATCGAGACACTAAAGCATCAGTACCTAAAAATATGCTCTTATCATTAATCCTAAATAGTGATTTGGTGCCTCCAGAAGACTTAGAAGACAAAGAACTCAAATACCCCAAAAAAATAACAAAAGAACATCATGATAAGTTAGTAAATGAAATCAACAAAGCACTAAACCATTATAATGACAATGATAATCCTCCTTCTGACTACTTTTATATAACTTCAAATTAACTTCTATTTAAAGCGCTGTAAAATCAGCGCTTTTATTTTTGTCAACAAAAAACCTTCTCAGTTTAGTACGGAATTTCTAACATTTTTTTACAAGCATTAAAATGATTACTTATTGGCTAAAATAACCTTAAGAAAATTAATTGTGCGCACCTTTGATTTTCCTATTTTTATTAATTAGTAGGAGGAATTCAAATGTCTTACAAGCAAGAAGATGATTTTAAAGCGTTAAAAAATAAAGTTTTAGGTATTTCATTTAATTTATCGGAGGGACAAGCATTTACTTTCCATGACTTGAACCGTCGTGCAAATGTGCCGTGTTCTAAAGCAGTACAACAAAATGTTGGGCGTTGGTTCGCATATTTTGTAAAACATGCGCCACGTGTTCCATTTATTATTATCGGTAAAAATACCAACGGTCATTTAGTATATATGAAAGTCGGACCTAATCCACTCAATGATAGCAACCCTTCGAAAGGAGGTGTTCGCTAATGAGTCATCATGACATTTTTAGACTAGGCCTATACCATTTAGATACAATGGGTTGGCATAAAACTATCCCACCTAAAAAAGATGGAGATGAGAAAAAAGTAGTGACTATGTCTAGTTGTATGGCTGTTGAAGCTAAATTTTGGCATGCCTTAGAAAATACAGAAAAAATAATTATTTCTAACGGTAAGGATAAAGAACATACATTTGACTCTGATATTTTAACAACTCGAAAGTTACCTTCCTTGATTAAATATGGTCACAGTATCAATGAAAATTATATAAAAGATTTGAGCTATGCACTACAATTAATGCGCGATGAAATGCCCACTTCTGATTTATATGATGGCTCGGGCATCATAGAAACACCCCATGGTTACATTGTAATGATAGATACCATTTATACATCTAAACAATATGATCAGTTAGCATCTTTAGATCCTATTGTCGATAGTGCTTATCCATTAGAGCCTAAAGGTACATTTAAAGATTGGTTAAATATGTATATTAACGAAGTCAAAGGTCATCTTCTTCTAGAGTTAGCGGTCGTATTTGGAATTTCTGCCTTAGTGACAAGCTTTCTGAAGTACAAACGTGAAATCGAATTTGCAGGAATTATCTTTAGTTTTACAGGCCAGTCATCAACTGGTAAATCAACAGCAGCAGCTTTAGCAGTATCCGTCGCTGGAAATCCAACTAAAGGTAATCAAACACTTTTTCGAGGTTGGAATGCCACACGTAATGCACTTGAAAGTTACTTGAGTAACAATTTTGGTATACCTATTGTATTTGATGAACTCTCATCAGCAACTTTTAAAGATACAACGGGGTTATTGTACTCTATCGCTGAAGGTCAAGGGCGTCAACGTTCCAATGTACACGGAGAAGTTAAAACGCCTAAGAATTGGGGCACTTCTGTGATTTCAACCTCTGAATACAGTATCTTTACTGATTCTGCTCAAAACGATGGATTACGTGTAAGAACCATCGAGATTAATGAACAATTTACTACAAATGCGACCAATGCTGACAATATCAAAAAAGCCGTGGCACTAAACCATGGTCATGTTTTACCGTTAGTAGCTCAATACCTTATAAATCGTGAAGATGAAGTTATTCAATGGTTTTACAAAGAAGTAGATTGGTTTGAAGCTAAATTGAACAGTGAAACAAACAATACAGGTATTCGTATGTTTAAGCGTTATGCAGTCATTACAACATCTGCGAAAATATTAGGTCGTGTTTTAGCTACAGATATTGATATCGCTAAAATCAGAGACTACTTTATTGATTATCATGCTCATACAGTCTCTGAACGATCACTGGCAGATAAAGCGATCGAAGTCATTACTCAATTTGTAGCACAAAACCGTGGTAAGTTTTCTGATGACAAAGCGTTAAAGAATATGATGGAGAACTATGGACTAATTGCCTTAAAAGATAATCATATCGAAGTCAAAATCATTGCGTCTGTATTTAAAAATATGTTGTTAGAGCATCACTTCCAAGATGTTAATAATGTTGTTAATGCACTAAGGGATAAAGGATTTATCGAATCTGACCATGATCGAATTACAACAAAAAGAACAGTCAAAGATGGCAATGGCAAAAAACAGTCACTTGTCTTTTACCATTTAAAGCTAGATTCAGAATATGCGTCTATTTTTGGTCTAACTAAAGATGCTGAACCTATTAAAGCTGAAATTAACTTGGATAACAAAAAGATACTTGAATCATGGAAAAAACAGAACGATGATTTAATTGATTTTTAATAACTTAAAGATGAAATCGTACAGGAGTAGATAAAATGGATGAATTGATTGAATTACTAGCTGATTTAATCGTTGAAGAGTTACAGAACGATAACTAATCATTGCGGTCCTACGTGTTAAAAGCACGTTGGACCTTTCATTCGAATTTACTCATAAATATATATTATCTTTTTGGAGGTGAAGGCCATGGTCGAAGTCATTGGTTATGTACGTCAAAGTACACTCAAACAACAAAGCTTAGCTACTCAAACGTCACTTATTATGGAAACTGCAAAGCAATATGGTTGGCACAATATAGAATTTTATGACGATAAGAAAACTGGTCGAAATACAAAACGTTCAGGCTATCAAAAAATGGTAGAAATGATTATATCTGGAGAATGCAAAGTATTGTGTTGCTATCGCTTGAATCGACTACATCGTAATTTGAAAAATGCCATACAATTCTTTGAAATTTGCAAAAAGCATCACGTCACAATCATCAGTGTGAATGATGGTTATTTTGACTTATCTAAGGAATTTGACCGCTTTCGCCTAAACATACTTATGAGTCTAGCTGAAATGGAGTCTAATAATATCAGTGAACAAACACGAAATGGAATCAAAGAAAAAGCGAAACAAGATAAAATGATTACAACACATGCACCCTTTGGGTATCAATATCATAATGGTACTTTCACGATAGACACAGTAAAAGCACCAACAATAAAAGCTGTATTCAATTATTACCTTCAAGGTTATGGTTATAAAAAAATTGCGCAATATTTAGAAGCTGATGATAACTTCATTAATCGCAAGCCTTATCAAGTGCGTAATATTATCCTCAACCCTAATTACTGTGGCCGTGTTATCAATCAATACGGACAATATGAAAACATGTTCCCAGCTATTGTCAGTACAACGATATACGAAGAAGCTCAAGTTACCCGAACTCAGAAACAAGTAAAACGTAAGCCGTCAGAAAATCAACTCAAACAAAAAATCAAATGTCCCTATTGTCATTCGACACTCACAAACATGACTGTCCGAAAACCAGATCATTCATTGCGTTACTATGTCTGTCCGCAAAATATGAATAACGCTCGCTTTGTTTGTGAATTTAAAGGAATCAACGCACAAGAATTAGAAACAAGTGTTTTAGCGACTTGTCAGGACTTCTTTCAAAATCAACAGCTCTATTCAAAAATAAACCATACTATTCAACAACGACTCAAAAGACAAAGAGATATAGAAACTAAAACTACACTCAATCACGAGCAGCTGATAGAAAAATTAGCCCAAGGCAAAATTGATGCAGAAACGTTCAGAGAACAAACGCAATCATTACATCAACGATCAAAACCTATATCATCAATCAGTGCGCATCAAATTCGAAAAGCTTTCCAAAACATCATTCAACAACGTTTCACGCTAAACATGTTGTACCCCTATATTGATGAAATTAATATTTCTAAAAATAAAAGCCTCGCTGGCATCTATTTCAAAAACGAACCACTGAATATTGTAAAGCAGACTATGAAATGATCAATTGTATAATTAAAGAAAGGATGGATTATAATGGATAAAATGAAGAAAAAGCTTGTAGGAGGCTACATTCGCGTATCCACAGAGAGACAAGTAGAGGGTTATAGCATCGAGGGACAAATTACACAAATAGAGCAATATTGCCAATTTAACGGCTATGAACTCGTTGATATATATGCAGATCGGGGTATATCAGGAAAATCTATGAATCGTCCTGAATTACAGCGCATGTTAAATGATGCTAAAAATGGAAAATTAGACTGTGTTATGGTTTATAAAACAAATCGTTTGGCACGTAATACTTCCGATTTACTTACAATCGTCGAAGAACTTCATCGTCAAAATGTTGAATTTTTTAGCTTGTCTGAACGCATGGAAGTCAAAAATTCAACAGGTAAGTTAATGCTCCAGATACTTGCAAGTTTTTCCGAATTTGAAAGAAATACAATTTTAGAGAACATTTACACCGGACAACGTCAAAGAGCTTTAGAGGGCTATTATCAAGGCAATCTTCCATTAGGATATAATAACATACCTGATAATAAAAAAGAATTAATGATTAATCAACATGAAGCTAACATCGTTAAATATATCTTTGAATCTTACGCCAAAGGTCATGGTTATCGTAAAATAGCCAATGCACTCAATCACAAAGGCTATGTGACTAAAAAAGGCAATCCATTTAGTATTTCAGCTGTTACTTATATTCTCTCAAACCCATTCTATATTGGTAAAATTCAATTCGCGAAATACAAAGATTGGAATGATAAACGACGTAAAGGCTTGAATGATAATCCAGTGATCGCTGAAGGCAAACACACACCTATTATTAGTCAAGCTTTATGGGATAAAGTGCAATTCAAACGCCAAGAGAGTCGTAAGAAACCACAAGTTCATGGTAAAGGGACCAATCTACTTACTGGGATTGTAAAGTGCCCAAAATGTGGTGCAGCAATGGCGGCAAGTAATACAACCAACACTTTAAAAGATGGCACTAAGAAAAGAATCAGATATTATTCATGTAGCAATTTTAGAAACAAAGGTTCTAAAGTATGTTCAGCCAATTCTGTTAGAGCAGATGTATTAGAAAAATATGTTATGGATCAGATATTAGAAATTATTAAAAGTAAAAAGTTATTGAAACAATTAGTCGAAAAAGTAAATGAAAGAAGTCAAATAGACGTCTCTTCTTTGAATCATGATATTGCCTATAAACAGTCACAATGTGAAGAAATAAAAGCCAAAATGCATACACTAACGAAAACCATCGAAGACTCCCCTGACTTAGATAGCGTATTGAAACCCACAATACTTAACTATCAAGATGAATTGAATCAAATAAATAATCAAATCCATCAACTAGAACAAGATAAACAAGCGGAAGCTACACATTATGATGCTGATATGATTGCCAACATACTACAAACAATATTCAAAGATATAGACAAATTAGAGAAATCTCAGTTGAAATCACTATATCTAACAGTCATCGATCGTATTGACATAAGAAAAGATGAGCATCATAAGAAACAATTTTATGTCACACTCAAATTGAATAATGATATTATCAAACAACTATTTAATAACCATCCACTCGACGAAGTGCTCCTTAGCACTTCGTCTTTATTTTTGCCACAAACTTTATATATAACTATTGAATAAACAATAACTACACTGCTATTCTTTCACTTATTTTATCTAACCATTTTTAGAATTCTCTTTATCAATTTCAATAACACTTATCTAATGAAACAGTCATTGTCGTAAATTTTTTCATAACTACACGATGCTTATATTGAAATTGCTAAAGAACATCCCACAATGATTTTTTAACGGGAAATGAATGGGATTTGCTTACTCGATGAAGCAGAAGGATTGTGCAAGCACAATCCCAAAATCCCGTTATTCTTTATAAATAAATAATATATATAAGGAAGCAGAGACCCAACCCTATCATCAATACTTATAAATAATGAGTTGATTGTTCGTCAAAATGAGTGGGATTCCGGGATTTCCTTGTTATACCAACGTTTATCACGGGTTTTTGATTGGAATTTTCTCATATTGTCAACGGGATCCGTAATAAATGGCAAATCAAATATATATTATCCCAATGATGTATATGAATTACATCACTATCACACTATCTAGGAGGCAATGATATGAAAACAACCACTCAAGAACTCAAACAATATATAACTCGTCTATTCCAACTATCTAACAATGAAACATGGGAATGTGAAGCGTTAGAAGATGCAGCAGAAAATATACTCCCTACTCGTTTTGTAGAGCATTCTCCTCTTGCTCATCTTACACTTGAAACCTATACCTACTATAACAATGAGCTACATGAGCTAAGTATCTATCCATTTCTAATGTACGCCAATAACCAACTCATCAGCATTGGTTATCTGGATCATTTTGATATGGACTTTCTGTACCTCACAGATACTAAAAATACAATTATTGATGAACGTCATTTACTAAGAGAAGGAGGGAATAACCATGAATAATTGGATCAAAGTGGCACAAATATCTGTTACGATTATTAGCCAAGCGATTATCATCATGAAAGAAATTCAAGATGAGGTAAAATAACATGAAAATCAATCGATACATCACAAGAGGCATTAGTGAACAACTATCTCTAGACCTTCAAATCTTACTTTGGAACATGGTAAAAGAACGGGACAATCAACCTCATACAGATTACCTACACATTTTTAAACTGCAAGAAGATGAGAATATACTCTCAATCACACATGAACAAGAACAACCCGCATACAAATTGGAATATCACTATACAAACTATGTAAAAAATCAAAACGCATTACCTAAGAAAGTCTACGTCATTCGTGAAGATGACGTAGACACTTTTTATTATGTGATGCTTTTACCAGAAGAATACTAAAGGAAGTGACGATATATGAATACAATAAACAGTACCATACACACAGAAGCGATATTTAGCAGTGATAAAAAACACCGCTACTTACTCAAAAAAACATGGGATGAAAAGAAACCCACTTGTACAGTGATAACGATGTATCCTCATTTAGATGGCGTATTATCACTCGATCTTACTACTGTTCTTATTCTTAATCAATTAGCGAATTCAGAACGATACGGTGCTGTATATCTTGTAAATCTATTCTCTAATATTAAAAGTCCAGAAAATCTCAAACATATCAACGAGCCATACGATGAACACACCGACATTCACTTGATGAAAGCGATAAGTGAAAGTGAAACAGTGATTCTTGCTTATGGTGCCTATGCGAAGCGCCCTGTTGTCGTCGAACGTGTAGCGCAAGTGATGGAAATGTTAAAACCTCATAAAAAGAAAGTCAAAAAGCTCATAAATCCAGCAACAAATGAAATCATGCACCCACTCAATCCTAAAGCAAGACAAAAATGGACATTGAAATAAAAGGAGGATTATCTATGAACCATGAAACCACACACTCAGACTGGCGAACGGTTGCTAGTTGCTTAGCATCTCAAAATTATATATCTATCGTAAAAGGACTAGTACATCATTTTACAGCGATTGAAGATGAAGAAATATTGGATAAAATCTATGATGATTTTATGAATGACGACACTATCACAACAGTACTTAACAATGATTTACAGACAATTATTAACCATTATCTATCAAAATGAAAACTATATTCTAATAAAACTAGAGCATCCTTCACTTTTACGGTGAGGGATGCTTTAACTATATATTTTTTTAAAAACTAGAAGGAAATGAAAAGTTAACTTATATTAAATTTTCCACATAATAAGTCAATAGCATATTAACTATAGTATATTATTGATGTAAGACAGTTCATTATAGAATTTGTCAAAAAATTGACATTTAATGTAACGATGTATTACTAATTGTCATATTTTTTGACAGAAAAAATTAAATCTGAACCATAGATGCTATTTTTTGAAATATCGGATTGATAACTACCTTGTAGAACAGGTGGATCAAGAACAAAGAAGAAGAAAAAATAATAAAGTGAAACTTTTACAAAATATAAAAGTAAGAGGAAACAAACGAAAAGAGTCAAAAGCAAACCGGCAAAACAGATTAACGAATTATACCAATGATGATATTTTAGATGTGTTATATTAGAATAGCAATAATAATAACGAATAAGGGGTACAAAGTAATGACAGACAATAAAGAAATATATAATACTGATGATAGAGTGCTGGAAGAAGTGTTTGGTAATACAAAAATAAATAATAAATTTAAGAAAATCACAATCGACAACAAAGAAGATTTTGAATACGCATTGACACATGGTGTCATTGATTTACCAAACGAACGAGAAGAAATGTTACACAATGTCTTACATTACATTTTCAAAGAAATCGTCGCTGGTAAAATGAGCGAAATTGATGGATACTTTAATTTTGAAATAGTAACTAACAATTCACAACCGCCAGTACCTTATGGGAAAGTTAAAGAATTGTGGAATGAATATGCTGACAGTTTTAATGTTGATACAAAGCATAATAAATGAAAAAAGGATAAAAATAATGAGTCTAGAAGATAAGTTAGACAGAATCATTGAATAGCAAGATAAACTGATTAAATTACTAAAAACCTGTAATGAACAACAACACATTCAATAATGTATGTCAGAAAAATATTATGAATGTCACACAAGTATTCATAATAGTCCAACAAGATATAGACAATACCGATTAGATGGCATAGATGAGATTAAAAAAAATTAAAGTTTGTCACAACTGAAACTTGAGATTGACAAAGCTAAAAGCTAAACAGACAAAAAACAGATAAGGAAAAAGAAAATAAGACAAAGATAACAGAAAATAATTCTAATTTAACTGAAGCACCTTCAACAGAAACTACTATAACTTAATAGTAGCATATCTCAAAGTTTATTCAGTTAATTTAATTCAGATAGACCATAAAGGAAAACATAAAAACCTACCTAAACGAATAATCGGAGATGATAATAATGAAAACAGCTGCAATCTACTTGAATGAAGGAAATGAATCACAATTCGGAGTATCCTTAGAAGAGCAACTAGAAATACTTACAAAAATTGCTAAGGAAAAAAACTATCATATCGAAAAAGTTTATACTGATAATGAAGAAGACTTTATAGTGGGCTACTATCCTAAATTAAATGAACTTAACGTTAAAATACGTAATACAGATTATGATTTAGTTTTATTCTATAAATCATTTAATATGTTTCACGAAATATATGATTATCTGAAGCAGATAGAGTTTTGCATTAACAGTCATGTCGATGTTTATAGTCATATGGAATTTATAGATTCTACTGCTGGTTCAGAAGGCTTTAAATTTATACATGGTCTTATAGCAACAGACGACTGTCTATAGACAATACTGAGAGAAGAAATAATGTAAAAAACGTGTATGAATATAACATGGAGACACATTACTTAAATTAACAGGAGGCAGAAACGTGGCAGATTATAAAAGATTGCTAAGGACAAAATTCGTGAAGCTAAATTAGATGAAAAAGCAAAAACATATTATGTAAAAGGAAAACAATTATCACAGGATAAAGATTTAAAGAAGAATTCTGCTGATTATGGCAAAGGATTCATTAACTGACTTAAAAATATGGAAATTATCCCAATGTTAACATTAACATTCGTTATGATGCTATTGCTATAGATACCTATGAAGTATGGATTCATAACAATTTCTCTACTTACAGGTCAAGATAGTATGAATAACAAAGAAATGCGTGAAATAGACGGTAGATTACAAGAATGTTATAACTATATGATAAGAGAGTAACAATGATGGCATCACAAATTATATATCGATCGTAAAAGGACTAGTATATCATTTTACAGCGATTGAAGATGAAGAAATACTCCATAAAATATATGAAGATTTTATGAATGATGACTCTATTACAACGGTACTTAACAATGATTTAAAGACAATTATTAACCATTACCTATCAAAATGAAAACTATATTCTAATAAAACTAGAGCATTCTTCACTTAGCGGTGAGGAATGCTCCTATATTTTTGATAAATGATTATCTATAAACTATTATAATTTAATAAATAATAAACTAAACAGAGCGTCTTTTAATATAAAACAAAGGATATTCCGTTTATTAATTTTCTTTATACCATTCTATTTATAATATTTTTTGAGACCTTCTAGAGTAATATCTAAACCAACACTGGTTAATAAATCTTTTCTTTCATTATATAGTTTTTCCAAAATAGGTTCTTTATCCTTAAATTTCCCATAATGAAGCAAATTATGACAATGACTACAAAGCGAAACAATATTTTGCATAACATCTAAACTACATTTTGTATAATTAAAGTCTCTATATTTACTAATAGGTATTAAATGATGTGGTTCTGTGTAACCCTTACCAGATTTTCTTTCAAATGTTCTGTCACTCACATTATATTCACATTTATAATCCGCAAGAGCTAGAGCATCAGCTGCAACTTTAGGATTTCTTTTAGGCTTCTTTGTTTTATTAGAAGATGTTTCTGTCATCTCTTGTCCTTTTTGTACACTACTATATTTAGGTTTTGATTCTTCTTTCTTTGCAATTAAATCGTCAATAATTCCTTTTTCTTCTTCTTCATATTCACCATAATCGACAATATCTTTTAATGCATTATTTAAATATTTAATTACTTGAGTATTTTTATTAAATTTAATTGCTTCCTTCAATAGATAAAAAGCATGCTCATCATCTATTGAACACATATATTGTTGTTTTCCCTTTCCTTGTCTTGTAAAAGCACTATTTTCTTTATGATGCGAAGCTAACCAATTTTTATGATCACCCATCTTAATTGGTGTATGAAACTCATTATAATAAGTATTTATTCTATAACCATCATTATTCCAAGAAGCTCCTTTATTATTTTGATATACTGGTTTTTCAGCTTCAAAATAATCTGTTTGAGCAATACTAATAGCCATTAAATTTCCTTCATGATGATGAAGAATAAAATCACCTTTTTTTATATTAGTCATCATATTATAACCACTATTTTGATGACCACTTTCATTTAACTTTGGAGACCAAAGAAAACCACCATCTCGTTCATCAAAATAAGTTTCACCTTGATATACATAAAATATAGCCATTCTGCTTCCTCCTAAATTATATTTTAAATACTTTAAATTATAAATAATAATTATTAGAGCGTTAAATTTCAGTTGAGAGGGAATCTACTCTTTAATTTGTTCTATTTTTAATTAACATAATAGGTCGTTATAAGAATTATACAAACATCTTCTGTAATAATCCTTGTTTACGTTGTTTTAATAGTTTCACTTTTGATGCTTGTTTTTTGATAGTATCTTCATAATTTTTAAATAAAATCGCAATTTTATTCTGTTCTTCTATGCTGGGTAAATTAACTTGGAAATCTTCGACAGTTTTTTTATTGATATTTAATTGTGACATTCCAGTACTCATGTTAATGAAATATTTTCGGTTAAAATTAATATAAAGATATAGAAAATAAGCATTCGTAATTAGAGAATTTTTTATTCTCAGTAAAGCTATTCTTTGATTCAATAAATATTTATTATTTTCATCTATAATTGCAGTCATTCCAATTAAATTCCCTTTAGCTACATCACTTAAAATCATAATTAAATCATTTTTTAACAATGTATCATCTTCAAAATCTGTATATTTTCCTGAATCTTTTAACTCTCCTTTTACGCCAATGCTATTTAAATTTATAATGTTATATTTTCCATTAGTTGTAGCTACTTTTTCATAGCCTTTCCCATTTTTATAATACGTGAGGTCTTTTAATTGATAATTTTTCCAATCAGAATAATAATTATCCTTTTTATCTTTAAATCTCAACTCTTGAGAAAAAACTTTTTGCATATATCCACGCTTTTGTTGCTCTAATAATTCTAACTTCTTCTCTTCCAATTCGATTTGTTGGTCGAGTTTGCTAAAGAAATCACCTATCTTTCGCTGTTCTTTAGTATCAGGCATTGATAATACTATATTTTTAATTATTTTTGCTGATAAATTACCTTGTCCCCCTTGTAAATATTTATTTAATATATTAGATTTCTTTAGCTTTAAATATTGGTAAAGAAAACTTGTGATTTGCTTTGTTCTTATGCATAATACCGCCTGATTAATCGCGCCTTCAATTTTACTTATTGCTACTTCACCACTAGTAGCTCCATATAATGCGTATAAAATATCTCCTTCATTGACCATTTTAGCTGAAGATTTTTCTAAAGCTTTCTGGGAAATTTTCATTTCAGTTATTAAAGAATTAATTTCACCTGATCGTATAAAAGGTATTTCTCCAGCATATAAACTCTTATTAGTTGACGACGGTGTGCCCCCGCTAAATGTTGTAGCCATATTTTTTAAAATATTATTTTTCCATACATTTTTAAATTCTGGAAATCTTAATTCTGGAGTATTTGTCTGCTTATTCATTTTTCAACACTCCTAGTTCTTTGAGGTAGTTGTTGATTTCTGATTCAACATCTGAAATTTCTTTATCAATATCTGAGAGTTGTTGTTGTACTTGGTCTAAATCAATCGGTTCTTCTTCTTCAAATGTGTCGACATATCTAGGGATATTTAAGTTATAGTCATTTTCTTTGATTTCATCTAAAGAGGCTACATAGCTAAACTTATCAATGGTTTCTCTATTACGATATGTTTCTACAATTTTATCAACGTCTTCATCTGTCAAATGATTTTGGTTTTTACCTTTTTCAAATGATTGAGAAGCATCAATGAATAATACATTATCACTATCTTCTCGGCATTTTTTAAATACTAATATACTTGTGGGAATACTTGTTCCAAAGAATAGGTTTGCTGGTAATCCAATGACTGCATCTAGATAATTCTTTTCTTCAATTAAATATTTACGAATCGTGCCCTCTGCTGCACCACGGAATAATACACCATGGGGTAAAACAACGGCCATTGTACCATTATCATCTAAATAATGAATCATGTGTTGAATAAAGGCAAAATCTGCTTTTGATTTAGGAGCTAATTTACCATAACCGCTAAAACGTTCATCATCTAAAAATGATGGATCGGCACTCCATTTGGCACTATAAGGTGGATTGGCAACTACGGCATCAAACTTTTCGCCTCTAAAAGCTGGATTTTCTAACGTATCATCATTATCAATTTTAAAACGCGTATAGTTCACATCGTGAAGTAACATATTCATTCGTGCTAAGTTGAATGTGGTATTGTTATATTCTTGACCATAATAGAAGCGAACATCAGCTTCACGTCCAACACGTAACAATAATGAACCTGAACCACATGTTGGGTCATAAACATTTTTTAAATTCGGTTTATTCGTTGTGACAATCTTAGCTAAAATTTTAGACACTTGTTGTGGCGTATAGAATTCTCCCGCTTTTTTACCTGCATTAGCCGCAAATTGACCGATTAAATATTCATAAGCATCCCCTAACATATCAATTTCAATATCGCTATGCACAAAAGGAAGGGTCGCTAGATTAACCATAACTTTTGAGATGAGTTTTGTTCGTGCTGCATTTGTATTCCCTAAACGTGTCGAGTTTAAATCCATATCTGCGAATAAATGGTCAAAGTCCTCTTCACTGTCTTCACCACGTGTTGATTCTTCGATTTTATTAATCGCTTTATGCAAATCTTCGATTTCAAATGTTTGAGTTTCAATTTTCTGAATTAAGTGACTAAATAAATCTTGAGGCTCAATCACAAAACCAATTAAATTGATTAGCTCTTGTTGTAATGCTTCACGATATTCTTCATCTTCCCAAGCGTCTGCATATGAAATGTTGTCTTCTTTTAATAACTCAGCCACTTCTTCTTCTGTTTTTTCCGATAAGAAGCGGTAACCGAAGCACTAAAGCTTGCGATTATTTAGCCAAACAAGGTTATGATGTCGTGAATTTAAAGGGTGGATATAAAGATTATGAAGCAAAGAACTTCAATAGTGCTCCTTTAATAGAAAAAGATATTGAAATCAAAGAGAATCGTAAACAATTTGATTTTAGAGGTCTTCAGTGCCCTGGACCTATTGTTAATATCAGTAAAGAAATTAACAATATTTCAACGGGTGAGCAAATCGAGGTAACAGTTACAGATCCTGGTTTCAATAGTGATATTAAAAGTTGGGCGAAACAAACAGGGAATACCCTTGTAAATCTTACTGAAGAAGCAAATGTAATTAATGCAATTATTCAAAAAGAAAAGCCAAAAGAATTTGAAATCAATGACACTGCTACAGGTACAACAATTGTTTTATTTAGCGGTGAGTTAGATAAGGCAGTAGCAGCAATGATCATCGCAAATAGCGCTAAAGCAGCAGGTAAAGATGTAACTATTTTCTTTACTTTTTGGGGCCTCAACGCATTAAAAAAAGCGCAATCAACTCGCGTTAAAAAGAAAGGTATTTCCAAAATGTTTGACCTTATGTTACCTAAGGATCCAATACATATGCCATTATCAAAAATGAATATGTTTGGACTAGGTAATATTATGATGCGTTATGTAATGAACAAGAAAAATGTTGATTCTTTATACTCACTTATCGATCAAGCAATCGATCAAGATATAAAGTTAATTGCTTGTACCATGAGTATGGATGTTATGGGAATTTCAAAAGAAGAATTAAGAGATGAAGTCGATTATGGTGGCGTAGGTACTTATATTGGACATACTGAGCAAGCAAATCATAACTTATTTATCTAATCAATAAAATCTATTTTAAAAAGGAGTTTTTTTTGTTTTTCAAACAATTTTATGAAGACAATTTTTCACAAGCATCTTATTTAATTGGATGTCAACGTACAGGAGAAGCAATGATTATTGACCCTATACGAGATTTAACAAAATATTTAAAAGTTGCAGATAAAGAAGGATTCACAATTACTAAAGCTGCAGAAACACATATTCATGCTGATTTTGCTTCAGGTATTAGAGATGTGGCAAATAAATTGAATGCAAGTATATACGTATCTGATGAAGGTAAAGATGAATTTAATTATAAAAATATGCCTAAACAAACACATTTCGTTAAGCATCAAGATATTATCTATTTAGGAAAGATTAAATTAGAAGTCTTACACACTCCAGGCCATCCCCCTGAGAGTATTAGTTTTTTACTTACTGACGAAGGTGGGGGTTCCAGTATACCAATGGGATTATTTAGCGGTGACTTCATCTTTGTTGGTGATGTAGGTAGACCAGATCTATTAGAAAAAGCTGTAAATGTTGAAGGTTCTACAAAAATCGGAGCAAAACAAATGTATCAGTCCATACAATTTGCTGCAACATTACCAGACTATATTCAAATTTGGCCAGGTCATGGTGCAGGGAGTCCTTGTGGTAAAGCGCTAGGTTCATTACCTACAACTACTTTGGGTTATGAGAAAATAAACAACTGGGCTTTTAATGTTAAAGATGAAACTTCATTTATCGAAACTTTAACACTCAATCAGCCAGCTCCACCACACCATTTTTCACAAATGAAAAAAATAAATCAATTTGGTATGCAAATGTACCAACCATATAATGTTTACCCTAGTTCAAGCAATACACAAACTGCTTTTGATCTTCGAAGTAAAGAAGCATTCCATGGTGGTCATATGCATGGAACTATCAATATTCCTTTTAATAAAACTTTTATAAATCAAATTGGTTGGTATTTAGATTATGACTAAGATATTGAATTAATTGGCGATAAATCTACCGTTCAACAAGCTATTCATGCTTTACAATTAATTGGTTTTGAAAATGTAAAAAGTTACCGTTTGCCACAAACAAATATCGTCACATCATCTATTCATAGTTCTGAAATGACTGGTGAAGAACATAATGTATTAGATGTTCGTAATGATGATGAATGGCGTAAAGGTCATTTAAAACAAGCAATTCATATTCCTCACGGTAAACTTTTAAATGAAGATATACCTTTCGATAAAAATGACCTAATTTATGTACATTGTCAATCAGGTGTTAGAAGTTCAATAGCGGTAGGAATATTAGAATATAAAGGATTTACGAATATTGTTAACGTTAGAGGTGGCTATCAACATTTACCAGCATTTTTAAAATAGTTTTCTTCTGCAATAGAACTATAAAAATCCCTCAATCCGAAAATTCAATTCGGATTGAGGGATTTTTTTATAAAGACAATTACGAACTTTGATTATTCATTTGAATTAGTTTTTTATGCTTTTATATCTAAGTAAATATCATTAATCTGTAGTACTTTTTGGATAATTGCTAATGTACCACCTAGCAAAGTTGCAAATTTGACATTAGATGTTAACTTTATTTGAATTTCGTTACGTGAATATTGTTTGAACTGGTTCTTAATTGCTTCTAATATTTCAGGCATTTCATTGAACAATGGACAGTTAATGTAAATTGCATTCGGATTAAACTGGGTGTTTAAATTATGTATTAAAACAGCAATTTTATTTATAAATTGTTCCATTTCTTCAACTACGACTGGATTTTTTTCATTATAAAATTGAATTAATTTGCTAAGCGTCATCTTCTCATTTAGTTGATTACTTAAATTATGCAGTAAAGCTTCTTGTGAAAAAATATCTTCAATCTTATGAAAGATCTCCACATTATCGCTAACTTTTGAGACAAGTGTTTTTCCAATTTCACCCGCTTCCCCATTTGCACCACGATACAATTGATTATTAATAATAAGCCCAGCACCAATACCTTTATGTATACTTAAAGCAATAAGATTATTGTAGGATAAATTATGATTAAAATTACGTTCATATAACGCTGAAAGATTCGCTTCATTTTCAACTACGACTGGAACATTAGTAATTTCTTTTATTTTCTTAGCAATTGAAATTCCTTCAGTTTCATGGAATGGTAAATATGTCACATGCTGCTCATTATCCACAACTCCATGTATAGAAACAGACACACCTAATAGTCCGTTATAAGTATCAAGTTTCTCCTGAATATCAATATGTTTTTTTATTATGCTTAATATACTACTAACCTTTTCATCAGGTAAATCATAAGATTCATGCTTAATGACATTACCATCAAAATAATTGTACATCACTTCAACAGAACTATAAGTTAAATCCAAAGAAATAAAATAACCATAAAGATGATTAACCTTCAGAAGAATAGGTTTTCTACCACCACTCTTCGTGCTATCACCCTCACCAACCTCATTAACAAGAGATTTATACTTTAACTTATTCAAAATACTAGAAATCGTTGCCTTATTAATCTCAAGATTTTTAGATATTTGAGTACGCGAAATATTATGATGGTTATAAATTTCCCTTAGCACTCTTTTTTCATTATCATTTATATTTTATTTTCCATAATTGCCTACCCCATAAGTTATTTTGAATTTAGTTTATAGTTTATCATGTATTTTTATACCAACTATTTTAACATAAATTAAATTAAACCTTAGAACAACTTAAAACCTCACTTAGGTTATCATCTTCGTTCTTTTATTTTTTTTATTATTTCAATAAATTACGTATTTCCAATATGACGATTTTTTATGCAAAGTCGTTGTATGTTTTTCAAATTTTTGACATTTATGCAATCTAAATAGCCAATTAGGGAATTTTTAACATTTTTTATTTGTTTGATATTATACTTAATGTATCTTAAATAGAAAGAGGGTATGCATATGGATTTCACTGGTGTTATTACAAGCATTATTGATTTAATCAAGACTTGCATTCAGGCTTTCGGTTAATTTTTTCAACTAAAAAACAGAGGAAATATTCAACGACTTGATTGTTTCCTCTGTTTTCTATGTATTGTTGTAAACACAACAATTTTATTTTTTATTCAATATATTTCTCAATTCTTCTATTTCATCTTGTGATAGATCTTCTTTTTCTACAAAGTTTAAGACAAGTGAATTGAAACCGCCTTTGTATACTTTATTGATAAAGTTTTTAGATGTTTTATATTTTATATCACTTTCTTCTACAAGAGAGTAATATTGAAAAATTTTATTGTCTTTTTTACGATCTATAAATCCCTTTTTATACAATCTCGTTATAAGTGTACGAATGGTTTTTGGACTCCAGTCCTTTTGCATTTGTATTTCTTCTATTATATTATTCGCACTTGCATATTTTTTCATCCAAATGATATTCATAACTTCCCATTCTGCAGATGATATTTCATACGTTTTATTATCCATTATATTAACTCCATTTCTTTTAAAATACGCTCAGAAATTTGTTGTGCTTTTTCGCCATTCGCATTGTCTTCGCCTTTTAAATGTGTAGCAAAATAATACGTATTATCTTTCGTTTCAACATAACCTACGAACCATCCATTTGCTTCTTTGTGATTCACGATTCCTGTTCCAGTTTTACCTACATATTTATAAGTATCTTTTTGTTTCAAAGTCATACTATTTTCAACTTTTTCAATAGCCTTATTATCAAAATGCATGTTATGTTGTTTCATATTTTTCAACAAATTAACCTGTTCTATTGCAGAAATTTTTAATGAAGATTCATTCCAATAATTTTCATTCCCTGATATTTCTTCATTACCATATTCAATTAGATCTAAATAAGATTTAACCTCATCTTGTCTTAAATGTTTGTTTAAATTTTCGTAATACCAATTTACTGAATATTTCATTGAAGAATTTAAATTTTGATCTTGGTTCCATTCTTTAAATGGATATTGATGTTTATCCCATTGTTGTTCAGTATGATTTAATGAGAGTAAATTTTGGTCGAATGCCATTAACGCTAAATAAATTTTGTAAGTAGAATTAGGTGAATATCGTTGTTTACTTTCTGGTTCATTATAAATAGAATAAGCTTGCTCCCGTTCATTATAAAGCACAAAACTTCCATCAAATCCTTTGAAATACGGAGCTAGTTGATTTAATTTTTTATATGATACATTTGTTTCATATTTGTCTTGTTGAACATGTGCAGATAGTAACGGTGCTTGTATTAAAAGCGATATACTACATACAATATACGCAACAATACGCTTGTTTCGATTAGGTTTAGGCATTGAATCATAAAGTGCAATATACTTAACACGTTCTTTAATATTTGAATTAAAACCTAGTAAATATTGTGCTGCCACATTATTTATGTGCTGAGATTTTAAAATAGAGCATTTTAATATCGATTCACCATAACGTATATGTTCATGGCGATTCAAAATTTTTAAAACGTTTCTATCACATACTTTTTCACAGTCATTGTCCATCATTGTTTTACTTATATATAGTGCAGGATTAAACCAGAATATCATTTTAAAAACAACATAAAGCTGGTTGAATATTAAGTCATGACTTTTCACATGTGATAGTTCATGTAGAATAATATATTCAATTTCTTTGTCATTCATGGTTTCGACTACGACAGTTGGTAGTACAATTTGGGATTTCACTAAACCAAATACCATCGGATTATCAATGTTTGAACTATAACTAATTGTTATATGCTTTTTGTAGAACTGCATCTTACTTTGACATACTTTAAGTCGTTCATTAAGATATGACGATTCCAATGACGAACTTTTAATAACATCAATTTGTCGGAATGCCTTAATCATATAAAATAAGCACAACAAACTACCAAATACCCATATCAAAAGAATCATATACGTTATATTTGAGGTCTCAAACTGATTAACATTAATTGCTAAGTCTTTCGTAACAGATGATTGTTGACCATCTAACATATGACTAACCGAAGAAGTCGTGTCAGATACATTTCGATTCATCATATCTTTTGAAAATGTAAAATTCGATATTTTGTAAAATGGTATTAATGGAATTAACGTGGAGACGAGCACTAATAACCAAATCTTATGTGACATAATATTTTGAGTATATTTTATATAGAGCATTCTCACTAAAAAAATTACACATATCGTGAGCAATGAACTGATTATACTTAACATTAAAAAAGATGATAACACCTTCTACACCTCCATATCACAAAAATTATAACATTATTTTGACATAAATACTACATTTGTAATATACTACAAATGTAGTCTTATATAAGGAGGTTATTGATGAAAAAGATAAAAATTGTTCCACTTATTTTAATAGTTGTAGTTGTCGGGTTTGGTATATATTTTTATGCTTCAAAAGATAAAGAAATTAATAATACTATTGATGCAATTGAAGATAAAAATTTCAAACAAGTTTATAAAGATAGCAGTTATATTTCTAAAAGCGATAATGGTGAAGTAGAAATGACTGAACGTCCGATAAAAATATATAATAGTTTAGGCGTTAAAGATATAAACATTCAGGATCGTAAAATAAAAAAAGTATCTAAAAATAAAAAACGAGTAGATGCTCAATATAAAATTAAAACAAACTACGGTAACATTGATCGCAACGTTCAATTTAATTTTGTTAAAGAAGATGGTATGTGGAAGTTAGATTGGGATCATAGCGTCATTATTCCAGGAATGCAGAAAGACCAAAGCATACATATTGAAAATTTAAAATCAGAACGTGGTAAAATTTTAGACCGAAACAATGTGGAATTGGCCAATACAGGAACAGCATATGAGATAGGCATCGTTCCAAAGAATGTATCTAAAAAAGATTATAAAGCAATCGCTAAAGAACTAAGTATTTCTGAAGACTATATCAAACAACAAATGGATCAAAATTGGGTACAAGATGATACCTTCGTTCCACTTAAAACCGTTAAAAAAATGGATGAATATTTAAGTGATTTCGCAAAAAAATTTCATCTTACAACTAATGAAACAGAAAGTCGTAACTATCCTCTAGGAAAAGCGACTTCACATCTATTAGGTTATGTTGGTCCCATTAACTCTGAAGAATTAAAACAAAAAGAATATAAAGGCTATAAAGATGATGCAGTTATTGGTAAAAAGGGACTCGAAAAACTTTACGATAAAAAGCTCCAACATGAAGATGGCTATCGTGTCACAATCGTTGACGATAATAGCAATACAATCGCACATACATTAATAGAGAAAAAGAAAAAAGATGGCAAAGATATTCAACTAACTATTGATGCTAAAGTTCAAAAGAGTATTTATAACAACATGAAAAATGATTATGGCTCAGGTACTGCTATCCACCCTCAAACAGGTGAATTATTAGCACTTGTAAGCACACCTTCATATGACGTCTATCCATTTATGTATGGCATGAGTAACGAAGAATATAATAAATTAACCGAAGATAAAAAAGAACCTCTGCTCAACAAGTTCCAGATTACAACTTCACCAGGTTCAACTCAAAAAATATTAACAGCAATGATTGGGTTAAATAACAAAACATTAGACGATAAAACAAGTTATAAAATCGATGGTAAAGGTTGGCAAAAAGATAAATCTTGGGGTGGTTACAACGTTACAAGATATGAAGTGGTAAATGGTAATATCGACTTAAAACAAGCAATAGAATCATCAGATAACATTTTCTTTGCTAGAGTAGCACTCGAATTAGGCAGTAAGAAATTTGAAAAAGGCATGAAAAAACTAGGTGTTGGTGAAGATATACCAAGTGATTATCCATTTTATAATGCTCAAATTTCAAACAAAAATTTAGATAATGAAATATTATTAGCTGATTCAGGTTACGGACAAGGTGAAATACTGATTAACCCAGTACAGATCCTTTCAATCTATAGCGCATTAGAAAATAATGGCAATATTAACGCACCTCACTTATTAAAAGACACGAAAAACAAAGTTTGGAAGAAAAATATTATTTCCAAAGAAAATATCAATCTATTAACTGATGGTATGCAACAAGTCGTAAATAAAACACATAAAGAAGATATTTATAGATCTTATGCAAACTTAATTGGCAAATCCGGTACTGCAGAACTCAAAATGAAACAAGGAGAAACTGGCAGACAAATTGGGTGGTTTATATCATATGATAAAGATAATCCAAACATGATGATGGCTATTAATGTTAAAGATGTACAAGATAAAGGAATGGCTAGCTACAATGCCAAAATCTCAGGTAAAGTGTATGATGAGCTATATGAGAACGGTAATAAAAAATACGATATAGATGAATAACAAAACAGTGAAGCAATCCATAACGATGGTTGCTTCACTGTTTTATTATGAATTATTAATAAGTGCTGTTACTTCTCCCTTAAATACAATTTCTTCATTTTCATTGTATGTTGAAAGTGACACTGTAACGAGTCCATTTTCTTTTTTTATGGATTTCTTATTTGTAATTTCAGCGATAACGTACAATGTATTACCTGGGTATACAGGTTTAATAAATTTAACGTTATTCATTTGTGTTCCTGCTACAACTTCTTCTCCGTATTTACCTTCTTCTACCCATAATTTAAATGATATTGAAAGTGTATGCATGCCAGATGCAATGATACCTTTAAATCTACTTTGTTCTGCTTTTTCTTTATCTATATGCATATATTGAGGATCAAAAGTTGTTGCAAATTGGATAATTTCTTCTTCTGTAATATGAAGGCTTTTTGTTTTGAATGTTTCTCCTACTATAAAATCATCGTATTTCATATATGTCTCTCTTTCTTATTCAAATTAATTTTTTAGTATGTAACATGTTAAAGGTAAGTCTACCGTCACTGAAACGTAAGACTCACCTCTAACTTTCTATTGAGACAAATGCACCATTTTATCTGCATTGTCTGTAAAGATACCATCAACTCCCCAATTAGCAAGTTGGTTTGCACGTGCTGGTTTGTTTACAGTCCATACGTTCAATTCATAACCCGCTTCTTTTACCATTTTTACTTTTGCTTTAGTAAGTTTGGCATCTTCAGTGTTTACTATTTTAGCATTACAGTAATCTAAAAGTGTTCTCCAGTCTTCACGAAACGAAGTTGTATGGAATATAACTGCTCTGTTATATTGTGGCATGATTTCTTCTGCAAGTTTAACAAGCACAACATTAAAGCTTGAAATGAGCACTTCTTGATTCTGATTTAAGTTTGTTAATTGTTCTTCCACTTGCTTAACCATACTTTTAGAAAGTGCTAGTCCATTCGGTCCAGTAATACCTTTTAATTCTACATTTAAATTCATATTATATTCATTTGCTATTTTTACTACATCATCGAAAGTTGGCAAATGTTCATCTTTGAATTTTTCACCAAACCAAGATCCTGCAGAAGCATCTTTAATTTCATCATAATTCAATTCAGTTATTTCCCCGGACATATTTGTAGTCCGTTCTAAATAATCATCATGAATGATAATCAGTTGTTCATCTTTTGTAATTGCAACATCTAACTCCAACCAGTTTATACCTTCTACTTCTGAAGCAGCTTTAAATGATGCAATTGTATTTTCCGGAGCTTTACTAGGTAATCCTCTATGTCCATATACAGTTAGCATATTACCTCTCCTTGCATTTTTATTTTTTTAATTAACGTAACTGTATTATCACATTAATCGCACTTTTATTTCCATTAAAAAGAGATGAATATCATAAATAAAGAAGTCGATAGATTCGTATTGATTATGGAGTTAATCTACGTCTCATCTCATTTTTAAAAAATCATTTATGTCCCAAGCTCCATTTTGTAATCAAGTCTAGTTTTTCTGTACCCCTTATCTGCAATTTTACTTAGGATTGCTTTTAACTTACCTCTTATCTGCAATTTTACTTAGGATTGCTTTTAACTTACCCCTTATCAGCAATTTTACTGAGAACTGCTTTTAACGCACCTCTTATCTGCAATTTTGCCTAGAACTGCTTTTAACGTACCTCTTATCTGCAATTTTACTTAGAACTGCTTTTAACGTACCTCTTATCTGTAATTTTACTGAGAACTGCTTTTAACAAACCTCTTATCTGCAATTTTACTTAGAATTGCTTTTACTATTCCTCTTATTAGTATAATCTCAGTAAGAATGCGTATAAAAATGAAAATTACAACCGATTTTGTAAGTGCTGACGCCTGAGGGAATAGTATGTGCGAGAGACTAATGGCTCGAGCCATACCCCTAGGCAAGCATGCACGTACAAAATCGTAAGATAAAAAAATAAGCATATCACTGTAAACTTTAAAAAATCAGTTTAGTGATATGCTTATTTATTTCGAGTTAGGATTTATGTCCCAAGCTCATCAAGCACAATCGGCCACTAGTTTATTTCTCTATCTTATATGTTCTGATATGGTCTTCTATACTGTATAAGTATACTTTTGAATATGGATCTTGTGTCAATTCACGTTCGAAATCAAATTCTTGATTATCAAATCTGTTAAAGAATGTTTCGTATTCTTCGACTGATAATTGCTCTCTAGATTCTAGCATATTTAAGTGTTTCTCTTTATCTAATGCTTTGTCATATCCTTTAACGATTGAACCACTAAAGATTTCTCCTACTGCTCCTGAACCATAACTAAATAGACATACTTTCTCTTCTGGTTGGAATGTGTGGTTCTGTAATAACGAAATTAAACTTAAGTATAATGATCCTGTATAAATGTTACCAACATCTCTATTCCATAATACGGTTCTGTTGCAAAGTTGAATTTATAGTATAATTTTAACAAAAAGGAGTCTTCTGTATGAACTATTTCAGATATAAACAATTTAACA
>NZ_KV810868.1:0-5916 GCF_001812925.1 Staphylococcus sp. HMSC057A08 | reverse complement strand
CTGAGAGATAGGCGACCTGTATATTATATCATCTCTTAATATGCGATAATAGTTAGCTTCCGATAAGTCATTTTATGTTTATTATTATTTGCTAAGCTTTAATATTAAATTTTTAAAATTTATTCTGTGAAATTAATTTTTAATTTATATGGTTGTTTCCCAATAATAAAACGACAAACATAAAATTCTCTTAAAATCATTCCAATACCAATACAAATACCTATAGTAGTAATTAAAGAAAGTATTATAAATATTAGAGTAGTATTTATAAATATTGAAGTATACTGATAGATATATTCTGTCATAATTGGATGCAATAAATAAATAAAAAATGAAAAAGCATTAATCATATTAACAACTCCAAAAATGAATTTTTTAAAGTGTATGAATAAGCTTAATAACATTAAAAACATAAATGTATGGTATAACATCAATGTTTCAGTATAACTAGTAACATTCCAATAATCATGTTTTCCAAAAGCAAAGACAAATATTAAAAAAGAAATAATTGAAAATACTAATATGACTATTGGAAATGCCTTTAAATATTCGATTATCTTATTGTAATTGTAACCTATATAACCTCCTAAAAAGAAAAAGAAAATCCAACCTAAAATAAATGTGTTGTCACTTAATGGATAGTATTTATGTAAATTTGATGTAAATGAATTATTATTATGTAGTAAATATAAAAATCCAAATTGTAAGAAAAAGGAAAACAATAACAAAATTTTACTGTTAAATAGTCTTGGTGAAATTTTATAAATAATATAACTTAAAATGAAATATTGAAGAATAACGATTATAAAATATCCATACCAATATCCTAAAAGTACATTTTGATATAATTGATGCCAAAAAGAATCTCCTAATTTTCTTGCTTCGCTATAACAATAAAAACTCCCCATGATTAGATAAGGTAAGAAAATGTATTTGAAGCGTGTTACTAAATAATTAATTTTTAATTCTGAATAATTTAATGTTGTTAAAAGTTGAGATAGAATAATGAAACATGGTGTTCCAAAAATAAATAAATTTTGAACATAATAAATTACTTTAAGTTGAGATATGTCATTTCCACTTATATCTCGCATATACTGTGTCAGTATATGTGTAAGTACAATCATAGTACAAAGAAATGCTCTAAGATAAATTAATTCTTTTTTTTTTCTAGTTTGTGTCATATTTAAAGCCGTCCCACTTTTTGATTAATTTATTAAAAGAATCTTTATTTGTTAATATTCTCGGAATATTATAATTATCATCTTTGTGACTTATTGCTTTATCTTCCAGTTTATAAGCATACTCAATGCCTTCGGATTTCAACACATTTATGATACGTTTATCGCCTTCACCATATGGATAAGCAATAGAGTTATTTTCTTTATTAAAATGTTTTTTAATGTATGTATTACTTTTTTTGATATCTTTTTTAAGTTGTCTATCACTTTTCTTTTTCATCATCGATGTATTATCTTTAGTAATAGCGTGCGTATCATCAGTGTGTGAACTGAAAGTCCAAATATTTGATCTTTTCATCTCTTTCAATTGTTTTTTAGAAATCATATTAAGATTATTAAAATCTTTATCCCCCACATGATTTGTAATTATAAATCCAGTAGCAGGTATATTATATTTTTTTAATATAGGATGAGCATTTTCATAAACGGATATATCCATATCATCAAAACTAATCCAAACACTTCTTTTAGGAAACTGCCCTTTACTTTTATATTCTTGTAATTCTCTTTCAGTTAAAAATCTAGCTTTATGTTTTTTTAACCACTTTATTTCTTTTTCAAATTCATCTTTTGTTACGCTATAGTCATAAATTTCTTTACTGTTAGAAATACTAAATAATATACTTTCAATCCAACTATCATCACGTACCCTGTGATAATTAAGTGCTAAAGCGCCCTCTTCATCATTATTATTTGATGTTTTCTTATTATTAGTTTCTTTAGCATAAATTGTTGCATTATTTACCATTAAAAAACTTATGATAAATATACCTAAAAGTTTAAAAAAATTAGAAAAGATCCCCATGATCAATGCCCTCTTTTTTATACGAAATTTTTCTGCTAATTAAAAAAAGTGAGAATATAAATATATCTAAGATTATAAATTTTAATGAAAGGTTAAATAATTTCACTATAGTATTTCTATCTATATTTAAAATAGTTCTAATAGTTAATAATAATTCATCATGTCTATTCAATAAAGAACCTATGATTAAAACACATGCACAGATAAAATACGACCAAAAAATAATGCTAATGATAAACGTTAATATTTCTCTTAAACAGTGTAGCAAAAAAAAATTATTCAATCTTTTCCTCTGTCTGGACTTGTCCATGTCGCAAATTCCCCTTTCTTTCTTCTAATTGCTTTAGGAAAAGCTAAACTAGACACAAGTGCATTGATAACCCAATATACTGTCGAATACCAGCTTAAATAAACAATAGTAAATATATTGATTTTTTCGTATTTGCTATCTGCAATTAATGCAATAGTAAATTGAACTGCATTTAAAAACGTTAAAATTAAGGCAGATAAAACGAGTAATGAAAGTTTATATTTTAAAAAATAATAATCTAATAGATTTGCATTAATTATATTGAAAATTAATACTAATAAGACACTATAAATCCATATCAACGAAAAGATTTGCTCAAATATTAAAAAATACATCGCCAAATTAAATGACTTCAATCCTTTTTTTAAGTCACGAATCACTACTTCTTGGCCTCCTTGAGCCCATCGTAAACGTTGCTTCCAAAGACCAGGAATCGTTTCAGGAACAAGCATTCTGCATAATGCTCTAGGTTCATATTTAATGTGTAATCCAGCTAGATGAAATTTCCAGGATATTGCAATATCTTCAGTAATCATATCGATATCCCATTTCCCAACTTTTTCAATTGCAGATTTTCTAAATAGAGTGAAAACTCCAGATATAGTATTAATTTTGCCAGTAAGAGCCTGAGTTCGTTTAATACTCCCGACCATACTTGCATATTCAATAGTCTGAATTTTACCTAAGATTGATTTTTTATTTCTAATCCTAGGATTTCCAGTTACAGCAGCTAGTTTAGGATTTTTCTTAAAATGCTCAATCATAAAATACGGTGCATTATCATCAATTAAAGTGTCAGCATCAATTCCCATAACATAGTCATATTTAGCATAATCAATACCTTTATTTAAAGCATTAGCTTTTCCATTATTGAATTCTAAATCAATAAATGTAAAATCAAGGTATTTTTGCAATTCATAAATTATTTTAGCTGAGTTGTCAGTGCTTCCATCATTAATGACAATAATTTGTTTGTTAGGAAAATCGAGAGCCAATAGATTTTTTATTGTAGCTTTAATTGTTTCTTCTTCGTTAAAGCAAGGTATCAGAAATGATATTCCCTCGTCCCCAATTTCTTTATTAGGTTTCTGTGTTAACCATAGTTCTGAAAAAAATATGTAAATTATTGTACCAACCATCCAAAAAAGAGACATGAATAGCGGATATATTATCAAAAAATTCAAAATTTCCAAAATTATACTCCTTTTATTTACTTAGTTGATAGTAAACGAAATTTTTAAAAAATTCAATAATATTTTTTTACTTTTAATTGTTGGGTTTAAAATTATAAAGTTAAAAAATAGCCCTAAATTTTTTAACTTTTAAAAAAAGTATTTATAAATATAAAGATATATTCTAATAATTTCTTTTGACTTAATTCTGATGAAAATTCTCCCCAAAAACTTAAAGATTTACCGTTTAACCTAGTGTTATAATTAGTCTTTTGATTTAAGAGTTTAGTATTAAAATCATTTATTCTGGTTTTTTTTATGAGGTTTTGAGATTGAATTATTTCTTCATGACTTTGGTTACGTGGAAAAATATATAGTGAGTTACTATTAAAATTTTCAACATTGTGATTTAGTTTAAAAAAATCTTTAGGATTTGGATCTTTTTTATATTTTTGTTTCCAATACATTATGGTTATATTGTGATTTAGTTTTTTAAGCCCATTTTTAGTAATAGAATCATTCCAAATTTTGGTTTCATAGTTTTGCGAATTAGCATAATTAGAAATCGTATTAATATATTTAATAAATGATTTTTGATTTGAACCACTTCCTGGTACTTCATCACCACCTAAAGAAATCTTCTGATTATTTTTATATTTACTCTGATAAAACATTGAACTAACTTCTTTTATCATGTCTTTCGAGAATTTTACTGCATGTCTATTATCATAAAAATCAATCGTACTCTCATCATAACTAGAAACAACTTTTTCATATCTCTTAAAATCATGCTTTCTTAATAATGTTAAGATTGCTTTGGAATGACTAGGTAAATCTAATTCAGGAATGACTTGTACATCTTTATCATTGGCATATTGGACAATAGATTTTAATTCTTTTTTTGTTAAATAGTACCTATTAGATTTATCTGACTCTTGTTTTAGTACTTTAGAGTAAATACTATAATTTTCATTATCAGAAAAATGTAATTGTAAATAATCACCATTGTAATCACTAATTTTTTTAATTATCTTTTTTATACTATTAGCAGAATAATGTTTTCTAGCAATATCTAATGTTACTCCTTTTTCAATTTCTGCTTTATTTAATTCTTTAGGTAAAAAAAATATTGAGATAATAATAACTAAAAATATACAGTATAACCTCTTTTTCATAACATTCTCCCTTTTTTCATATTCCTAACTATTTTAATATTCAACAAGAATATCTGTATTTTATGTTTCAAGTCCTCATTATTTTTTCATAATAAGAAAAAACTATATCTTAAAAAGATAATATATTTAATATTTTCAATTATGTTTTTCAACTTCATAAATCTTTGATAATGTCTAATATAGTCAATTTCTCTAATGAAATAGTATCTTTATTGAAAATCACTCACTAGTTAGTAATCGATAAACTATTTTGCATTTCTCTGCTAACCGGTGTTATAATTTTGTTAACGAAAATGATTAACAATTAATGCACCAATCCCCTCACTATTGCCGTAGTGAGGGGATTTTTTATGGTGTTAACTTATAGTCACCTATTAATTATTTGTTACGTTTATTAAGCCAATAAGTATAATACGCAACAGCATAGCCACTGATGACTGGTGCTATGATGTGAACAAAACGATTAACAAAATAATGCACCTCCTCTCTACGTCTAAATTTGACGCCTGAGAGATAGGCGATCATAATAGTATATCACTGTTATATATGAGTTACAGATGACTTCTAATAAGTAATCTTATGTCTAAATAACTATTTAAAAAATAATAACCGTAAGTTTGATTTTAATAAAATGCCTAACTTCTCCTAGCTTAGATATCTACTAGGGATAATTTGTTTGTTATTAACTCTCGAATTATGCATTATTTCTATATAGTATCAAGACAAGAAGAACTTCGTTTCAAATCCACCTAAATGTCATACTCTATTTTTAGTAATATTTATAGCCTTAACAACTAGATAAACCGCATTTATAAAAATCAAAATAGTGTATGGAATTAAAATATATAAATTTTCTGATTGAACTAAGAAAGTTAACCCAGCTAAAAATAAAATGTTCAAAACGGTAGACATAATAAAAGTTATATCTAACTCACCTTTTTTCTTCAAAATATTTCTTTCCTTTTTTTAAAATTTTACCCTAGTTATTTTATTCCAATTGCTTTATTGACGTTGAGCCTCGAAACCTTTAACAAACTCAAAAGTTATCGAATAGTCGGCTTAATAGCTCACGCTATGCTGACATTCGTTTCAATCTGTTTGATAAGTTAAAATCCTGTATATAATCGTGAATTTCAATGTTATCTTTAAAACAAAATCAATGTACCACATTTGTTTAAGTTTCTTATTACTAAAGAATGAACTTTGTATCATT
>NZ_KV810867.1:0-51728 GCF_001812925.1 Staphylococcus sp. HMSC057A08 | reverse complement strand
TTGATGGCGCTTCTTTTGTTGTTACATCTTCTGTTGATGTTGTAGCAGTTTCATTAGATGAGTCAATTTTTTGATTATTTTTGTCGTTATCATTCTCTATACTATTTAGAGAAGTATTTTCCATATGATTTTCTTCAGCTGCTTTTGCCTCATTGTCAGCGTGACCAAAAATCAATGTAGCACCAACTAATATTGAAGCTGTTCCTACAGTGAATTTTCTTATAGAGTACTTATTTAACTTATTAGAAATAAAATCCAATCTCTTGTTAATAGGACCTTGTCTTCTTTTACTCATATTTACCCCCTAATAAATAAATTATTTACACTTTAAAATGTAAAATACACATAATATTATATGTAAATACACTTCTAGGATAATGTGTTTTACCATTTAACACAATACTTTTAAAATTTTTTGCAATAAAAAAATAAATATTAGGTCATACAATAGATAGGTACCTTTAATCTTTTTAAGTCAATTCACTTGACCAAGTTATAATTATCTCCAAATGATATACAATCTTTCTCGTTAAATAAAAAGAGAGCGATACCTATCGCTCTTTAAACTCGTTTCTTCCTTTATAAGTGTGTTTTTTAACATTATTATAATTTATTTTAAATGTTCGTACGGACTGTTATTGACAAATGATACAATTTGATCGACAAATAGTTTTGCGCGTAATTGGAATTCTTCGTCATTTAAATACAGTGTGCCATCTTCTAATTTTGCATAATCCGAATCGTGTGTCGCAATTTGTGTAGGTACAGCAATACCTAATAAACTACGAACAATGACACGTAAATGTGAGAGTGGTTCTGAACTTACGATACCGCCACTGTTACCAATTAAGCCCACTGGTTTCATTTTGACATATTCCATATTAATGTGATCTAACGCATTTTTTAAAATGCCTGAATATGAACCATGATAATTTGGCGTACCAAAAATTAGGAAATCCGCTTCCATTGCTTTGTCTTGGAACGCTTTTGTATTGGCTTTAATTTCCTCTGTTGAATGTGTTGTTCCTGAAAAATCAAGTTGATTTAATGGTCTTTCAGCTAAATCAAAAATATCTACGTCGACATCATGATTATCGAATTGTCCTGTTAAATATTTAGCTAGTGCATTGGTATGTGAACCTACTTGTGCACTTCCTACTACAATAAGTCCTTTCATTTCGTTCTAACACCTCTTAAACATTATTTATTTCTCTTCAGTTAAAACTTTCATAATTGCTTTACCTACACCACTATGTTCATTGGTATCTGTAACCAATTTAGCTATAGCTTTCACTTCGGGCATCGCATTGTCCATCGCAACTGGATAGCCTACGCGTTCAAGCATGGATACATCGTTTAAATTATCTCCTAACGCCATGACATCTTGTAAGTCAATATGAAGTTGATTAGCAATAGTTTCTAATGCAATTCCTTTTTGAGCATCTGAATGCGTAATTTCTAAATTACCACGTGATGATGATGAAACAGCAAGACTTGATATGGCCGATAATTCTTTTCCAATACGTTCAATTTTTTCAAGATCTGGATTAAACGCCAGTACTTTCATTATCAGTTCTCCCGGAATATCTTCAATATCCTTGTAATTATCGACAATTTTGAGTGTCCCGTTATCTATACGTTTTTGAATCCCTGCTTTAATCTTTTCAACATCACCTTGTTGGCCTGCATTTCTTGCAATATCTAAATAGATATCTAAATCACGTGTTGGATCTTCTGTATAAATCCCTCTATTCGTATACACTTGGTAGTACACGTCTTCTCGATCAAGAATCGCTTTAATTCGTTCTACTAATTCATGATTTAAATGAGAGGTATTCATAATATTGAATGATTCATCACGTACTTCTGCACCATTTAAACAAATATAAGGCACTTTTAAATCTGTTTCAGCCATGGGCGTGCTTGCTTCATAAAACGCACGACCCGTTGCAATGACTACTGTAATCCCTTTTGATTGAGCATATTTAATCGCATTAATATTTTCTTCTGAAATTTCATGTGCTGCATTTAACAGTGTCCCATCCATATCTGTTGCAATCAGTTTAATCATGCCGTTACCTCATTTCATTAGCTAAACTTACAGCTATTATATTTTAGAACATACATATTCAGTGAACACAATTACAAAATTTAAATTTGTTTTACCGTTCCTATTTTAACAAATTTATCATCTTTTGTACGATGATGTGTTTCTTTTAACTTTTTTAGCTCTTAAATCACGGAAAAATTGTCTCAATAAATTGCTACACGCTTCTTCTAACACACCCTGTTCAACAATTGCACGATGATTAAATTGTGGTTGTTGTAGTAAATCCATTAAACTACCACTGCATCCTCCTTTAGGATCCATCGCGCCATATACAACCCGTGGTATACGACTCATTACAACCGTTCCAGCACACATGACACAGGGTTCTAATGTGACATATAATGTACAATCTTCTAAACGCCAACTTCCTATGACTTTAGCTGCCCGTTCTATTGCTAAGTGTTCAGCATGAGCAGTAGGCTGTTGCAGGGTTTCTCTTAAATTATGAGCACGTGAAATAATGTCGTTATCTTTAACGATCACTGCTCCGATTGGAACTTCACCAAGCTGTCGAGCCTTTTTCGCTTCTTCAATTGCACATTTCATGTAAAATTCATCATTTGTCATATGTGTCATCCCTTACTTATGATAAAATACTCAATGTCTATTTTAACATTTGGAGATGTAATTATGAATAAACCATTTATTGCAATAGAAGGTCCGATTGGCGTTGGCAAATCGTCTCTTACTCATAAAATTAGCCAAACCTTTAATTATTATGAAGAAAATGAAATCATTAATGAAAACCCCTTTCTTTCTGATTTTTATGATGATATTTCAAAATGGAGTTTTCAAACTGAAATGTTCTTCCTTTGTAATCGTTATAAACAAGCACAAGATATTGCAAAAATTAATCAAGGTGTGGTAAGTGATTACCATATTTATAAAAATAGAATATTTGCCCGCAATACACTTAACGAATCAGAATTTGATAAATTCAATCGTATTTTCAATATTTTAACTGAAGATCTTGAATTACCTAATATGATCATCTTTTTAGATGCTGATTTAGATGTACTGAAACGTCGTATTGCTAAACGTAACCGTAGCTTTGAACATCAAATTGAAGATAGCTACTTACTTAATTTAAAAAAGGATTATTTATCATTTTATGAAACATTAAAAAACGAAGGTGCTAATGTGATTTTAATCGACACTTCTGATTTAGATTTTGTACAAAATGAATCAGATTATCAATTGATTTTAAACCAAATTAAACCCATGATAGGAGATATAAAATATGAATAATTACGGTATCCCTCAAAATGCAATTATTACAATTGCTGGAACAGTAGGCGTAGGAAAATCTACATTAACTCAAGCGCTTGCTGATAAACTCAATTTCAGAACTTCCTTTGAAAATGTAGACCATAACCCCTACTTAGATAAATTCTATAATGATTTTGAACGTTGGAGTTTCCACCTGCAAATTTATTTTTTAGCTGAACGTTTTAAAGAACAAAAACGCATGTTTGAATACGGAGGAGGCTTTATACAAGATCGTTCTATTTATGAAGATGTTGATATTTTCGCAAAAATGCATGAAGAACAAGGAACAATGAGTAAAGAAGATTTTAAAACTTACTCGGAGTTATTTGAAGCAATGGTTATGACACCCTATTTCCCTAAACCAGACGTTTTAATTTATTTAGATTGTGACTATGATGAAGTGATCGATCGTATTCATCAACGTGGCCGCGATATGGAAATGAATACTGATCCGGTATATTGGAAAAAGTTATTTAAACGCTATGAAAATTGGATTAACAATTTTAATGCTTGTCCTGTAGTAAGAGTGAATATTAATGAATATGATATTCATGAAAACCCCGACTCTTTAGATCCAATTATCGACAAAATTGCACATATTATTCAAACATATCGAAATGTAGATCATCGATAAAAAAAGAGACAGACTTTACTGTCTCATCTAGGCAAGAAGGACTAGAATTAAACGTGGGTGTAAACCCATGTTTAATTCAGTCCTTGGCTGCCAATATGTTATAAATGTAGAAAATAACCATTATACTTTAATCTCTTTTTGTTTAATTATTTTGTGTATATTTTTTTAATACTTCTGGTACACTCACAGCTGTTTCAATCACGTAATCAGCATCCACAAGTTCCTCTTTTTTTGCGATACCACTTAATACACCAATGGCTAGACCTAACTTTGCATTCACTTTAGTCTTCATATCATTATTTGTGTCACCTACAATGGCTACATCTTCCGGTTTAACATCGTAATGATCAAAAAGTGGTTTAAGTACTTCAGGATTGGGTTTTTCAGCCGCATGCGCTTCAGTAGAAATGACTAAATCAAACGCATCTTTAGAATGTGTTTCTTCTAAAAATTGTGTCACTCCTTTTTCAGAGTCGCTAGTCACAATACCAATTTTATAGCCTTCTTGTCGTAATGATTGAATCATATCATAAACGCCATCTATCCAGTTATTTTCTGGTTCACGGCTATCTACTAATGTTTGACTTGTATCACGCGTCCATTTAGAAACATCTTTTCCAGATTCATCATTAAATGCATGAACAATTTCATCTAACGATCCTGAACCCATAACAGAATCCGGACTAATCGTATCTTTAACAACGCCTAGTTTGCGAAGCGTTGCTTCTTTATTTGCTACAGGAAATGTGTCCAGGAAACTATTTACCAAACGTACGCCAATTTTTTCCCAACTATGATCAAATTCGATTAATGTACCATCTTTATCAAATAATATCCATTCCATTTATATATACACTCCTTATTTTATATTTCATTGTAATATACATTGTTCTTTTAAGTATAGTAAAAGAACTGCTTAGTATATGTTTATAAAAAAAGCCATACCTCTCTAGGTATGACTCAACTAAGAATATATAAAACTAGTTTTGAATAACTTTGGCATTACTATGCCTCAACGGGAATGAGACTATGTGTAAGGGAATAATCTCTAAGAATATCATACATCACTTCATTTTTATTGTCCACAACAAGTTGATAAGTATCAACATTCTATTTCATTATATATTTATAACCTTACAGGTGCGATATTAAAAAATTCTACTTTTTCACAGTTTTTGCATTCTGTAATAAATGTTTTAATATTTGATGTTTCAGTATCGTCAGAAACTGGAGAAAATACAAATTTATCTTCATGATATTTAATTTTAGGTGCTATACAACATGTATCACGATGTTTTTTCTTATGAAAATCAGACATTGTTTCAATTTCCTTGTTTGAATATTTAGCTTCAGTCATTATCATCACCTCTTATTTAATGTGTTTCAACTTTATCATAAACGATTAAAAAATTGTGCACAATTCCTTAATTGTTTACTTTTAATACCTAAATGTTAATTCGCTATAATTTAAATTATATATTAAGAAACACGCTTCTTATTTAGTAACTATATCTAAATAAAAAGCGTGCTTTACTAGTATTTAATGAAAATATATATTCAATTCGATTAGGGGGAACAATTAATTAATTTCTCGGTTCACCATTTACAAGAATACCACTTACTAAATCATATACTTTTTTAATGAAACTAAAGATATCTAACATGGTTTTCATCTCCTTAAATATGTTTACAACTAATAGTTTAGTACATATTTTAATTTATAGGGGATTTCTGCCTAAATTGATATGATTCATGCTAAAGTGTCTTGATTTCCCTATTATTTCATATTAAATGTTGCCTAGAAGTCCAAATTATTCATCAAATTCCAAAAAAATGAAAAAGATGTATTGAAAAATAATAGAAAATTTGCCTTATTGCTTTTATATCTATAAGTGGTTTAATTAATAGATAATACAGTGATTATAACCTTCACTTAAAAAATGAATGAACTGATTCATCAAATTCTATAACATATCTTTATGATATACTATTGAGTAATTTTAACAATGATATTCATCATATCATTACTAAAAATGAAAGGATATATTCATGTTAATCGTTATTTTTATTTTATTCGGAATTGGAATTGGATTATTTATATTTAGTTTCTTCTTAGCACAAAATGAAGGACTCGCTTATAAAACAATTAGCAGAGGGTTTTCTGCACTATTTGTATCACTTGGTATATTAGCATTAATGGGATATCTCATTAATTTTATTTCTTCACATTATTTAAATATCTAATTCCTTATATTTTCTATTCTCAAAAAAGTGGAAAGACATCATTTAAAGTTGTCTTTCCACTTTTTCAATTTACTTTGTTGTATTATTGGTATCTTGATGATACTTGAATTAAATATATATCGTATTAATTACTCTAAGATTATCCAAATCACTGATAAAAATTGGAGCCAGATAATCAAACAGATCAAAATCATAATTAGTATTACTTTCATTGAAACTTAGTCTTACTAGTCGTGTACTAGCGAGGCTTTTTTCACATACAAAAAGGGGCTTTATGCCCCTAAAGATCTATATCATTTAAATGAATTTCATATGCTGAGATTACCTAAGTAATAATGGTATTAGGTATATGGTATTTGTAATAGAAGAAAAACACTAAGTCAAGGATTGTCATTTAGGTAATCTCATTACTTATTATTACATAATAAAATTTAATTATCTATACTATTGAAATAAAAAATAAAATTTTTTACATTTAAATCTAATTAATTATTAAAATGATAAAAAATTGTTTATCTTTATTTGTAAAGGGTATAATTTAATTAGCAGAATATTTCGTTATAATATTTTACTCCTTATTTATTTTACATCACCACTCTTACTTAGTTCGACATAAGCTATGTTAAGAGTGGTTTCTTTATACAAAAAAGAAGCCAACTCACTTTTTGATATACCCCCAAAAGTTGTTCTAAAATAAAAAACAACAAGATAGAAACCGCGTGGTTATAACGTTTCCAGCTTGTTGTTATAAGTTATTTATATTCCGGCACAATAACTCTCCAACCATGTTTATCTTCTAATTTACCACTTTGGATACCAGTGTATGTGTCATATAATTTTTTAGTGATTTCTCCAGGTTCATTATTATTAATCACAATTTCTCTATCTTCATATTTTAATGTACCTACTGGAGAGATGACTGCTGCCGTACCAGAACCAAATACTTCTGTTAATTCGCCTTTATCGTAAGCTTCGAATAATTCATCAATAGATACTTTACGTTCTTCTACTTCATAGCCTAATTCTTTTGCTAATTCGATAATTGATTTACGTGTAATACCAGGTAAAATACTACCATTTAACGCAGGAGTTACTAATTTGCCATTTTCAACAAAGAAAATGTTCATACTACCTACTTCTTCAACATATTTTTGTTCAACGCCGTCCAACCACAATACTTGATCATATCCTAAGTTATTCGCATTGGTTTGTGCTAATAAACTTGCTGCATAGTTACCTGCTACTTTAGCAAAACCTACACCCCCACGAACTGCACGTACATATTCATCTTCAACATAAATTTTTGTTGATTTTAATGTATCACCGCCGTAGTAAGCGCCTGATGGAGATAAGATAATTAATAATTTGTATTTTTTAGAAGCACGAACACCTAAGATGCCTTCTGTAGCGAATACGAATGGACGAATATATAAAGATTGACCCTCGCCTTCTGGCACCCAATCACGTTCGATATCAACAAGTTGTTTCAAACCTTCTAATAATAATTCTTCATCTACTTTAGGCATTTCTAAACGCGCTAATGAATCATTGATACGTTTGAAGTTTTGATCTGGACGGAATAATACGACCTCACCATTATGTTTATATGCTTTTAAACCTTCAAATACAGCTTGACCATAGTGTAAACTTTGTGCTGCTGGAGAAATTTCAAACGGTGCATAAGGAACAATTTTTAATTCTTGCCAACCGCCTTTTTCTTCATCATAATCTACACTTAACATATAGTCAGTGAAATATTGCCCAAACCCAAGATTTCCTTCTGGTTTTTCTTTAAGTGTGTCACGTTGTTCAAATTTAACTTTTTCTGACATGTTGAAGCCTCCTAATATATTTCATGAATAAGATTTAATATAAATTATAGCAATCTCATATAGTCTATTCAATAAATTTTCTAAAAATTCAAATAAAATAAAAAATGAAACCCTTTTCTTTTTTATACTCTTTAAAAGAGAGTCAAAATCCAAACCACCTTTTTAATTATGAACTTATGTCTTTTCTTCATTTTCTTTAATCGTTCGTATCATTGTTTCTGTCATTTTAGCCAAATGATACTTTGGATTAAAGCCCCATTCTTTTCGAGAATAACTGGTATCAATATTATCTGGCCACGTATCTGCAATCGCTTGTCTTACTGGATCGACATCATAATCTAATGTAAATTCAGGAATATGTTTTTGAATTTCTTTCTTAATCATCTCAGGTTCAAAACTCATTGCGCTTAAATTATAACCATTGCGTATTACAAGTGTCTTACTATCCGCTTCCATAAGTTGAATAATCGCATCAATGGCATCGTCCATATACATCATATCCATATACGTATGTTTAGCGATATAACTCGTGTAGTGACCATGTCTAACCGCTTCGAAATATATTTCTACTGCGTAATCTGTAGTACCTCCGCCTGGCTCTTTGGTATGTGAAATGAGCCCTGGAAATCTTACACTACGTGTGTCGACACCAAACTTTTTAAAGTAATATTGGCATAATAATTCACCTGTAACTTTATTTATCCCGTACATTGTTGTCGGTTGTTGAATCGTATTTTGAGGTGTGTTTTTCTTAGGTGTAGACGCACCAAATGCCCCAATTGAACTTGGCATAAAGAAATGTAAGTCATACATTCTTGCAGTTTCTAAAGCATTCATTAACCCACCCATATTTAAATCCCAAGCCTGCAAAGGATTTTTTTCAGCTGTTGCAGAAAGTAACGCAGCCATATGCATAAGTGTATCTGCTCTAAAGTCTTCTACTACAGCCATCATTGCGTCACGATCTGTTACATCAAGTAATTCAAATGGACCATCATTAATCAATGAATGTGGTTCTAGCTCTTTAATATCAGTGGCTAATACATTATTTTTCCCATATAATTTTCTACATTTTAGTACCAATTCAGTTCCTATTTGTCCTAGTGCTCCTGTAATTACAATTCTCTTCATTATTATTTCTCCCTTTATCTTATCTATCCTAGTAGCGACTTTTTAGAACTCCCCATATTCTTAGATCCACTATATTATAAAACTATTTACATATATCATTAGATTGTACGTTAAAGTAATAATTTTATTCTTCTAATAAATTACTTATTTGATTTAATTTACGTTTTGTTTGTTAATTATTTTTAAAATTATCTTAAATTATTTTTTCCTTCTTATATTTCAGCGCCTATATGCTACTATAAACTTGTAAATTATTTTTAAAAGGAGGCTAACATGAAGAAATATTTTGTATCACTCTTATTGATTTTCTTTATTGCTTTTGGATTATTATCTTTAACATCATATGCAGCAGAAGTTCCCGATACCGCTTCAACTTTACAAAATGATGCGATATCTTCCCAATCTAAAGCAATGACATCTTCACCACAAGAGAAAACATCTCAAAATCATCAAACTACTTTTTCAGAAAAAACAACTTCTGAAAAAGCGACTACGGAAAATGTCTCAACTATTAAAACCTCTCAAGATAATGTATCAACACAAAATAAGACTCAAATAGTTGAGCAACATATTTCTTCACCACAGACGAACTCAACATCATCGACAACTGTAACATCTCAAACGTCATCTGAAGTACCTACTCAAGAAAAAGCATCACAAACAACTCAAACATCATCGGCACAACTTCAAACTTCAAAAGAAAATATTACTGCACCAAAAGCAATGTCTCAAAAGACATCATCAACCTCTTCTGTTCAAACATCTCGCCCATCAACTAATGTATCAACCCAAAAGGCTACACTAACACAAACATCAAAATCTCAAGATACGACAACATTAAATCATAAGAACATTACAACTCAAACTACTTCAAATACTAAAGCAACTACACCATCATCTACAACACACGCTATTTTACATACAAATGATATTCATGGTCGCTTTGTAGAAGAAGACGGAAGAGTGATTGGCATGGCTAAAGTAAAAGGTCTTAAAGATCAAATTCAACCTGATTTAGTATTAGATGCGGGAGACGCTTTCCAAGGACTGCCTGTTTCAAATAAATCAAAAGGTGAAGAAATGGCAAAAGCGATGAATAGTGTAGGTTACGATGCTATGACAATCGGTAACCATGAATTTGATTTTGGTTATGATCAGTTAATGAAATTGCAACAACAGCTTAATTTCCCAATGTTATCATCTAATATTTATAAAGATGGCCACCTTATATTTAAACCATCTACAATCATAACTAAAAATAATATACGTTATGGGGTTGTAGGTGTGACAACACCTGAAACTAAAACAAAAACCTCTCCAACAGCAGTTAATGATATTGAATTTAAAGATCCACTTCCCAGTGTGACACAAGCAATGAATGATATTAAAGATAATGTAGACGTTTTTGTTATTTTATCTCACTTAGGTGTCGATAAATCTACAAGAAATATATGGCGTAGTGATTATTTAATTGATCAATTAACACAATCAAAACTATTTTCACACCCCATTTTCGTCGTAGATGGACATTCACATACCGTAATCGAACATGGTAGAGACTACGGCGCAAATAATGTACTTACTCAAACAGGTACAGCACTTGCAAATGTTGGACGTATTGATTTCGATGTACATAATGGAACTATTAATAATGTAAATGCCTCACTGATTAATGTGGCAGATACTAAAGAAGTTCCAACTGACTCTCAAATTGAAGCTCAAACACGTCAAGCAAATAACGAATTTTTAAAAGAAACCTCAACTGTGATTATTCCAAATAATCCAGTGACGTTAAATGGCGAACGTGAACACGTACGTACACAAGAAACTAATTTAGGGAACCTTATTACAGATGCTATGGAGGCTTATGCTGAAAAGAATTTCTCACATCGACCTGACTTTGCAGTCACAAATGGTGGTGGTATTAGAGCTTCTATTCAAACAGGCCAAGTAACTGAAAATGATGTTATAACAGTATTACCTTTTGGAAATTTAATTTCTCAAATTGAAGTTAAAGGTTCTGACGTTAAACAAGCATTTGAACATAGTTTAAGTTCTACTACCGATATTCAAGATGGGAAAAAAGTTTTAGCCCCAAGTGGTGGCTTTTTACAAGTATCAAATTCAATTCGCGTATACTTTAATCTTGATAAAGAATCTGGCCAACGTGTCAGTGCCATTAAAATCTTAAACAAATCAACTGGTAAGTATGAAAATTTAGATTCTAATCGTACATATTATGTAACGACAAATGATTTTACAGCTCATCAAGGTGATGGTTATGATATGTTCGGTGGAAAACGTGAGGAAGGAATCTCTTTAGATGCTGTTGTTTCCCAATATATAAAAGAAGCTGATCTAAGTAGTTATGATACAGTGGATGCTGTACGAATCATCAATGGTCAACCTGAAATCGATGAACAAACTGATGATGCGACTACTACACAACCGCATGATCAAACGACATCATCTCAATCAAATACACACCTAGAAGGAGCACAACCAAAACATCCAGGTAAAGTCTCTCAACCTAATAAAAAAGATAATGATCACAAAGTAGTTGCCATTCATGAAAGTCCTCATCCTTGTATCAACCATCATAAATCAATAGCACCAAAACATCATTCAAATGATATGGCAAATACAAACCATAAACATCTTACTTCAACGCATACTCAACAATGTCATACTCATGCTATAGCAATTGATAAACACAAAAATTATACTGGTACGCATGCACACATCAATCACTATGATGTTGCTCATCACCCTATCAAAACAATGCTATCTTTAGAAAATAAGTTAACTCAAGAATCACAATATCATAACATTGCACATTTGATTGGACCTTATCAATATCAATCTAATCAAGAACTTACATCATCTAAAGCATGTCATACGAATAAAGGATCAAGAGCGTATACATTACCTCTAAAGCATGGTACGGATTCAAATACTCATCATGATTCTATACACGTAGTGACAATAAATGACTCAGAAGCAACATCAGAATTAACTGGATGTTATACAAATAAGCATCATGTACAACTTCCAAGCACAGGTAAAAAAGAGGCTAATTTAGAGCACGGTATTGCGATTTTATTAGTAACAACAGGTGCTGGATTGATATATCTTCGTCAACGTAAAAAATCAGCATAATATTTAAATAAAAATACCGTATCAGCTATATCTACGTTATCACTGATACGGTATCTATGTTTTATACAGTATAGGGTTAATTAGTTTGTTGAGCTTTTTTATAAAAGTATTGTGCCACTACTATATCTACAATAGCTAAACCTACTGATTTAAATACTGTCACTTCTTCTTCATCATCACGTCCAGATATTTTTCCACTTACGATATCTCCTAGTTCACCATGTAATGATCGCTCAGTAATGATGCCTTCTTCTAATGGTACTTTTAAATCACCTGTTTCTTCCATTGCTGCTTCTGTAGATTCAACAACTATTTTATTAGCAATCAACATCGTTTCTGAAGGGAGTTCTTGCATTTCAGGTTTAAATGAACCTACTGCATTTAAATGAACACCGGGATGTAATGAATGAGAATACACCGGTTTATTTGAATTTGTAGCTGTCACAACAATATCTGCGTTTTCCATGGCTTGATCTGCTTCATCGAAGACTTTTGTTGACACGTGATACGTTTGTTTCACAAATTCAGCCAATGTTTCAGCTTTAGCTCTTGTACGACTCGAGATATGAAGCATTTCAATATCTCTCACTGCTAATATTGCTGCAATGAGCCCCTCAGCTTGATCTCCAGCGCCAATCACACACAATGTTTTTGCATTTTCACGCGCTAAATATTTTGTAGCTACACCAGAAATGGCGCCTGTACGAATCTTAGTTAAATAACTACCATCAAGTACAGCAAGGGTTTCTCCTGTATCATAATCGCTCAGCAAGACTGATCCAGTAATTGTTTTTTTATCTAGTTTAGGATTATTAGGTGCGAAAGTGACTGTTTTAATACCGACAATATTTAATTCATCTGATAAAGCTGGCATCACTAAATATCTATTTTCTTTATTAAAAGGTAACACATAACGTAATGGCGTTTCAGTTTTTCCTTCTGAAAACACCTGTAACGCATGACCGACTTCTTCAATCACTTCTTTCATATCTAATAAGTTTTGTTGATCTTGTTCATTTAAAACGATCATTTCATAGACCTCCACTATTTGAATATTGTTAAATGATAGATTAGAAGTAACAATCATTCAATTTAATCATTATATATTCTAATCCACTGAATATTAATATTTTTTATAGATTTTATTAACTTATTATTGTGATGATATAAAATTGATGATGTCTTTATATTATAAATAAAAGGTACAGTTTATATAATAAAGTGCCTTGCGATTTCATAACAATATGAAACTATTCATAAACTTTTGACACCCATCACTTTTCTTATGAGAAAAGTGATTTTTTTATATCTTCCTATAAATGATTGCTATAATACCTTTGTTTCAATCTATAACACCTTCATTATAATAGGTAGCTTTATTATTTAAAAATACTTTTAAACTGTGATTATAGTATGTAAGATTTTGATCTGCTTCTTCGATGGTCATCCATTTTGTTTCTGAAATTTCATCTTTCATTTGTATATCTATGACTTCATTTTTAATTGTAGCTTTAAACATAATAAATAATGTGTGTACATTCATTTGAGTTGATTTACCTTCATTAATACTTACGATATCTCCAATCTTAGCATTAAGACCTGTTTCTTCCATTACTTCACGTTTCAAAGCTTCAATTAGCGTTTCTTCCTTTTCTACCTTTCCTCCTGGTAATGACCACCCCCCGCCATCTGTATTATTAACAAGTAATACTTTTCTTTCTTGATTTTGTATGAGCGCATATACGACTTTTAAATCTTTCACAGTTTCACCTTCCATCATTTGGAATTTCAAATCGACTTACTGGCTGGCCGTTTTTTTTAATGTACGAATTAATTTCATATCCTCCATGTTTTTTTATTACTTTTTGTGAAGCATAATTATAAGGATTACATGTCATCAATACTTTATGTATCCCCATTTTATTTAGTCTATTTAGTGCTTCTTCTAACATGCTTGAAGCATAACCATTTCCTCTGTATGGTTTGGCGACGCCATAACCTACATGTCCTCCAATGTTTTTTAATTTATCATTAAGTTCATGACGAATATTTACTGCACCAACAATATAATCATTTTTAAAATAAAATAATGTTGTAGAAGGAACGGTATTCATATTTACGGGTGGATGATTCAATTGTTCGACCATTTGTTGAAAAGATTGATAATGTGCGACATCGACATTAGATGGAACAATTTTCTCATTGTTGTCATACCAATATTGTAAATATCGAATTAAACTTTCTTTATCTTTATACTCTAGTTTTCTTAATTCAAGCATGTATACACCTCTTTTTTTACAATTAGTGTACCACTAAAAATGAAAAACAATCCATTTATACATTTAAACTAATAGATGACTCAAATTAATTAAATGTTTATTTAATACTATTTAACCTTTTCCAACTTTTTAATACTTTAAGTGCTTGATCTAACATTTTTTAGTGCGTGCGACATAATCACCTACGACATCGATAGCTTTAGATAATGTACCGATTTAAAAATCAATTTTGTCTTGTAAGTCTAAATGTTTTACTATTCCTGCACCTTTATCTATCACAAAACCATGTGTCTCATCATTTCTCTTTTATTATTGATTCATCATCATTTTATATTATAAGATAATTCATTCATTTAATACCTGGTAGTGTATCTTTTATTAAAATTATAATGAGTGACTACTGAGTTTAAGTAGAATTTGTTATACTAAAGTTCATAATAATTAGGAAGAAGTGGTCAATGTGTTTGATTGGTTTCAATTAGCCAGTGAAAAAGAAAATAGAATGATTCAAATGCGTCGTTATATGCATCAATATCCAGAGCCTTCATTTGAAGAAACGTGGACACATAACTACATTCTCAATCAGTTAAGTCATTTAGACTGTGAGATTGTGTCACCTGTAGGACGAAATGGTATCAAAGCAACTTTTAAAGGAAAAGAAAATGGCCCAACTATTGCATTTCGTGCAGACTTCGATGCATTACCAGTCCAAGAATTAAACGAAGTTCCATATAAATCTAAAAACGATGGTTTTATGCATGCATGTGGACACGATGGTCATACTGCTATTTTATTAGGTGTTGCTGAAATTGTTCACGAACATCGTCACTTATTAAAAGGAAATGTTGTATTTATTTTTCAATATGGTGAAGAGATTATGCCAGGTGGCTCTCAAGAAATGATTGATGATGGCTGTTTAAACGATGTTGATAAAATTTATGGTACTCATCTTTGGAGTGGTTATCCTACTGGTACAATTTATTCAAGACCAGGTGCAATCATGGCTTCTCCAGATGAATTCTCGATTACCATTAAAGGTAAAGGAGGTCATGGCGCTAAACCTCATGAAACAATTGATCCAATTGTAATTATGGCTGAGTTTATACTAAGTGCTCAAAAAATCATTTCTCGTACCATTGATCCTGTAAAAGAAGCAGTATTAACCTTTGGTATGGTACAAGCAGGTTCTTCTGATAGTGTTATTCCAGATTCAGCATTTTGTAAAGGGACCGTACGTACCTTTGATACAAAACTACAAGCTCATGTTCAAGAGAAAATGGATAAGTTATTACAAGGTCTTGCATTAGCGAATGATATCACTTATGACATGGAGTATATTAGAGGGTATTTACCAGTTCATAATCATGAAGCAGCTTATGAAATAGTTAAACAAGCGGCAAATGATTTACATTTACGTTTTAATAAATCAGAACTGATGATGATTGGTGAAGACTTTTCACACTATCTAAAAGTCCGACCTGGTGCATTTTTCTTAACTGGATGTGGCAATGCTGATAAAGGTATTACTGCCCCACATCACAATCCTCATTTTGATATTGATGAAGCAGCATTTAAATATGCTGCAAGTGAATTTCTTAAAATCTTAGAACTTGAAAGCGTTTTTTAATTCATTGTTAAATATGTATCGTAAATCTTAGAAAATAAACGATTGAACCAGCTCATAGATAGTATTTATCTATGAGCTGATTTATTAATATTTCTTACTAAATGAAAGCAAAGTGAACTTACGTCTTATTTTCAAATAAAAAAAGACCCCCACTAAGGGAGTCTTCCATATCAAATAATAAATTATTCGAAGATTTCAGTTACAACGCCTGATCCTACAGTACGTCCACCTTCACGGATTGAGAAACGAGTACCGTCTTCAATCGCGATAGGAGCGATTAATTCTACTGTCATTTCAACGTTGTCACCAGGCATTACCATTTCAGTACCTTCTGGTAAGTTAACAACACCAGTTACGTCAGTAGTACGGAAATAGAATTGTGGACGATAGTTAGAGAAGAATGGAGTATGACGTCCACCTTCATCTTTTGATAAAACGTATACGTCTGCTTTGAATTTTGTGTGAGGTGTAATTGAACCTGGAGCAGCTAATACTTGACCACGTTGTACATCTTCACGAGCAACACCACGTAATAAAGCACCGATGTTGTCACCAGCTTCAGCGTAGTCTAATAATTTACGGAACATTTCTACACCAGTAACAGTTGTTTTAGAAGTTTCTTTGATACCAATAATTTCAACTTCTTCACCAACTTTGATTTGACCACGTTCAACACGGCCTGTAGCAACAGTACCACGACCAGTGATTGAGAATACGTCCTCAACTGGCATCATGAATGGTTTATCAGAGTCACGTTCTGGAGTTGGAATATAATCATCAACTGCTTGCATTAATTCTAAGATTTTTTCTTCGTATTGAGCATCGCCTTCTAAAGCTTTTAAAGCTGAACCAGCGATTACAGGTACGTCGTCACCTGGGAAGTCGTATTCAGATAATAAGTCACGTACTTCCATTTCAACTAATTCTAATAATTCTTCATCGTCAACCATGTCAACTTTGTTTAAGAATACTACTAATGCTGGTACACCAACGTTACGTGATAAAAGAATGTGTTCACGAGTTTGTGGCATTGGACCATCAGCAGCAGATACTACTAAGATAGCGCCGTCCATTTGAGCAGCACCAGTGATCATGTTTTTAACATAGTCAGCGTGTCCTGGGCAGTCAACGTGAGCATAGTGACGTTTGTCAGTTTGATATTCGATGTGTGCAGTATTGATTGTAATACCACGTTCTTTTTCTTCTGGAGCGTTGTCAATCATGTCATATGATTGTGCTACAGTGTCACCATTTTTAGCTAATACAGTTGCGATAGCAGCTGTTAAAGTAGTTTTACCATGGTCAACGTGACCGATAGTACCAATATTGGCATGTTCTTTTGAGCGATCAAATTTTTCTTTTGCCATTATTAAATCTCTCCTATTCTAGTTAAGTTATTTCAATATTATCTCTCATGATAGTTACTCACTATCATGAGACATAATGATTGTTCTAAAAAGAATTCATAGTTCTTTTATAATGCATTTTGGATAAAAAATCAATTCATAAAGATGAATGCTTAATTAATAAGCTCAAGCTGTATTTTACCTAGATTTACTAGTTAAAACAAGTTATATTATTCACCTTTATTTTTTTTGATGATTTCTTCAGCAATTGATTTTGGAACTTCTGCATAATGGTCAAAGTACATAGTGTAAGTACCGCGACCTTGAGTGTTAGAACGTAATGAAGTTGCATAACCAAACATTTCTGAAAGTGGTACATAAGCGTTAACAACTTGTGCATTACCACGTGGTTCCATACCATCAACACGTCCACGACGAGCTGTTACGTCACCCATGATATCGCCCATGTATTCTTCAGGCATTTCGATTGTAACTTTCATCATTGGTTCTAAGATAACTGGATCACATTTTTTAGCAGCTTCTTTAAGTGCTAATGATGCAGCAATTTTGAAGGCCATTTCTGATGAATCGACATCATGGTATGAACCATCAAATAATTTAGCTTTAACATCAATTAATGGATAACCAGCTAATACACCGTTTTCCATAGCATCTTTAAGACCAGCTTCAACTGATGGAATGTATTCACGAGGAACTACACCACCAACGATAGCGTTTTCGAATTCGAACCCTGCGCCAGTTTCATTTGGAGTGAATTCAATATGAACATCACCATATTGTCCACGACCACCTGATTGACGAGAGAATTTACCTTGAACTTGAGCAGATTGTTTAAATGTTTCACGATATGAAACCATTGGTGCACCTACGTTACATTCAACGTTGAATTCTTTTTTCATACGGTCTACTAAGATATCTAAGTGTAACTCACCCATACCGCCGATAATAACTTGTCCAGTTTCTTCGTCAGTATGTGCATGGAAAGTAGGGTCTTCTTCTTGTAATTTAACTAAAGCTTGAGTCATTTTATCTTGGTCAGCTTTAGACTTAGGTTCTACTGATAAGTGAATAACTGGTTCTGGGAATTCCATTGATTCCAAGATAATGTCATTTTTCTCACCACATAAAGTGTCACCAGTACCTGTTTCTTTAAGACCTACAGCTGCAGCGATATCTCCTGAGTAAACAGTATCAATTTCTTGACGAGAGTTCGCATGCATTTGTAATAAACGACCTACACGTTCACGTTTGTTTTTTGTTGAGTTTTTAACGTATGAACCAGATGTTAACGTACCTGAATATACACGGAAGAAAGTTAACTTACCAACATAAGGGTCAGTCATAACTTTGAAAGCTAATGCTGCGAATTCGCCATTATCGTCAGCTTTTGCAATGACTTCTTCATCAGGATTTTCAGCACGATGACCTACGATAGGTTTAACATCTAATGGTGATGGTAAGTAATCAATTACTGCATTAAGCATTAATTGAACACCTTTGTTTTTGAATGCTGTACCACAAAGTACTGGGTAGAATTCTACGTCAGTAGTGGCTTGACGGATAGCATTTTTTAATTCAGCTACTGAAATTTCTTCGTCACCAAGATATTTTTCCATTAATTCGTCGCTAGTTTCTGCAACTGCTTCGATTAAATTAGAACGAGCTTCTTCTGCTCTTTCTTTGTGATCTTCAGGAATTTCAATTTCTTCAATTTCTGTACCTAAGTCATTTGTATATTTGAAACATTTCATTTCAACTAAGTCGATGATTGCTTCAAATTCATCTTCGGCACCAATTGGTAATTGGATAGGTGCTGCATTTGCTTGTAAGCGATCATGTAATGTACTTACTGAATACTCAAAGTTTGCACCAAGTTTATCCATTTTGTTAACGAATACAATACGAGGAACACCATAAGTAGTAGCTTGACGCCAAACAGTTTCAGTTTGAGGTTCTACACCTGATTGAGCATCAAGTACAGTAACCGCACCATCAAGTACACGTAATGAACGTTCAACTTCTACAGTGAAGTCTACGTGCCCTGGTGTATCGATAATGTTAACGCGGTGGCCTTGCCAAGAAGCTGTTGTTGCAGCTGATGTGATTGTAATACCACGATCTTGTTCTTGTTCCATCCAGTCCATTTGTGAAGCACCTTCATGTGTTTCACCAATTTTGTGGATACGACCTGTATAATAAAGAATACGTTCAGTCGTTGTAGTTTTACCAGCATCGATGTGAGCCATGATACCGATATTACGAGTGTTTTTCAAAGAAAAGTCTCTAGCCATTGTTTTTCTCCTTCCAGTTATTACTGAATAAGTACTATAGAATATGGCGATGCCCTAAGCATGAACCATTTTACTTGGTAAACCAATATGACGGAACACACTCAGGGTTAAAGCTTTAATCTTACCAACGATAGTGAGCGAATGCTTTGTTCGCTTCAGCCATTTTGTGAGTGTCCTCACGTTTTTTGACTGCACCACCTGTATTATTAGCAGCATCTAAGATTTCGTTAGCTAAACGATCTTCCATAGTTTTTTCACCACGAAGACGAGCGTAGTTTACTAACCAACGTAATCCTAAAGTCGTACGACGTTCTGGGCGCACCTCAACAGGTACTTGGTAGTTTGAACCACCTACACGACGCGCTTTTACTTCTAATACTGGCATAATGTTGTTAATAGCTTCTTCGAATACTTCTAAAGCATCACGACCACTGCGTTGTTCTACAAGGTCAAATGCAGAATAAAGAATTCTTTGTGCTGTTCCGCGTTTACCGTCTAACATAATTTTGTTAATTAATTTTGTAACTAACTTAGAGTTATGAATTGGATCTGGTAATACGTCTCTTTTAGGTACTGATCCTTTACGAGGCATTATAAAGTCCTCCCTTCCTATTATAATATATTCTTAAAAATTGATAGTAAAATTTACACAATCTTAAACTTAATTTTTAGGTTTTTTAGTTCCGTATAATGAACGTCCTTGTCTACGTCCATCTACACCTGAAGTATCAAGCGCACCACGTACAATATGGTAACGCACACCAGGTAGGTCTTTTACACGTCCACCACGTACAAGTACAACACTGTGTTCTTGTAAGTTATGGCCGATACCAGGAATGTATGCGTTGATTTCAATGTTGTTTGATAAACGCACACGCGCGTATTTACGTAACGCTGAGTTAGGTTTTTTAGGTGTCATTGTACCTACACGAGTACAAACACCACGTTTTTGAGGTGAGTTTAAGTGAGTAAATTGTTTCTTTTTACTATTGAAACCTCTGTTTAACGCTGGTGAATCTGATTTTTTAGATTTACTTTGTCTAGGTTTACGTACTAATTGGTTAATAGTTGGCATTGAATGTCCTCCTCTCTTCATTTTTTAATTCCACACATCCAGGTGGTTCATTTTTAGGTTAAATAAAATTTAGTAAGTGTAAAAACTTACTAATTCTCATTCAATAACGCAACAATTGTCGCATTAACATTAATACCTACTGCTTTTCCTAAAGCCGATTTGCTTTCGAAATAAGTAATCGGTATGCTTTTATGATTGATTTGGCTAAATACTTGAGCTAATAAATATATCTCAACATCTTTAGCAATAATCAATGATGTAACTTGATCTTTTTTCAACGCTTTTAACGTTTGTTTAAGACCAACTACAAAATGTTGTTTGTTAAAGCGTGCAACTTTTTCATTAGACATTAAATATCCTCCAAAGTTCTGCTTGCATCAACCTTTACAATAATAACACTTTATATAATAATTAGTCAACATTTTTTATCATTTTCTGTAAATATTAAAAGAAAAGAACTTGGAACAAATTAAAGTTCCAAGTTACTTTCACATTAATTACTCAGTCACTTCTGCTTCGTCAGTTTCAGCAACTGGAGTACCCACTTTATCGTATTTAACGTCACTATAACGTCTCATACCTGTACCAGCTGGGATAAGTTTACCAATAATAACATTCTCTTTAAGTCCAAGTAAGTCATCGCGTTTACCTTTAATAGCAGCATCAGTAAGTACACGAGTAGTTTCTTGGAAAGAAGCCGCAGATAAGAAGCTTTCTGTTTCAAGAGATGCTTTAGTAATACCAAGTAATACTGGTTTTGCAGTAGCTGGGCGTTTACGTTCTTTAAACGCTTCTCTATTAGCATCAGTAAAGTTATGAATATCTACTAATGAACCTGGTAGAAGTTTAGTATCACCAGCTTCAATAATTCTTACTTTACGTAACATTTGTCTAACCATTACTTCAACGTGTTTATCGTCAATTTCTACACCTTGCATACGATAAACTTTTTGCACTTCTTTAAGTAAGTAGCTTTCAGTCGCGTTTAAACCAGCAACAGCTAAGAAGTTCTTAGGTTCAATAGAACCTTCAGTTAATACTTCTCCACGTTCTACTGATTGGCCAACTTCTACTTTAATTCTTGAAGTACCTGAAGCAAGATAAGATCTTGTTTCATTAGCGCCTTTAATCACAATTTCTTGTTGGCGATCTTTTGCTAATTTAATATCTTCAACGACACCTTCGATTTCAGTAATTACCGCTTGACCTTTAGGGTTACGTGCTTCAAAGATCTCTTGGATACGAGGAAGACCTTGAGTGATATCGCTTCCTGCTACCCCACCTGTATGGAAAGTACGCATTGTAAGTTGAGTACCAGGCTCACCAATTGATTGAGCGGCAATAGTACCAACTGCTTCACCTACTTCAACTTTTTCACCTGTAGCAAGGTTTTTACCGTAACATTTTTCACATACACCATGACGAGTATTACATGTAAATGCTGAACGGATATACATTTTTTCAATACCTGCATCTGTAATTTTCTTAGCAATTTCAGGTGTGATTAATTCATCAGGACGAATAATGATTTCATTCGTTTCAGGATGACGAATTGTTTCTTTAGAATAACGTCCTTCAATACGTTCGACAAATGGTTCAATCATTTCTGTACCTTCTTTAATATCAGAAACTAATAAACCACGGTCCGTACCACAATCTTCTTCACGAACGATAACATCTTGTGCAACGTCAACAAGACGACGAGTAAGATAACCTGAATCAGCTGTTTTAAGTGCTGTATCGGCAAGACCTTTACGCGCACCATGCGTTGAGATGAAGTATTCTAATACTGTTAAACCTTCACGGAATGATGAAGTAATTGGTAACTCAATAATTTTACCTGATGGCGCAGCCATTAACCCACGCATACCGGCTAATTGTGTGAAGTTAGATGCGTTACCACGGGCACCTGAGTCACTCATCATAAAGATTGGGTTTGTTTTTTCAAGTGATTGCATTAATTCGCCTTGAATTTGATCTTTAGCATCTGTCCAAATTTCAACAACTGCGTTGTAACGTTCATCTTCAGTGATTAAACCACGATTAAATTGTTTAGATACACGTTCTACTAATTTTTCATGTTCATCTAAAATTTGTTGTTTATCTGGAAGTACTACGATATCAGATACACCAACTGTGATACCAGCTTTAGATGAGAATTTGAATCCTAAATCTTTCATACGGTCAAGCATCATTGATGTATCTGTGATGCTAAATCTGTTAAATACTTCAGCAATAATATTACCTAAGAATTTTTTGTTGAAAGGTGCAGTAAGTTCTTGCTCTTCGAAGTAAGCTTTAAGACCACCTTCACCTAATTGTGTTGGATCAACAAAATATTTATCAGGTGTTTTATCTTCTAAGTTTTCTTGAGTAGGTTCATTAATATATGCAAATGAATCTGGAATGATTTCATTAAAGATCACTTTACCTACAGAAGTAGCTAAAATTTTATTATTTTGTTCTTCTGTAAATGTAGGATTATTAAGTGAACGTGCATGTAAACCTATACGAGTGTGTAGATGCACATAACCATTTGCATATGCTTTAAGTACTTCATTTGTATCATTAAAGATTATACCAGTATTTACAGCATCTTTACGTTCTAAAGTTAAGTAATAGTTACCTAATACCATATCTTGTGATGGTGTAACAACTGGTTTACCATCTTTAGGGTTCAAGATATTTTGTGCTGCTAACATTAACATACGTGCTTCAGCTTGTGCTTCTTTAGATAATGGTACGTGTACCGCCATTTGGTCACCATCAAAGTCAGCGTTATAAGCTGTTGTTACAAGTGGATGTAAACGGATTGCACGTCCTTCTACTAAAGTAGGCTCGAAAGCTTGAATACCTAATCTGTGAAGCGTTGGGGCACGGTTAAGTAATACTGGGTGTTCTTTAATGACATCTTCTAATACATCCCATACTTCATCATCCATGCGTTCAATTTTACTTTTCGCATTTTTAATGTTTGTTGCAATTTCACGTTGCACTAATTCTTTCATTACGAAAGGTTTAAATAATTCAAGTGCCATTTCTTTTGGAAGACCACATTGATACATTTTTAAGTTTGGTCCTACCGCGATAACTGAACGGCCTGAGTAGTCAACACGTTTACCAAGTAAGTTTTGACGGAAACGACCTTGTTTACCTTTTAACATATGTGATAAAGATTTCAATGGTCTATTACCTGGACCAGTTACTGGACGACCACGACGACCATTATCGATTAATGCATCTACTGCTTCTTGTAACATACGTTTTTCGTTTTGCACGATGATACCAGGAGCACCAAGATCTAATAAACGTTTCAAACGATTATTACGGTTGATAACACGACGATATAAATCATTTAAGTCACTTGTTGCAAAACGTCCACCATCTAATTGAACCATAGGACGAATTTCTGGTGGAATAATTGGTAGTACATCTAAAATCATCCATGAAGGATTATTTCCAGAATTTCTAAATGATTCCACAACTTCTAAACGTTTAATTGCACGTGTTAATCTTTGTCCAGTTGCTGATTCTAATTCATCACGTAATGCTTTTAATTCTTCATCTAAGTCAATTTCTTCTAATAGGTCTTTAATACCTTCTGCACCCATTTTTGCTACAAATTGACCTGGGTATTTATCATAATATTCTCTGAATTCAGCTTCAGATAATAATGATTTTTTCTCTAATCCAGTTGGACCTGGATCTACAACCACATAAGAAGCAAAATAAATAACTTCTTCTAATGATCTTGGAGACATATCTAATAAAAGACCCATGCGACTTGGAATACCTTTAAAGTACCAAATGTGAGAAACAGGTGCTGCTAATTCAATATGCCCCATTCTTTCACGACGAACTTTAGATTTTGTGACTTCTACACCACAACGGTCACAAACCATGCCTTTGTAGCGTACACGTTTGTACTTACCACAACTACACTCCCAGTCTTTTGTAGGTCCAAAAATTCTTTCACAGAAAAGACCATCTTTCTCAGGTTTCAAAGTACGATAGTTTATTGTTTCTGGTTTTTTCACTTCACCATATGACCAAGAACGGATTTTTTCAGGTGAGGCTAAACCGATTTTCATATAATGGAAATTATTTACATCAATCAAGGAGCCTACCTCCTTCAATTTAGATTAGCTGTGCTATTTGATTGATTTACATTTACTGAAACTGACATCACATACATAAGATGCACATCAGTGCGCAATCTAAATCTTGATGAGATTAAAATTACGCAACTCATGTTGATTCATCTTAAATCTATAATTTTATTATTCGTTAGTTTCTTTTTGAGTTTCTGGAACATCTTTTTGTTGTAAATCTACTTTGCGCTCAGTTGCATCTTCATCATCAACATCGGCCATTTCGATTTCATTATCATGTTCATCCATAACTTTTACATCTAAACCTAAACTTTGTAATTCTTTCATCAATACTCGGAATGATTCAGGAACACTTGGTCTTGAAATGTTTTCACCTTTAACGATAGATTCGTATGTTTTAACACGACCTACAGTATCGTCAGATTTATAAGTTAAGATTTCTTGTAATGTGTATGCTGCACCATAAGCTTCAAGTGCCCATACCTCCATCTCACCGAAACGTTGTCCACCGAATTGTGCTTTACCACCAAGTGGTTGTTGTGTAACAAGTGAGTAAGGTCCAGTTGAACGTGCATGCAATTTATCGTCAACCATGTGAGCAAGTTTAAGCATATACATTACTCCAACAGAAATACGATTATCAAATGGTTCACCAGTACGTCCATCATATAATACTGTTTTACCATCACGTGCCATACCAGCCTCTTCGATTGTAGACCATACATCATCGTCGTTTGCACCATCGAATACTGGAGAAGCAACATGAATACCTAAGTTTTTAGCAGCCATACCTAAATGTAACTCTAAAACTTGTCCAATGTTCATACGTGATGGTACACCTAGTGGGTTTAACATGATATCGATTGGACGTCCGTCTGGTAAGTAAGGCATATCTTCTTCAGGAACAATCTTAGAGATAACCCCTTTGTTACCATGACGACCACACATTTTGTCCCCAACATGGATTTTACGTTTTTGAACGATATATACACGAACAAGTTGGTTCACACCTGGTGATAACGTATCATCGCCTTCTTCACGATTAAATACTTTAACGTCTAGAACGATACCACCTGCACCATGTGGGACACGTAATGAAGTATCACGAACTTCTCTTGCTTTTTCACCAAAGATGGCGTGTAATAATCGTTCTTCTGCAGTTAATTCTGTGACACCTTTTGGCGTTACTTTACCAACTAAGATATCTCCATCTTTAACTTCTGCACCGACGTATATAATACCACGATCGTCTAAGTTTTTAAGTGCATTTTCAGAAACGTTAGGAATATCACGTGTAATTTCTTCAGGCCCTAATTTAGTATCACGTGCTTCAGATTCGTATTCTTCAATATGAATTGAAGTATATACATCGTCTTTAACTAATCGTTCACTCATGATAACGGCATCCTCATAGTTATATCCGTCCCAAGTCATGAAACCTACAACGACGTTACGACCTAATGCCATTTCTCCTAATTCCATTGAAGGACCATCAGCTAAAATTTCATTGTATTCTACAACGTCACCTACAGAAACGATTGGACGTTGGTTATAACAAGTACCAGAGTTTGAACGTTTAAATTTAGCTAATGGGTAACGATCTAATTCGCCTTCATGTTCAGTTCCATTTTCCTCAACTAAACGACGAACTAAGATTTCATTAGATTCAACGTGTTCAACACGACCTCTATGTTTTGCAGTAATTGCTGCACCAGAGTCACGAGCTGCCACATGTTCCATACCTGTACCCACAAATGGAGCTTCAGGATTCATCAATGGTACTGCTTGACGTTGCATGTTCGCACCCATTAACGCACGGTTAGAGTCATCGTTTTCAAGGAATGGAATACAAGCTGTCGCTGCTGATACTACTTGTTTAGGAGATACATCCATGTAGTCCATTTTTTCTTTTGCCATAACAGTGTTGTTACCACGGAAACGACATACCACTTCATCATCTAGGAAACGACCATTTTCATCTAAACGAGAATTGGCTTGTGCAACTACATAGCTATCTTCTTCATCAGCAGTTAAATAATCAATTTGATCAGTAATTGAATTGGTATCAATATCTACTTTACGATATGGTGTTTCGATAAAACCAAATTCATTTACACGTGCATAACTAGATAATGAGTTAATTAAACCAATGTTTGGTCCCTCTGGTGTTTCAATTGGACACATACGACCATAGTGAGAATAGTGTACGTCACGAACTTCCATTTGTGCACGTTCACGTGTTAAACCACCAGGTCCTAAAGCAGAAAGACGACGTTTATGTGTTAACTCTGCTAATGGGTTAGCTTGGTCCATGAATTGAGACAATTGAGAACTACCAAAGAATTCTTTAATTGAAGCAATTACAGGTCTAATATTAATTAATTGTTGTGGTGTAATTGAATCAGTATCTTGAATAGACATTCTTTCGCGAACGACACGTTCCATTCTAGATAAACCAATTCGGAATTGGTTTTGTAACAGTTCACCTACTGAACGTAAACGACGATTACCTAAATGGTCAATATCATCTGTATAACCAATACCATTCAATAAGTTAAAGAAATAACTCATTGAGGCAATAATATCTGCTGGTGTAATACATTTCACTTCTGAATCAGGTAATGCATTACCAATCACTGTTGTAGTGCGTTCTTCTTCATCATTTGGAACATACACTTTAATTGATTGAATTTCTACAGGTTCATCAATAACGCTACCTTCTAATTCGAACACTTCACTGTTTGCATTTGACTCTAAAACATTCATAATTTCGTCTAATTTACGACGATCTAAAACTGTTCCTTCTTCAGCAACAATTTCACCTGTTTCGCTGTCAACGATTGGTTCCGCTAATTTTTGGTTAAATAAACGATGTTTTAAGTGTAACTTTTTATTTGTTTTATAGCGACCAACACTTGCTAAATCATAGCGTTTAGGGTCGAAGAAACGTGAATATAATAAGCTTTTTGCGTTTTCAACTGTTGGTGGTTCACCAGGACGTAAACGTTCATAGATTTCTAATAAAGCTTGTTCAGTATTTTCAGTACTATCTTTTTCAAGCGTATTACGTAAGTATTCACTGTCTCCTAGTAAATCGATAATTTCTTGATCACTAGAGAATCCTAAAGCACGTAATAATACTGTTAAAGGTAATTTACGTGTTCTATCAATTCGAACGTAAACGATGTCTTTAGCATCTGTTTCATATTCTAACCACGCACCACGGTTTGGAATAATCGTTGCGTCGTAATTTTCACGTCCATTTTTATCTATTTTTTCATTAAAATACACTGATGGTGAACGTACTAATTGTGAAACGATAACACGTTCTGCACCATTAATTACAAACGTACCAGTATCTGTCATCAATGGGAAGTCACCCATGAAAACTTCTTGTTCTTTAACTTCACCAGTTTCTTTGATAATGAGACGTACTTTAACACGAAGAGGTGCAGCATAAGTAGCGTCACGGTTTTTTGATTCTTCTAAATCATATTTTGGTTCACCTAATCTATAATCCACAAATTCTAAAGATAGGTTTCCAGTGAAATCTTCAATTGGTGAAATATCACGGAACATTTCTAATAAACCTTCTTTTAAGAACCAGTCATAAGATTTAGTTTGAATTTCTATTAAGTTAGGTAATTCTAATACTTCTGAAATTCTCGCATAATTTCTACGTTTACGATGTCTTCCATATTGGACAACTTGACCTGCCAAACAGATTCACCCCTCAAATATTGTGTTGAACTTATACACAAAATTTCACATAACAAGACAAAAAGAAAACGGCAACACAATTGATGACACCATTTTCGATTCTTTTCTTATTCTTGTTTATCGTGCTCATTTTGCGTAAAAGTACACACTTGTTGAACATAAATTTTTACATTTTATAACTATATCAGAATACCATTTTGAAATCAACCTTTTTGGCTCTTCAGTATATAGTACCCTTTACTTTTGTTCACAGTTTCTACATTATTAAATATTTCTTCCATTTTCTTTTTAGCAGAAGGCATACCTTGCTTTTTCTGAATGACAACATAGAGTTCACCTTGATTTTTTAGCTTTTGATATGCTTCTTCAAAGATTCGATGAACAACATTTTTCCCAGCTCTAATTGGTGGATTTGTTAATACAAAGTCAAAGTACTCATTCTCAACTTGTGACAGACCATCACTTTCTGTAATGATAACATTATCAATTTGATTTTGCTTTTTGTTCTTTTCAGCTAAATGTAAAGCTCGATGATTCACATCCACCATAGTCATTTGATGGTGTGGTGACACTTTAGCAATCATTAAACCAATTGGACCATAACCACAGCCAACATCAATGATACGTTTACTTGGACCTGGTGGATGTTCATTTAAAAACGTTTGTACTAATAAATCAGACCCAAAGTCTACTTTTCCTTTTGAAAAAACGCCCGCATCTGTCGTTAGTTTTAACTGAGATTTATGATAAAAGTATTGAATTGTTTTTTCATCACTTTGTACTTCAGGATTTTCATCATAATAGTGACTCATGATTTCACCTCTTTATTCGTTCATCTATTTGATTAGAAAATGAATTAAAACCCCGTTATCAACAATAACGGGGTTTTAATTTCTCAAAGAATGCAAGTAATCATTAACACTTTCACTCTAAAGTGACTAAGTTAAAATGATTTACTTATATATTAAGTTAAGATACTAGAATTATTTTAATTCTACAGTAGCTCCAACTTCTTCTAATTGTTCTTTAAGTTTTTCAGCATCTTCTTTAGCAACAGCTTCTTTGATTACTTTAGGAGCGTTGTCTACTAATTCTTTAGCGTCTTTTAAGCCTAAGCCAGTTGCTTCTTTAACTGCTTTAACAACTTTGATTTTTGAAGATCCAGCTGAAGTTAATTCAACGTCAAATTCAGTTTTTTCTGCGCCAGCGTCTCCGCCACCAGCTGCACCAGCTGCTGCTACAGGAGCTGCTGCTGTTACACCAAATTCTTCTTCAATTGCTTTTACTAAATCGTTTAATTCTAATACTGACATTTCTTTAATTGCTTCAATGATTTGTTCTTGATTAGCCATTTTATTATTCCTCCATTTATTTTAAAATTTTATGCGCAATTATTCAGCGCTTTCTTCTTTTTGTTCTCCAACAGCTTTAACCGCATAAGCGAAGTTGCGTACTGGAGCTTGTAATACTGATAAAAGCATAGATACAAGACCATCGTGTGAAGGTAATGAACCAACAGTTTTAACTTCTTCTGCTGAGATAACGTTACCTTCCATAACGCCTGTTTTAATTTCTAAAGCTTCATGTTCTTTAGCAAATCCTGAGATCACTTTCGCTGGAGCAACTACATCATCAGTAGTTGTAGCGATAGCTGTAGGACCAGTTAAGAATTCATCTAAGCCTTCGATACCTGCTTTTTCAGCTGCACGACGAACTAATGTGTTTTTGTATACTTTATACTCAACACCAGCTTCACGTAATTGAGCACGTAAATCAGTTACTTCCGCAACAGTTAAACCACGGTAGTCCACGATAACAGTTGAAACTGAATTTTTAAGTTGTTCAGCGATAACGTCAACTTGTTGTTTTTTAGCTTCAATAATAGCAGACATTCAGACACCTCCATTTTTATTTTTGGTGCTTTTTTAATAAAAAAAGCACTTTCTACCCACGGCAAAAAGTGCTTGAAAGATCATTATAATAATCATCACGTTCAAGTCAATTTTAGCCTCGGTAGGATATTGTTTTAAGTTAAAGATTAACTCCTACTGTCTTAGGTAAAATAATCACAATAAATAATATAACTTGTTTATTGTAATATGTCAATTGTTTTTTTAAAAAAGACTGGAAGAAAATGATCTTATCTTTTTCAAAATAAGCAATGATTATCTACCAGTCTACAATCTATTCATATATTTGAAATTAAAGTTTAAAAGATGAAGTATCTACTTTAACTCCAGGACCCATTGTTGTAGTTACAGCAACAGATTTGAAGTAAGTACCTTTAGCAGATGCTGGTTTAGCTTTAGCTAAAACATCTTGTAAAGCATTAAAGTTTTCAACTAATTTTTCTTCGTCGAAAGATACTTTACCAATCGTAGCATGTACGATACCTGCTTTTTCAGCACGATATTCAACTTTACCAGCTTTAATTTCTTCTACAGCTTTTTTAACGTCCATAGTTACTGTACCAGTTTTAGGGTTTGGCATTAAACCTTTAGGTCCTAATACACGACCTAATTTACCAACTTCACCCATCATGTCAGGTGTAGCTACTACTACGTCAAAGTCGAACCAACCTTGTTGAATTTTTTGAGCATATTCAGATTCACCCACGTAATCTGCGCCTGCTTCTTCTGCTTCTGTAATTTTATCGCCTTTAGCAAAAACTAATACACGTTGTGATTTACCAGTACCGTTTGGTAGCACTACTGCACCACGGATTTGTTGGTCATTTTTACGTGTATCAATACCTAAACGGAATGCTACTTCAACTGATGCATCAAAGTTAGCGATACTAGTTTCTTTAGCTAATTTAATTGCTTCTTCAACACTATAGTATTTAGTACGGTCAACTTTATTAGCTGCTTCTTGATACTTTTTACCTTTTTTAGCCATTTATTGTTCCTCCTTTAGTGGTTTTAGCGGAATTTCCTCCCACGCTTACTTGTGTGATTTACACAAGTTAAGAGCAGATAACAGATGATGTCATTAATAAATATTAATTTACTAAAGACTAATCATAGACAATATATGTTGTCGTTTCTGTTACCTGCTATCGTCTATCAGTTTATTTCAAATTCAAACTCATTTTCATTTAATAATTATTGTACAGTGATACCCATACTACGTGCAGTACCTTCGATAATACGCATAGCTGCTTCTTCGTCTGCAGCGTTTAAGTCTTGCATTTTTGTTTGAGCAATTTCACGTACTTGATCTTTAGTTACTGTAGCAACTTTAGTTTTGTTTGGTTCACCAGAACCTTTTTCAACGCCAGCTGCTTTTTTAAGTAGTACTGGAGCCGGTGGAGTTTTAGTAATGAATGTAAATGAACGATCTTCATATACACTGATTTCTACCGGAATGATTAAACCTGCTTGTTCTTGTGTACGTGCATTGAATTCTTTACAGAATCCCATGATGTTCACACCTGCTTGACCTAATGCTGGACCAACTGGTGGTGCTGGGTTCGCTTTACCTGCAGGAATTTGTAATTTAACTACTTTTTCTACTTTTTTAGCCACGATGTGCACCTCCTTGATATCGTGATGTGGTCACAGGGCTCAGTTTTGCCCTCCCACTCATAAACATTTCGTGACGAAATGAGCGTTCTAAAAACGCGACCACATTATTTTAACATTAAACTTAATTAAAAATCAATAGTAAAATTTCATCTTTTTAAGCAAATCATACTTTATAATTTAAAATGATTATAATTTTTCTATTTGATCGAATTCTACTTCAACTGGTGTTTCTCTACCAAACATATCGACTAATACAGTTAATTTAAATTTATCTGCTTCGATTTCTTGAACTTCACCAACTTGATTTGCAAATGGTCCTGATTTGATGCGGACTTGTTCACCTACATCTAATTCTACATCAATTGTTTTTTCTTTAAGTCCCATTTGTTTTAAGATGAATCTCATTTCTTCAGGAAGTAATGGATTAGGTTTTGAACCTGCACCTGCTGAACCAACAAATCCTGTGACACCTGGAGTATTACGTACAACATACCATGATTCATCTGTCATAATAAGCTCTACTAAAACATATCCAGGAAATGTCTTTTTAACCTGTTTTTTTGCTTTCCCATCTTTAACTTGTGTTTCTTCCTCTTCAGGTATGACAACTCTAAAAATTTGCTCTGTCATATTCATTGATTCTACTCTTTTTTCTAAATTCTTTTTAACTTTATTTTCATATCCAGAATACGTATGCACTGCGTACCAACGCTTAGCCCCAACTTCTTCAGACATGTTGTCACTCCTTACTTTTATCTAAATAATTGAATTAAATTACCAATACCTACGTCTAATACCCAGAAAAAGACCATAAAGAAAATTACTGTAGCTACTACAATGACAGTATATTTAAAAAGTTCTTCTTTCGTAGGCCAACTTGTTTTTTCCATTTCGCTTTTAACGCCTTGGAAGAAACTTTCTTTATTCTTACTTGCGTCTTTATCTTTAGCCATAACCTTACCTCCATGCTTTTCAAAGTATATACTTATAAACTCATTACTTTGATTCTTTATGCATCGTGTGTTCATTACATCTGGAACAATATTTCTTCAGTTGTAATCTCTTAGCTGATGTTTCTTTTTTAGGTACATTATAATTTCTGCTACCACACATTTCACAAACTAAAGGTACTTTTCTCACATCAATTCACCTTTACTCATATTAATACCAGTCTACTATACATAAACTTATAATAAACTGTCAAACTCGTACTAAAATACTTAACGTTTGTATTTCAATAAATATTGTTTCATTTTTATTTTACAACGTTGAATACTATTGTAAACTACTTTATCTTTTACATTTAGTCTTTTTGCTATTTCTGATGGGGAATAATCCAGTAGAAGTAAATTTGCAACTTCTCTTTCAAACATACTTAACTTCTTAAAACTATCTATCAAGTCTTCTTTACTTAATCTAGTTAAATATAGTGCTTCCGTCCTTTTTATCATTTGATTCAAACGATATTCTACTACACATTCATTGATTAACAATTGTTGACGTTGATTAAACGCATAACGTTTTCTCCAAAAATCTTTTTTTACAGAATAAACGAGACGATTTAAATAATGTTCGAATGGAACATTCGTATTAAAATTAAATGTGTGTAAAGCTAAATATATCTTTAACGAGGTATCTTGAATTAAATCTTCTAGTTCTTGATGATCTATACCTAGACTTCTAAACTTCATCATAAGTTTAGGACGTATCACATTCATTATATTTGCGAATAACTGTTCTTTCTCCAATGTATTTTGGCTATATTGAAAAGCTTTAAATATATCTTCTAGTTGTCGAAAATGATAAGTCATATACAAAACCTTTCTTTATAAGTTAGGCACATTGTATAAGATGCATCTTTTAAATGGCAAGACTGTATTATTTATGTTTTTTACCATATCCTCGTCGTATTTTTTCAAATTCTGCAAGTACATCTTTTGATAACGAAATTCGAGTTCTTGGTTTACGTTCATTAAAATCATCTACTGATTTACTAACCGTCATTGCATTCTCTTTTAAATCTCGCCACATTTCTCTAGATGAAACACGATATGCACCTGCTCCAAAAATAGCATGTTGCTCGCTCATATCGCTGGTCACTACTGTAATATGTGTCGTATGTTTATTGTATAAATTGTATACATAACGCTCAATATAGCTATCTGCAGTTTCTTTTTCTTTCGTAAAAACTGTTTTAACACCATGATAAATGTATTCTCTTTCTATACCAGATTGTTCATATGCATCAAATACACATACAATCTCATCAGCGACAACTGCATTGTAATTGGCAATCACATCTAAGAGTTGTTCACGTGCTTCCTCTAAACTTTCTCTTGCTACTTTACTCAATTCCCTTGATTGACCAATCATATTGTACCCATCAATAATTAGATATCTATCTTTCATTGGGTGTCTCCAATTTGATGTCGTTTACGATATACTTCATACATCATTAAACTAGCAGCTACAGAAGCATTTAAGCTATTAACATGGCCTACCATAGGAATTTTAATATAGAAATCACATTTATCTTTAACCAATCTACTCATACCTTGCCCTTCACTACCAATTACGATAGCCAGTGGCATATCAGCAGCCATATTGCGATAATCTGTAGCATTATCCGCTTCAGCGCCTGCTACCCAATATCCATTATCTTTCAACTCATCAATTATTTTTGATAAATTTGTAACACGCATCACTGGGACATGCTGAATCGCACCTGTTGACGCTTTTGCAACAGTTTGTGTGAGCGCAACAGAACGTCTTTTAGGGATAACAACTCCATCTACTCCGCTTGCATCTGCCGTTCTAATGATCGAACCAAGATTATGTGGATCTTCTAACCCATCTAAAATAATTATTGTAGAAAGGCCTTCTTTTTCTTTTTGAGATTGAATAAACTGATCAAAATCTGCATATTCGTATGGTGCAATCAGTGCAGCTACACCTTGATGCGGTGCATTTGCTAAATTATCTAATTTGGATTTTGGAACAGTTTGTATAATCAATTTCTGTGCTTTAGCATTTTTTAAAATATCATTAATTTGCTGCTTTCTTATTCCTTCTTGTATCCAAATTTTATTTATTGTATGACCAGACACAATTGCTTCTTTAACAGCGTGTCTACCGACAATAACGATATCTTCCACTATGTTCACAACCTTTCATCAACAATTTGTACAATCATATCAAGTAACGCATCTAATCGTTCATTTCGATGGTCTAAATAAAGAAATCCTATAATAGCTTCTAAACCTGAACTTTTACGATACGTTTGTATATCTGTATTTTTAGCTTTCGTATAACTTTTAGCGTTACGCCCTCTTCTAACAATATCTCGTTCTTCTTCAGTAAACCATTCTTTTGTGATTAATACCTCGAGCGTTTGTGCTTGGCTTTTTGCAGACACATATTGTTTCGATACTTGGTGTAAGCGATTTGGTTTACTCTGTAATTTAAGCACAATATATTCGCGTACATGCTGGTCTAATACAGCATCTCCCATATAAGCTAACGTTAATGGGTTCAATAGCTTTGCATCCATATTAACCTCTTCTAAATCTTACACCTTGAGGCGTATCTTCAAGAATAATATTTTGCTCTTTTAGCGTATCTCTAATTTCGTCAGCTCGAGCAAAATCTTTATTTTTACGTGCTTCATTACGTTCTTCGATAAGTTTTTCTATGTCTTCATCAAGTAATACATCATTTTCTTTTCCTTCTAATGGCACACCTAATACATCACTAAAAATTTGATATACTTCTTTAAAGCGCTGAATCACTTGAGTTGATGTTGTATTTTCTAACACATATTTATTAGCTAATTTTGATAAATCATACCATGCAGTTACAGCGTTTGCTGTATTAAAATCATCATCCATTACAGCTTCAAATTGTTTTAAAATATCATTAATTTGATCAATATAGTCTGTCTGTGTTTCTAAATCAGTTGCGATTGCTTCTCTTTCTTTAATTAATTGATAACTATTGCGTATACGCTCTAATCCACTTTTAGCAGCATTCACTAATTCAAGGTTATAGTTGATTGGACTTCTATAGTGAACACTAATCATGAAGAAACGTAATACATCTGGATCAATTTCTTTAATAATATCGTGTACTAAAATAAAGTTACCTAATGATTTACTCATTTTTTCATTATCTATATTAATAAAACCATTATGCATCCAATAATTAGCAAAAGGCGCGTGATTGTGTGCTTCAGATTGCGCTATTTCATTTTCATGATGTGGAAATTGTAAGTCTGATCCTCCTGCATGGATGTCAATTGTTTTTCCCAATTCATGATAAGCCATTACAGAGCATTCAATATGCCATCCTGGACGTCCTTGTCCAAATGGGCTCTCCCAACTAATTTCTCCAGGTTTTGCTTTTTTCCATAGCGTAAAATCCAATGCATCCTCTTTTTGTTCACCTGCTTCTATACGAGCGCCAACTTTTAAATCATCAATAGACTGATGACTTAATTTACCATATCCATCAAATTGACGGGTTCTAAAATACACATCTCCATTACTTTCATATGCATAACCGTCATCTACAAGTTGTTTAATGAAGTCAATGATTTCATCCATATGATTCATTACTCGTGGATTAGATGTCGCTCTTTTAACATTAAGTGCCCCTACATCTTCATAGAATGCCTTGATATATCGATCAGCAATTTCTGGCACACTTTCATTTAATTCTTTAGAACGATTAATGAGTTTATCATCTACATCAGTAAAATTAGATACGTAATCAACCGTATAGCCTTTATATTCAAAATATCGACGTACGACGTCATAATTAATTGCTGGACGGGCATTACCGATATGAATGTAATTATACACTGTAGGTCCACATACATACATTTTCACCTTACCAGGTTCAATGGGCTTAAACGCCTCTTTTTGACGTGTTAAAGTATTATATAATGTAATCATCTTTAATCTCTCCATTCTTAGCTTTTTCCAATTGTCGTTCTAGTTGCTTAATTTGTTCAAATAAAGGATCAGGCAAATTACGATGATCAAATGTTTTCCCAATTCGTTTTCCTTCTTGTTTAACAATATGACCTGGAATACCTACAACTGTTGTATAACTTGGCACAGATTGTAAGACTACTGAATTCGCACCAATATTAACATTAGAATCAATTTGGATATTTCCTAAAACCTTTGATCCTGCTGCAATTAAAACATTATCTCCAATATCTGGATGACGCTTTCCTTTTTGTTTACCTGTACCTCCAAGTGTCACGCCTTGATAAATCGTTACGTTATCTCCAATCGTACATGTTTCACCAATAACTACACCCATACCATGATCAATAAATAGACGTTTTCCAATTTTCGCTCCAGGATGAATTTCAATTCCTGTAAAAAAGCGAGATACTTGTGAAATCATTCTCGCCAAAACGTAGTGTTTTTTATTATATAATTTATGTGCAATTAAGTGACTCCATACCGCATGCAAGCCTGCATAAGTTGTGATTACTTCAAATGTTGTACGTGCTGCAGGGTCTTGTTCAAATACCATTTTTACATCATCTTTCATTCTTTTTATCAAGACGCTCGCCTCCCCATTTTCTATATATTATGAATATCTTACAGTCCATGTATCATTCAAATATTTAAAAAAAGCGTCCCTAACATTAACTGCTAGAGGCGCTATTGCACGGTTCCACTCTTCATTTTAGATAAAGTAAGTTGATGAATATACTAGTCTACCTTATCATACTCATTTCTATATTTAATTGAACATTCAAAGGTGCATTCGATATAGATAATGATATGCTCACAGCAACCGCATACTCTCTAACAACATTATCGTATATTTACTAATCCTTTAACTAACATATGTTTAATCTTATCATAAGAAGTTTTTTATAAAATTTCAAGTTTAAACATGTGTGTCTGACTTATTATATTAACATTGTTTTAAACATATTTTTTTAAACGAGATAGTACTTTTTCTTTTCCTAATACTTCAATTGTATTCGGTAATTCAGGACCATGCATTTGACCAGTCACTGCTACACGAATAGGCATAAATAATTGTTTACCTTTAATACCAGTTTCTTTTTGTACTTCTTTAATCGTTTTTTTAATTTCAGCAGCTTCAAATGGTTCAAGCGCTTCTAATTTACCATATAAATGAGACATTAATTCAGGAACTTGTTCGCCATTTAATACCTCTTGTTCTTCTTCACCTAATTCAGGCATATCATGGAAGAACATTTCTGATAACGGAACAATTTCTCCTGCATAACTCATTTCTTTTTGATAAAGACCAATTAATTTGCGTCCCCATTCTTTATCTTCTTCACTTGGATTTTTAGGAATTAAATTTGCTTTGATTAAGTGTGGTAAAGCAAGCTCAAATACTGTTTCTGTATCTTTTGTTTTCATATATTGGTTATTAACCCAAGCTAATTTTTGTCTATCAAACATTGCTGGAGATTTAGAAAGACGTTGTTCATCAAAAATCTTAATAAATTCTTCTTTAGAAAAGATCTCATCTTCACCTTCAGGAGACCAACCGAGTAAAGCAATAAAATTGAATAACGCTTCAGGTAAATAACCTAAATCACGATATTGCTCGATAAATTGTAAAATTTGGCCATCTCGTTTACTTAATTTTTTACGTTGTTCATTTACAATTAATGACATATGCGCAAAACGTGGTGGTTCCCAACCAAATGCTTCATAAATCATTAATTGCTTAGGTGTATTTGATACATGATCATCTCCACGAATAACATCAGAAATTTCCATGTAGTGATCATCTACTGCTACCGCGAAATTATACGTAGGGACGTCATCTTTTTTCACGATAACCCAATCTCCAATATTATTAGAGTCAAAAGAAATTTCTCCTTTAACCATATCATCAAATGTATATGTTTTATCTTTTGGAACACGGAAACGAATAGCGGGTTTGCGTCCTTCAGCTTCAAATTGTTGACGTTGTTCTTCGGTGAGATGTGCATGTTTACCGCCATATCGTGGCATTTCTCCACGAGCAATTTGAGCTTCACGTTCTTCTTCTAATTCTTCTTCAGTCATGTAGCATTTGTATGCTTTATCTTCATCTAATAATTGTTGAATAAGTGGATTATAGATGTCTGCACGTTCAGATTGACGATAAGGACCATGACCTTTGTCTTTATCGATAGATTCATCCCAATCTAATCCTAACCATTTTAAGTTATCAAATTGTGAAGATTCTCCATCTTCAAGATTTCTTTTACTATCTGTATCTTCAATACGTACTACAAAATCTCCATCATAATGTTTAGCAAATAAATAATTAAATAATGCAGTTCTTGCATTTCCGATGTGTAAATATCCAGTTGGACTTGGCGCATATCTTACTCTTACGCGTTCACTCATTCGTTTCACTCCTAATTTTGTTATTCATTCTTTATAGCGAATGATTTCTTTCATTAGAAAAAAGTTATCCCAAACAATCTTTAAAGAGTCGTTTTTGAATAACTTTAACTTCTAATCTATACTTAGATCAACTTCGCATTTCCTTATTATTGTAGCATTAATTGGCTGGTTTGATAAGTCTATTGCTACTGTTGTTACGTTACTCAGCAATATCTCATAACGAAAAATATTATACAATAATTCATCAATGACTACGTTTCACATGAAACTCTTTTTCCTATTAACTTAAGGACTCCTCTATAGTCTTAGCAAATATAATACGACCAGATGATGTTTGTAATAAACTAATGACTTCTAATTCAACCTGTTTCCCTATAAGAGATTTGGCATGATCTACAACAACCATTGTTCCATCATCTAGATATCCTACCCCTTGGCCAGGTTCTTTACCCATTTTAGTTAATAAAATATTAAGTCGGTCACCTTGATGAACATTGGGTTTAATTGCTTCTGATAAATCATTAACATTTAATGCAGTAATCCCTTGAACATGACATACCTTATTCAAATTGAAATCGGTTGTAATGACATGGGCATGATAGACTTGAGCTAATTCAACTAACAGTTTGTCAATATCACTATGAGATTTTTGAGGATGAATCACACGAGTTGGATAGTCTAAATCATAAAGTTGATTTAAAATATCTAATCCACGTTGTCCTTTTTCACGTTTGATACTATCATTAGCATCTGCAACTACTTGCAATTCATTTATAACTCCTTGAGGAATAAGTATTTCTCCATCTATAAACCCGCATTTAATAATATCTAAAATTCTTCCATCAATAATTGCACTTGTATCTAACAGTTTAGGTATAGCACTGATATTATTTTTAGACATTGAACGTGCTATATTTTCTGGCAAAAACATAAGCATTTCATCACGCTTTTTCAAACCAAACTGGAATCCTAAATAACATAATAATAGTGTAATAATAATAGGCACAAGGTGATTTAATATAGAATTTCCTATCATTTCTAAAATAAATGAAGCCATTACTGAAATAAATAAACCAACGACTAATCCTAGTGTAGCAAACAAAATTTCGACTGCACTACGTTTCATAATCCACATTTCAGCTTCTTTAAGTAATCGTGTTACTTTATTAATAAATAGACCAAATATTAGAAAGAATACAATCATCCCTACTAAACCATCAATATAATGATTAGTATAAATGGGTGGGGTGTTCATACCTAAATCATTTAAAATTTCTGGAATTAACATGATTCCAAATGATGCACCAAGAATGATGTAGATTATAATAACAATTCCTTTTAATACCTTCATACGTTATCACCCCTTTAAATGCCTATGATGAGCGATTACTAAACGCATATTTTAAGGCATCATGTACCGTTGTCACGCCAACGACCTGAACACCTTCTGGGAATGTCCATCCACCTATATTCGTTTTGGGAATAATCACTCTCTTAAATCCTAGTTTTGCCGCTTCTTGTACACGTTGCTCAATACGCGATACTCGTCTTACTTCACCAGTTAATCCCACTTCACCAATATAACAATCCAAACCATCTACGGCTTTATCTTTAAAACTTGAAGCAGTCGCTACAATAATACTTAAATCTACAGCCGGTTCAGTCAGTCTCACTCCACCCGCTACTTTAATGTAAGCATCTTGTTGTTGTAAAAGATAATTTTCTTTTTTCTCTAAAACAGCCATAAGTAAGCTAAGTCGATTGTGGTCGATGCCTGTGGCCATTCGTCTTGGATTATTAAATGTAGTAGGTGTTACTAGAGATTGCACCTCAATCAATAGTGGTCGTGTGCCTTCCATAGTAGCCACAATTGTTGATCCTGGAACATTTGTAGAGCGTTCTTCTAAAAACATTTCTGAAGGATTTTGTACACCTTTCAAACCACTTTGTTTCATTTCAAAAATACCCATTTCATTCGTTGAACCAAAACGATTTTTAACTGCTCTTAGAATTCGATAAGCATGGTGTTCATCACCTTCGAAGTATAAAACTGTATCTACCATATGTTCTAATAGTCTTGGACCAGCAATTTGTCCTTCTTTTGTTACGTGACCTACTATAAAAGTTGCGATATTCATTTGTTTTGCAATATTCATTAAACTTTGTGTACTTTCTCGAACTTGTGATACTGAGCCAGGTGCTGAACTAATCTCAGGATGATAAATCGTTTGAATTGAATCGACAACAAGTATATCTGGGCGCTCTTGTTCCACGGTTTGATGAATAACTTCTAAATCTGTTTCAGCTAGTACATTTAAATTACTAGAGTCTTCCTCTAGACGATCTGCACGCAATTTCGTTTGATTTAGTGATTCTTCACCCGTGATATAAAGTACATTAAGTTTCTGTGATAACGATGCACAAATCTGTAATAATAATGTAGATTTCCCAATACCTGGGTCGCCGCCAATTAGTACGAGCGATCCACTAACAATTCCGCCACCAAGTACACGATTAAATTCTTTAGAGTCCGTTTGAACTCTTGGTGTTGTCTCATGCTTAATACTATTTAATTTCTGTACTTTTGCTTGTGTCTCTTTTGTCTTTACACCATGTTTTGGATTGGAAGTCTTTTCAATAATTTCCTCCATTTGATTCCAAGCACCACAATTTGGACATTTTCCCATCCATTTAGGAGACTGATATCCACAAGCCATACATTCGAAAATTACTTTTTTTTTGGCCAAAACTGCACCTCCGATTTTTTTGAACATATCTATTTTATATGTATCCAGTTATAATGACAAATTTAAATATATATAAATGAAAAGAAGAGCCTAGGATTTAATGACTCCTAGACTCTGAATTTAAACTCATTTTATTCTTCTGTTGCTGGTTCTTTTGTATCTTCTATATTATTTTCTTGTTTATCATGGATATCATATTTGAATTCATTGCCATCATGATCAATTGTGACTTCTTTTCCTTCAATTTGATTACCATCAAGTATCAATTCACTTAAATTATCTTCGACCGTTTTTTGAATTGCTCTAATTAATGGACGAGCGCCGTATTCTGGATCATATCCTTCTTCAGCAATTTTTTCTTTAGCTTTATCAGTAACTACAATATTAATATCTTGTTCTGATAAACGTTTTGTTAATTTATTTACCATCATAGTCACAATTTCTTTAAGTTCATCTTTTGTTAATTTATGGAAAACAATAATATCATCTACACGGTTTAAGAACTCAGGACGGAATGAATTTTTAAGTTCTTTCATCATAGTTTTACGAATTGTTTCATAATCTTGTCCTTCAGATGCGCCACCGAATCCAGCGAAACGTTGATCTTGTAGTTCTTGTGCTCCTACATTTGATGTCATAATAATGACAGTATTACGGAAATCAACTTGACGTCCTTTTGTATCAGTTAGATGTCCATCATCAAGTACTTGTAATAAGATATTAAATACGTCTGGATGTGCTTTTTCAATTTCATCAAATAGGATAACAGAATATGGCTTACGTCTAACTTTTTCAGTTAATTGACCACCATCATCATGGCCTACATAACCTGGAGGCGCTCCAACTAAACGACTCACAGCATGTTTCTCCATAAATTCACTCATATCAACACGTATCATTGCGTCTTCTTCACCAAACATTGATTCAGCTAATGCACGGGCAAGTTCAGTTTTACCTACACCAGTTGGTCCTAAGAAAATGAAACTACCGATTGGACGTTTAGGATCTTTTAGACCTGCACGTGCACGACGAACTGCTTTACTAATAGAAGTTACAGCATCGTTTTGTCCAATTACTCGATCATGTAATGTTTCTTCTAAATTAAGCAAACGATCTGACTCTGTTTCATTAATTCTAGTTAATGGAATCCCTGTCCATCCTGCAATAACTTCAGCAATATCTTCTTTAGATAATGATGTTGATTGTCCGCCTTGAGATGTCTTCCATTCATTTTTAGCATCTTCATATTGTTTTTCAAGTTTTGATTGTTTATCTCTTAAGTTAGCTGCATTTTCAAATTCTTGTGCATGGACGGCAGCATCTTTTTCATTTTTAACTTTTTCAATTTCTTGTTCAATCTCTTTTAAATTACTTGGAGTTGTGTGACTTTTTAGTCTTACTTTCGAACTTGCTTCGTCAATCAAATCAATTGCTTTATCTGGTAGGAAACGATCAGATACATAACGGTTACTTAATTTAGCAGCCGCTTCCAGTGCTTCATCAGAAATATTAATACGATGATGCGCTTCGTAGCGATCACGTAAACCTTTTAGAATAGCAACAGTATCCTCTACAGATGGTTCATCAACTTGAATAGGTTGGAAACGACGTTCTAATGCAGCATCTTTTTCAATGTTTTTACGATATTCATCTAATGTTGTTGCACCAATGCATTGTAACTCACCACGCGCTAACGCTGGTTTTAAAATATTAGATGCATCAATTGCACCTTCTGCACCACCAGCACCAACTAGTGTATGCAATTCATCAATGAATAAAATGACATTACCTGCATGATGGATTTCATCCATGACTTTTTTCAAACGTTCTTCGAATTCACCACGATATTTAGTACCTGCCACGACTGTTCCCATATCTAGTGACATTACACGTTTATTTTTTAACGTTTCTGGTACTTCATTATTTACAATAGCTTGTGCAAGACCTTCAGCAATGGCTGTTTTACCTACACCTGGTTCACCAATAAGTACAGGGTTATTTTTAGTTCTACGACTTAATACTTCAATAACACGTGTAATTTCTTTATCTCTACCCACAACTGGATCTAAAGTACCGTCTTTAGCAATAACTGTTAAGTCTCGTGCTAGTCCATCCAATGTAGGAGTGTTGTTTGATTTATTTGCAGTTGCATTTTTAGTATTCATTTCAGGACTACCTAATGCTTTCACTACTTGTGCACGTGCTTTAGTAATATTCAAATCTAAGTTAGCAAATACACGTGCTGCTACTCCTTCATTTTCACGAATTAATCCTAATAAAATATGTTCTGTACCTACAAAGTTATGATGCAATTTTCTTGCCTCATCCATTGATAGTTCAATGACTTTTTTAGCTCTTGGTGTATAGTGCAACGTACCTGAATGTTCTTGACCATGACCGATTAAATTTTCAACTTCTTCAATAACTTTATCTTCAGTAATATTAAAACTTTCAAGTACTTTAGCAGCAATACCTTCTGGTTCTTTCATTAATCCAAGTAGTAAGTGCTCAGTACCAATGTTCGAATGATTTAAACGAATTGCTTCTTCTTGTGCATGTGCTAATACACGTTGTGCGCGTTCAGTTAATCTACCAAATAACATATCGTTTACAACCTCCTAATTTGTATGTTTTCTTAATATATTTGCCCGTTTTTCATTTACAGATACGTTTTCATCTTCATCATTATATAAAAACGCAGATTGGATACTTACCATTAATTCATTAAACTTAAAGTTACTTAAATTTAAATATCCTAAATCTATGCCTAACTTAATTTCACTTAATCTATATGACGCTTCTTCCATTGATATCATACGGCTATTTTGTAATATTCCTAACGAACGATAAATACGGTCAAGCGTTTCTAATTCACTATATTGTGTTAAACGTTCACGAATTTGCATTTCTTCATTAATAATTTGTTGAACTACTTCTGTCAACTGATCAATAATATCTTCTTCCGTCTTACCTAATGTAAGTTGATTAGAAATTTGATAAATATGACCATAAACTTGTGAACCTTCTCCATATATACCTCGAATCGTAAATCCAAAACGATTAATTGTTTGTGCAATACGATTCATACGTTTCATTATAGATAATCCAGGTAAATGAAGCATCACACTTGCTCGCATTCCAGTCCCAATATTTGTAGGACAAGTCGTTAAATAACCTAAATCTTCATCGAAACTAATTTCTAATTGTTCATCAAGAATATCATCAATGTCTGAAGCCTTTTGATATAAATCTATCAGAGATAAATCATTACCCATTGCTTGAATTCGTACATGATCTTCTTCATTAATCATAATACTCAAAGATTCATCTTCATTTAATAACACCGCTGAAGCTGGTTGTTTAATCAATTCTTTACTAATTAGATGTTTAGCCACTAACTTCATCTTACTTTGTTGGTCCATGGTATCTAAACGCATTAAAGATAAATTAGGTAGTGCATCTTGCACTTCATTGATTATTCTAAAACCTGCTTGTTCAGATGGAAACATTAAAGGATGAACATGATTTTCTAAATTACGTGCTAAACGAATACGCGAAGACATTACAATAGGAGATTCATCTGTTTCTTTCATCCATTCACTAATATGTGCACCCATATCATTCATCATGCTCCATCTCGCTTTCATGTTTCAAGGCTTTAATTTCATCTCTAATGACAGCTGCTTCTTCAAATTTTTGCTTTTCAATTAATATATTTAAGTAATTCGTTTTTTCTTCAATTTGTTTTTTTATTGCCAGTTTATGATGTGAAGAACGAGGCATCTTGCCTACATGTTCAAATTGTCCACCTTGTACTCGTCTTACAATATCAACAATATCCTCTTTAAATACTGCATAGCAATTTGCACATCCAAATTTACCTACATGAGCTATATCTTTCAATGTCATGTTACATGTAGGACATCGTTTTTCTTCTTGAAATGCTACTTCATGAAAATTTAATCCGTGTTTAGTTGCTAAATGTTGTAAGATTTGTTTGACTACAAAGGCTTCTTCAATATCATCTTGAAACTCTGAATGTGACGCAGGATGTTCTTGTTGATTCCAAGGATGCTCTCCTTGCGCACATTCTGAACACACCCACTTTTCAGAGGTACCATCTTTACTTTTTACTGTGAGTTTAACCTCTGCTTCATTTAAATGACAATTTTCGCAAAGCACACATAGACACCTCGCTTTTCTTTATTATTTATTAATAGTAATTAATGATAGGTAATAATCGTTTGAGAATATTTGCTCTAATAATATCTCTAGAAACAACATCCATTGATAATGTTTCACGATCAATAATCACTTGAATCATTCTTGCTTCTCTATCACTAATTAATCCTTTATCTAACAAACCATCAATTATATAATATGCTTGTTGTTGAGATATCGAAGGACCAATTAATTGCAATAGATGATTAATATAACCCGTTGCATCTTTATTTTCAATTTTCGTGATTCGGATATATCCTCCTCCACCACGTTTACTTTCTATTTCATAACCATGTTCATTTGTAAATCTTGTTTTAATAACATAGTTGAGTTGAGAAGGCACACAATCGAAACGTTGAGCAATATTAGCTCTTTGAATTTCTACCATATCTTCATTACTTTCTTCAAATAGTTGTTTAATGTATTGTTCTATGATGTCAGACATGTTGTTCATGATTTACCACCCCTTTTGACCTTCTTTGACTATATTATATGACCAACTTTGACCTTTTTCAACCAATTTGTTTTTTTTATTTAAAAATATTAATGTTACTTCTATTATTTTATTGTATTATATAAGATAAAGAGAATTTTAAAGGAGTAGAATTATGCATATTCTTATTGGGATCATTGGGATTATTGTCTTTTTAGCGCTAGCATTTTTATTTAGTTCAGATAAAAAGAATGTTCGTTGGCACTATGTTGGATTATTATTAATTATTCAACTTATACTCGCATTTATTCTTTTGAAAACGACTGCTGGTATTACAATTATCGGTGGTATTTCAAATGGATTTAACTATTTGTTACAAAAAGCTGCTGAAGGAGTTAATTTTGTTTTTGGAGGATTTAAATTTGTAGATCCAAACAATCCACCATTCTTCTTTAGTGTTTTATTACCAATCGTATTTATTTCGGCATTAATTGGTATTTTACAATATACTAGAATTCTTCCATGGATTATTAATGTGTTAGGGTTCTTAATTTCTAAAATTAATGGTATGGGGCGTTTAGAATCATATAATGCAGTAGCAGCTGCGATTCTTGGACAATCTGAAGTATTTATTTCATTAAAACAACAATTACCATATATACCTAAACAACGTTTATATACTTTAACTGCTTCTGCAATGTCTACTGTATCTGCATCAATTATCGGTGCATATTTTACATTGATTGAACCTAAATATGTTGTTACAGCGGTTGTATTAAACTTATTTGGTGGCTTCATTATTGCTTCTATTATTAACCCTTATAAAGTTAATGAAGAAGATGACAAATTGCTAGTGGATGAATCAGAAACTAAAAAACAAGCGTTTTTTGAAATGTTAGGTGAATATATTTTAGATGGTTTCAAAGTAGCAGTTATCGTTGGTGCAATGTTAATTGGCTATATTGCAATCATTGCTTTATTAAATGGCCTTGTAAGTGGTATTTTTAGTTTAATTTCTGGCGGAGCAATCAAATGGGATTTCCAAACGTTAATTGGTTTTGTATTTGCACCATTTGCTTTCTTAGCAGGTGTTCCTTGGCAGGATGCCGTTAAATCAGGTTCTGTGATGGCAACAAAACTATTATCTAATGAATTTGTTGCTATGCAATCACTTGGAAGCTTGAAGGGTATTTCTGAGCATGCAAAAGGTATTACGTCTGTATTTCTAGTTTCATTTGCTAACTTTAGTTCTATTGGGATCATTTCTGGTGCGATTAAATCACTTAACTCTGAAAAAGGTGATGTCGTAGCACGTTTTGGTATTAAGTTATTATTCGGTGCAACACTTGTATCATTTATTTCAGCTGCTATCGCTGGATTCTTCATTTAATAAGAAAAAGCTTGAGATTTTGATCTCAAGCTTTTTTTATTTAACTATATGTTCAATAAAATACTGAGTTATACGATAGTCATCTGTTAATTCTGGATGGAAAGACACCCCTAGGTATTTCCCTTGCTTAACAGCTACTATTTTATCACTAATAGAACTTAATATTTCTACATTATTTTCTACATTAACAATATGTGGTGCTCTTATAAAGACACCTTCTATATCTTTTGCAATACCTTTAACATCTAACTCAGCTTCAAAACTATCTACTTGTCTACCAAAGGAATTACGCGCAACAGTAATATCTAATTTTTTTAGATATCCTGTCTCACCTTCTACATCTTTTGCAAGCACAATAAGACCTGCGCAAGTTCCAAACATTGGTAAATCAGATTGTTGTAATTTTTCTTTAAAGCCATATAAATCCATAAGTCTTCTTAAAGTTGTAGATTCACCGCCAGGGAGAATAAGACCATCAATTTCATCTAATTGTTCAACTTTCTTAACTGCTATACCTTCGTGACCACTTAATTCAATGTGACGAATGTGTTCACGTACTGCACCTTGTAACGCTAATACACCAATCTTCATAAATTACCAACCACGCTCTTGCATACGTTCTTCTAATGAGATTTTATTTATATCTAAACCTTTCATTGCAGTTCCTAATTCAGCTGCTAATTTTCCAATTAATTCATAATCTTGATAATGAGTTGTAGCTTGAACAATAGCTTTTGCAAATTTTTCTGGATCTTCAGATTTAAAAATACCTGAACCCACAAATACCCCATCAGCCCCTAATTCCATCATTAAGGCAGCATCTTGAGGTGTTGCTACACCACCCGCTGCAAAGTTTACTACTGGTAAACGACCTTCTTCTTTAATTTGTTTTAATACATTATATGGTGCACCTAATTCTTTAGCATAAGTCATAATTTCATCGTCATTCATTACAGTTAGACGACTAACCTCTGAATTAACTTTTCTCATGTGACGTACAGCTTCTACAATATTACCTGTTCCAGGTTCTCCTTTAGTACGTAACATCGCTGCACCTTCGCCAATACGTCGTGCTGCTTCGCCTAAATTACGGCAACCACAAACAAATGGTACAGTAAATTGATCTTTTCTTAAATGAAATTCTTCATCTGCAGGAGTAAGAACTTCAGATTCATCAATATAGTCTACGCCCATAGCCTCTAATACACGTGCTTCTGTAATATGACCGATACGTGCTTTAGCCATTACTGGAATTGAAACAGCATTCATTACTTCTTCAACAATTTTAGGATTGGCACTACGTGCTACACCACCAGCTGCTCTAATATCAGATGGTACGCGTTCTAAGGCCATAACTGCTACTGCTCCAGCTTCCTCTGCGATTCTAGCTTGTTCAGCATTAACAACATCCATAATGACGCCGCCTTTTTGCATTTCAGCCATACCACGTTTAACTCTTTCAGATCCTACAATTTTAGACATTTATAAAACCCCTTTTCAATTGATTAAATCCATTTTAAAATATAAACTGATATTTAAAAAGGTACAATTTTAATAAAAAATTAGGGGTCAGATTTATGACGAAGAAACAATCATTATATATTTCTTTATATGAAAAGTTAAAAAAACAAATTATTGAAGGTGTATACGAATCAAACGATAAATTTCCATCTAAAAGACAGTTGAGCGAACATTTATCACTTAGTCATACTACAATTGAGCATGCCTATCAGTTACTTTTAGATGAAGGATTTATATATTCAAAACCACGTTCAGGTTATTATGTTTCAGAAATTCAATCATTACCAGTAACAAATAGTTATCCTGAAATAAGTGATATATTAGAAACTGATAAAGCTACACAGGAAAATACGTATCAGTATCAATTCAATTTAGCTGAAATTGATGCTAAACATTTTCCTAGTCATTTATTTAAAAAGTATGCTAAAGAAGTATTTGAAGAAGATCAACTTGCCCTTTTGAGTAAAGGAAGCGTTCAAGGAGAATTCAACTTAAGACAGCAAATTTCTCATTATTTATTTAATAGTAGAGGAGTATCTTGTCATCCAGATCAAATTATAATTGGCTCTTCAACTGAACAATTATTAAATATGGTCACTGACTTATTAAAAGATTCATCATTTATTATAGAACAACCTAGTTATCCACCTATTAAACATGTACTGGATAAGCATAGAATAAGTTATACACAAGCTAGAGTAGAAAAAGATGGAATTAATATCGATGAAGTCTTTCAAAAAAATAATGATATTTTATATATCACACCATCTCATCAATTTCCAACAGGATATGTGATGAGTTTAAAGAAGCGCACACAACTTATAAAATGGGCACAACAAAAGAAGGAACGATATATTATTGAAGATGATTATGATTCAGAATTTAGATATTTCGGAAAACCTATTCCAGCATTACAGAATTTAGATAAAAAACAAAAAGTAATATATATTAGTACATTTTCGAAATCGCTTTATCCAAGTTGTCGTATGGCCTACATTGTCTTACCAAATAAACTGCTAAAATTATTCCGAGAGATGCAGTATGTTGAAAGCAATACTGTGCCTGTACATTTACAACACATGGTAGCACAATTTATGGCAACTGGTAGCTTTGAACGTCATCTTAATAAAATGAGAAGAATATATAAAAATAAATTAACTTTTATTTTAGAAAAACTAACACCATATAAAGAACAATTGAAAATTGAAGGCGCACTAACAGGAATGCACTTCACACTTGTAGTTAAAAATAATTTGACAATAAATGAATGCATAAAAAGAACGAAAAAATGCAATCTTAAATTAACACCTTATCCTTACAACAACAAAAAACTACAACATCCTACCTTCTTAATTGGCTTTGGAGGTATCCCAGAAGAAAAATTAGAAAAGCATGTTAATGCTCTTATTAAAGCACTTACAGTTTAAATAGAGGAAATGAGTTCTGACTCATTTTGGATTGGTAGTCATTGAACGTAGAGTTTTTTATGAAAGTCACTATGCTAACCATCCGTAGTGTATATTCATTTAGTCATCTTTTAATTAGTTATATATAGATATATATTTTAAAATAAAAAAAGAGACCTCACGGTCTCAATATCAACTCATCGCATCCATACAATGATTTGCCTGGCAAC
>NZ_KV810866.1:0-2496 GCF_001812925.1 Staphylococcus sp. HMSC057A08 | reverse complement strand
TGAACGAGACACATTTGTGTCTAGCGACGATACTGTTAGGAAAAACCGAAAACCTAACCGTAAGGAGCCTAAACAAATTAGCTTTCGAGTGAGAGAAGACGAATATTTAAAGTTACAACAATTTGCGGAAACTTTAAATATGAGTGTGCCTGCTTTCGTAAAGAAAAAGCACAAGGTAGTCGATTGGTCGTACCAAAATTTGATAAAAAAACGCGATAATCTATTGCCAAATATTTAAGTATGTTGGGGGCAAACGCAAATCAAATCGCTAAATATTGTAACCAACATCAATATGAAGTACCGAATTATAAAGCATTAGAATATAATATCCATAAATTACGAGAAAGGCTGGATGACATATGGCAAAGGCTAAGATAAGAGTTATTTCTTTTTTACTCTTATTTATATTTGTAATTACTTATGCGGTTCTTTCTTTCACAACAGATTATATTAATCATAGATATTCTCTTTTATTTGTATTAGTTTTCGCATTATGGGGCATTTTAACTGATATTTTAACTAAACCGAATAAACGAGATGATAATAGTGGCAACAACTAAAATCAGTTAAACTAAATCAACATTAAGAGTGATCAAAAACGCTAAAAGGGATTTAAAAGCAACACGGGAACTATACGAAAAAATGAGTGACAACGAAGAATACGTAGTTACCAGTTATTTAATCTAGGCGAAGTAACACAACAGAACATAATTCACATGTAATAGAATTATCCGAGAAAATTGCACCATATCATCAAGTAGCGATTAATGAAATATCAAAATACTCGGCGAGGTCATTAGACTATGTAAATAAGAGTATTTTAAAATTTAATAACTTTTATGATAAAGTTTGCTTAAAAAAGGAGCGACTAAATTTATGAAAGTTATAAGTATTATTTTCGGAATTTTAGTTATTCTTTCTTGGTTATTTGTAATGAGAGAATACAGAAAAGGAAGTGAAAAAACAGAAAAAGGTAAGTTAGTCATACTAATTGCTTGTTTATTAACCTTTATCATGACTTTAATGAATTTCTTTTATTAGACTACGGATTTATGACAAGAAAATTTATTGACGTTGAGAAGAACCTCTAACTAAGCTTACAGACGAATTTCGACATAGAAGAGCTATGAGCCTGATCATTCGATAATTTTAGGGAGTGTTAAGTGTTCTTAGAATTAACGTCAATAAAGCAATTGAAACAAAATAATTATAGTAAAATTTTAAAAAAGGAGTGGCTTTATGAGTATTTTGATTAGGTTGGAAAATGCATTTGTTTTTATTACTGCTGTGATTATTTACTTTATGTTTGGTTTTTCATTATGGCTTTTTTTAATACTTTTGCTAGTTCCTGATATTTCTATGTTGGGATATTTATACAATAATAAAATTGGTAGTTATATTTATAATATTGGTCATTCTTATATAATTCCGATATTGATTACTTTGCTTTATTTAGCTATGGGAGTGAACTTTTTATTAGGAATTGCATTGATTTGGTTGGCTCATATTTCGATGGATAGAACGATTGGATATGGTTTAAAATACACTGTTGGTTTTGATAAAACAACAATACAAAAAGTATAAAAGTAATTTGTCTTTTTGAGGCTTTTAGAAACGAGTTGAAAACGAGTTTCTTCTTGTCTTGATAACTCTTGTAATAAATAAAATATTTAAAAAAGGAGTTTTTTTATGAATGCTGGTTTGTTTTTGATAATTGCTATTTGTTAAGGGTTCGGAGGCTCAACGTCAATAAAGCAATTGGAATAAAGCAACTATGTTAAAATTTTTAAAAAAAGGGAGGGAGAATATGATTAAAGGAATAAATCATATTACTTATTCGGTTTCTAATATAGCTAAATCAATTGAATTTTACAGAGATATTTTAGGGGCTGACATTTTAGTTGAAGGTGAGACCTCGGCCTATTTTAATTTAGGTGGTATATGGTTGGCTTTGAACGAAGAAAAAAATATTCCTAGAAGCGAAATTAAATATTCGTATACTCATATAGCATTTACAATTTCAGATAACGATTTTGAAGATTGGTATATCTGGTTGAAAGAAAATGAAGTAAATATTCTTGAAGGTAGAGATAGAGATATTAGAGATAAAAAATCAATATATTTCACTGATTTAGATGGTCATAAATTAGAATTGCATACAGGAAGTTTAGAAGATAGATTGAATTATTATAAAGAGGCTAAACCTCATATGAATTTTTATATTTAAAACAAAGTTATGTGCTTTGTTTTGAAACGAGTGGAAACGAGTTTCTTCTTGTCTTGATACTATATAGAAATAACGTTTTTTTAAATAGGGATAGGCACTTATATATTAGCTTGAATAATTTAAAAAATTTGAAGGTACTTATATTTTACTAAAATCAAGGTTTTTATTGTTAGTTTTTGATGTGTATTTAGACATAAAATGACTTATCGAAAGTTATATGTAACTCATCTAGTACAGATGATATAATATACAGGTCGCCTATCTCTCAG
>NZ_KV810865.1:0-264 GCF_001812925.1 Staphylococcus sp. HMSC057A08 | reverse complement strand
CAAACTCACTTTTTATAAAATCTTTTGTTAATTCAGTTTGCACTTCTCTATCAAAATCATTAGGTAAACTTAACAAGATTTCTTTTGCTAATCTAGGGTTATTTGTTTTCGCATTATGCTTTTCAACTTTATCAACTTCGTTCCACAAACGTTGTCTATCGTTAGTCCATTCGGGTGCATTTTGAGGCGTTAAAATCATGCTTTCAGGTTTAACAATATGATTTTTAAATTTAATTTTTTCATCTGTACGTTCACTATATAATG
>NZ_KV810864.1:0-707 GCF_001812925.1 Staphylococcus sp. HMSC057A08 | reverse complement strand
AAATTTGGAAGAAAAAGCATAAAAAAGCTTATTATAAATGGCGCGTTGATGAGACATACATTAAAATAAAAGGAAAATGGTGCTATTTATATCGTGCCATTGATGCAGATGGTCATACATTGGATATTTGGTTACGTAAGAAACGAGATAATCATTCAGCATATGCGTTTATTAAGCGACTTATTAAACAATTTGGTAAACCTCAAATGATAATTACAGACCAGGCACCTTCGACGAAGGTGGCAATGTCTAAGTTGATTAAAGATTTTAAACTTAATCCCGACTGTCATTGTACATCTAAATATCTTAATAACCTCATTGAGCAGGATCACCGTCATATTAAAGTGAGAAAGACGAGATATCAAAGCGTCAATACGGCAAAGAATACACTCAAAGGTATTGAATTTATTTATGGTCTATATAAAAAGAACCGTAGGTCTCTTCAGATCTACGAATTTTCGCCGTGCTACGAAATTAATCACATGTTGGCCAGTTAAGGTAATACTACCATGTTAAAATGATAATTAGTTATATTTATTCTGACTTTGCAACAGAACCTTTAATTAGATGTTTTCTTAACTGTAGGCTAACTTTATTTTCAATGAAATGTACTTAATTAAGTAAGTGGGACTAAAACTTTTCGATTTTAGTCCCATTTTTATAAACAATTATGATTCATTGTTACTACTATCAGCAATTTTTTCTTT
>NZ_KV810863.1:0-1676 GCF_001812925.1 Staphylococcus sp. HMSC057A08 | reverse complement strand
TGTTACAAACACTATTTAGTATTATGAGCTAATCAAACATCATAAATTTTTATGGAGAGTTTGATCCTGGCTCAGGATGAACGCTGGCGGCGTGCCTAATACATGCAAGTCGAGCGAACAGACGAGGAGCTTGCTCCTTTGACGTTAGCGGCGGACGGGTGAGTAACACGTGGGTAACCTACCTATAAGACTGGGATAACTTCGGGAAACCGGAGCTAATACCGGATAATATTTCGAACCGCATGGTTCGATAGTGAAAGATGGCTCTGCTATCACTTATAGATGGACCTGCGCCGTATTAGCTAGTTGGTAAGGTAACGGCTTACCAAGGCAACGATACGTAGCCGACCTGAGAGGGTGATCGGCCACACTGGAACTGAGACACGGTCCAGACTCCTACGGGAGGCAGCAGTAGGGAATCTTCCGCAATGGGCGAAAGCCTGACGGAGCAACGCCGCGTGAGTGATGAAGGTCTTCGGATCGTAAAACTCTGTTATTAGGGAAGAACAAACGTGTAAGTAACTGTGCACGTCTTGACGGTACCTAATCAGAAAGCCACGGCTAACTACGTGCCAGCAGCCGCGGTAATACGTAGGTGGCAAGCGTTATCCGGAATTATTGGGCGTAAAGCGCGCGTAGGCGGTTTTTTAAGTCTGATGTGAAAGCCCACGGCTCAACCGTGGAGGGTCATTGGAAACTGGAAAACTTGAGTGCAGAAGAGGAAAGTGGAATTCCATGTGTAGCGGTGAAATGCGCAGAGATATGGAGGAACACCAGTGGCGAAGGCGACTTTCTGGTCTGTAACTGACGCTGATGTGCGAAAGCGTGGGGATCAAACAGGATTAGATACCCTGGTAGTCCACGCCGTAAACGATGAGTGCTAAGTGTTAGGGGGTTTCCGCCCCTTAGTGCTGCAGCTAACGCATTAAGCACTCCGCCTGGGGAGTACGACCGCAAGGTTGAAACTCAAAGGAATTGACGGGGACCCGCACAAGCGGTGGAGCATGTGGTTTAATTCGAAGCAACGCGAAGAACCTTACCAAATCTTGACATCCTTTGACCCTTCTAGAGATAGAAGTTTCCCCTTCGGGGGACAAAGTGACAGGTGGTGCATGGTTGTCGTCAGCTCGTGTCGTGAGATGTTGGGTTAAGTCCCGCAACGAGCGCAACCCTTAAGCTTAGTTGCCATCATTAAGTTGGGCACTCTAAGTTGACTGCCGGTGACAAACCGGAGGAAGGTGGGGATGACGTCAAATCATCATGCCCCTTATGATTTGGGCTACACACGTGCTACAATGGACAATACAAAGGGCAGCGAAACCGCGAGGTCAAGCAAATCCCATAAAGTTGTTCTCAGTTCGGATTGTAGTCTGCAACTCGACTACATGAAGCTGGAATCGCTAGTAATCGTAGATCAGCATGCTACGGTGAATACGTTCCCGGGTCTTGTACACACCGCCCGTCACACCACGAGAGTTTGTAACACCCGAAGCCGGTGGAGTAACCATTTGGAGCTAGCCGTCGAAGGTGGGACAAATGATTGGGGTGAAGTCGTAACAAGGTAGCCGTATCGGAAGGTGCGGCTGGATCACCTCCTTTCTAAGGATATATTCGGAACATCTCGTAGAGATGATACGGAATAACGTGACATATTGTATTCAGTTTTGAATGTTTAT
>NZ_KV810862.1:0-30459 GCF_001812925.1 Staphylococcus sp. HMSC057A08 | reverse complement strand
GGGCGGTTGATGGGAATCGAACCCACGAGTGTCGGAACCACAATCCGATGCGTTAACCACTTCGCCACAACCGCCAAAGTGTAAATGGTTCAGGACAGAATCGAACTGCCGACACATGGAGCTTCAATCCATTGCTCTACCAACTGAGCTACTGAACCTTAATCTTAAGTCAAAAGTAATGGCGGTCTCGACGGGAATCGAACCCGCGATCTCCTGCGTGACAGGCAGGCGTGTTAACCGCTACACTACGAGACCTATAAAATTATGTATTGCGGGAGGCGGATTTGAACCACCGACCTTCGGGTTATGAGCCCGACGAGCTACCGAACTGCTCCATCCCGCGCTAATATTATTTAGTACTTCAAACGAGTACTTAATTAATATATCATTTAAGTCACTGTAATGTCAACACTTTTTTAAAATAATTTTTACAATACTTTAATTATAAGTTTAAATAATTATGAGATAATTATTTTTAAGTAGTGCTTTTTTCAATACTTTATTAGTATATATATTAATATCTATATAGTCAATAAAAATTATAAATTAATTTGTGTAAAAAAACGCTAAACTTAAAAATTTTTATTTTGTGGGATAATTTAGATGTAAAATCTCATAATTATTATTACTCTTTATATTACTATTTGATACTTTCCCACTCTAACATTATTGTGTCATATATTTTTGCATTTTTTCTTGTAGTTCACTGAAAGAAACGAAGCCTTCTTCTTCTAGGAAGTGACCTCCTTCTTCAACAATTCGAATTGATCCTCCTAAAGCTTGCAACAACTTTTCAGTTTCCTTATAAGATACATGTTCATCATCTTTTGAAGCAAGGCCGTGAAAGTGTTTAACCTTTTTCTTAATCTCATCATAATCAATGGTAATATGATCTAAATTAACAGATTCATCAATGTCTTGCGCATCTTCTTTAAATCCAGCAATACTAAAAAAGCCTTCTATTGGACGTTTTAAATCTACTTGTTCAATAAATTTCAAGGCAGCGATTGAACCATAGCCATGGGTTACAACATACGTATCAGGATGATTGATTTTAATTTGTTGTTTCATAGCCTTTATCCACGTATCTAATTTTTTGTTATCCTCTTTATCTAAATTAAACAATTGTACATTATATCCTTCAAGCGCTAGGTTATGTTTTAACCATTGATACCAATGATTATGTGCATTTCCTATTTGTGAGTGAACAATAATTACATCTGTCATTTCTTATTCTCCTTTTCTCCTTAATAATGACTATTTATTTTAAAATAAAGCACTTTAAAGAGAAAGTATAACCTCTAAAAAGTGCTTATTTACTATGCTTTATTTATAATTCGTCTATTAATTCTTCAACAGCATTTTTACCCTGTTGAATACAATCAGGTAAGCCTACCGCTTCAAACGGTGCACCGGTAATGCGTAACCCGTTATATTGACGTTTTACATGGGTTTGTATATTGCGAATTTGAGTCATATGACCAATATGATACTGTGGCATACTTTTTGGTAATCGATTTACTATCGTAAAATCTGGATCACCTTTAAACGTCATCATTTTACTTAAATCTCGACGTGCGATATTTACAATTTCTTCATCAGTATGGTCGTCTACAACCGTATCGACAGGTTTTCCTACATACGCACGTAATAATACTTTACCTTTTGGTGTTGTAAATGGCCACTTTTTAGTCGTCCAAGTACATGCAGTAATATCTGTATGACTAGTTCTCGCAATGACAAATCCAGTACCATTATAAGTATTTTCAATATTTTTCTCATCAAATGCAAATACAACCGTTGCAACTGTAGTAGAATCCATAGTATTAAAGTATTCAAATGCTGAATCATGATTAAACCATTTCATAAACGTTTGATGTGGTGTCGTAACAAGTAAACCATCAAACGTCTCTCGACTATTATGTGTAACAATCTCATAATTATCATTATGAATATGAATATCTTCTACTGGTGTATTGTATTTGATGTGTACACCTTTTTGTTCAACATTTTTAGCTAGTGCTTCAATAAATGAACTTAGCCCATGTCTAAATTGTTTGAATTGTCCTTTAGGAGCGCCCGGATAAAGCTGACGTTTTCTTGTACGTTCGCGTTTTTCATATTTCATTCCTTTAATTAAACTACCATATGATTCTTCTTTATGCTTGAAATTAGGGAACGTACTCATCAAACTTAATTGATCAATATCTGTTCCATAAATCCCTCCCATAAGAGGCTCAATCAAATTTTCCAGCATTTCGTTTCCTAAACGTTTTCTGAAGAATTCACCAACCGAAATATCATTTTCTATTTTAATAGGCGGAATAACTAAATCTAATCCTGCTCTTAATTTTCCTAAAGGAGAAATTAAACGTGTTTTTAAGAAAGGTTTAATATCTGTTGGAATTCCCATAATTGATCCGCCAGGAATAGGATACAATTGGTTCTTAGCAAAAATATAGGATTGTCCTGTTTGATTCGTAATTAAATCATCTTCAAGACCTATATCTTTTGCTAAATCTGTCATGATCGTTTTTCGACCTAAGTAAGATTCTGGACCAAGTTCAATAGTATAACCATCGCGGCGATAAGTTTGAATTTTACCTCCAGGTCTTGAAGTTGCTTCAAAAATAGTTACATCTATGTCTTCATTATAATGTTTAAAATAATATGCACTGGCTAGACCTGTAATGCCAGCGCCTATAATTGCAACTTTTTTACTCACAACATGTCCCTTCCTTTTTAAAAAACTGTTTTAATTTCGTCGACAATTGCACCTATAAATAACGGATTTGTATTAGGCATTTCTGGTCGATAGTAATTAGCACCAATGTCATCGCAAACAACTTTACACTCATAATCATTATCGTAAAGTACTTCAAGATGTTCACAAACAAATCCAACGGGTGTATAAATAAAGTTTTTATAGTGATGTTCTTTGTATAATTCTCTTGTTAAATCTTGTACATCAGGTCCTAGCCAGGGCGTACCTGTATTACCTTCTGACTGCCACCCTTGCGCTACATGTTTAATATTTGTAGAAGCTTCTAAACGATCCATTGTATCTTTAATTTCATTAGGATAAGGATCATTATTACGTTCTATTAATCCTTTAGGTAAACTGTGCGCAGACACGATTAAAATTGTTTCATCATGTTCTTCTTCCGGAATTTTAGCTAGTGTTTCATTTACTTTATTTGTCCAGTATTTAATAAATTTAGGTTGTTGATAATAACGTTCAACATGATGTAGTTGTATACCATATTTATCCGCTTCTTCTTTAGCCCGTTTATTATATGAACCTACTGAAAAACTTGAATAATGAGGCGCTAATACGACTGTAATTGCCTCTGTAATACCATCATTATGCATTTTTTCAACTGCTTCTTCAATATAAGGAGAAATATGTTTCAATCCTAAATATAATTTAAATTCTACATCATCATATGTTTTATTAAGTGCATCTGTAAGTGCTTCAGCTTGACGATTTGTGGTACCTGCAAGTGGAGAAAGTCCACCTATAAATTCATAACGATTTTTTAAATCTTGAAGCTCTTCTTCAGTTGGTCTTTTACCATGTCGTATATCTGTATAATATGGTTCAATATCACTTTCTTTATATGGCGTACCATATGCCATTACTAATAAACCTACTGTTTTAGTCATTCTTAAAACCTTCCCTTTTAAAAATAAATTTTTATGATTCTAATTTTATTTTTGCGTATAATCATGAACCAGTTGTGTTACTTTTTTAAGTGTATCTGGTTGAACTTCTGGGAAAACGCCATGACCTAAGTTAAATATATGTTTACCTCTTTGCATTCCTTCATCAAGTATTGCTTTAACTCTTTGTTCTAATACATCCCATGGCGCTAGTAATAATGAAGGATCTAAATTACCTTGTAATGTTTTATTTACACCTAATTGATCTGCTTGCAAAATAGATGTACGCCAGTCTAAACCTAGAACATCTATTGGTAAATCATTCCATTCATTAATAAGATGACTAGCCCCTACACCAAATAATATAACAGGAATATTATGTTGTTCTTTAATTCCACAGACCAACCGATCCATAAATGGTTTTATATAATATCGATAATCTTGTACATTAAGTGCGCCTACCCATGAATCAAAAATTTGAATCAATTCTGCACCTGCTTCAACTTGAGCAGTTACATATTTAATTGAAACGTCTACAAGATGATTCATTAAAGCAAACCAAGTCTCTTCATCGCCATACATCATTGCCTTAGTAAATGTGTAGTTTTTAGACGGCCCGCCTTCAATCATATAAGATGCTAATGTAAAGGGAGCACCCGTAAATCCAATTAAAGGTACATTTAATTTTTCTTCAGTTAGAATTTTAATTGTTTCTAGCACATAAGGCACGTCTCTTTTGGGGTCGATTTGAGTTAATTTTTCCACATCTTTCACAGATTTAATGGGATTGTGAATTACAGGTCCTATACCAGATTGAATTTCAACATCTACTCCGATAGGTTTAAGTGGTGTCATAATATCTTTATATAACACAGCTGCATCAGTATTGTAATTATCAACAGGTAGATGTGTTACATATGCACAAAGTTCTGGTTGATGTGTAATATCAAAAAGTGAATACTTTTCTTTTAATTTGCGATATTCTGGTTGCGATCTGCCAGCTTGGCGCATAAACCACACAGGTGTGTGTGAGGTTAATTCCCCTTTAATTGTTTGTAAAATTGTATTATTTTTTTTATGCACCATTTTGTCCTCCTAAATTAAAATCATTCTTATTCATAATATCACAACATAAAAGATTTCGCGTTTCTTAAATATTAAATGTCATAAAAATGACAAAGCACTTCTATCTATTCTTTAATTTTAAATTTGTAATTATAAGTGAATTGATTTAAATAAATTATTCACAATTTATTTTCTTATTTTAATTATTTATAATAGCTAGTCTTATCATTTAATCGTATAATATACATAAATAAAGGAGGTATAGCTTATGAAAATATATACAACTTATGGAACTTATGACTATTTAAATCAAATTCGTTTAAATCATTCTGAGAATCATCTGTTTATTTATTCAACTAATGATTCTTCAGTCATTATCGAAGAATCCGAAGATAAATCTATACTTAAACATCCTACTACTTATGAAGTTATTAATGAAATAAATGAACTTAATAATCAACATTTCTATTCAGCTATCTTCATTCCAAGTTCAGATGATCATGTCAATCAACTAGAAAAACGTCTTTCAAATTTGAATTTAGATTTTAGTCAATTTGCTGGTTTTAAAAGTTATCGTTTCTTAAGACCTGAAGAAGGTACTACTTATAAAATTTACTTTGGCTTCGCTAGTCGTCAAACATACGAAGATTTTAAATCATCTGATATGTTTAATGATTATTTTTCTAAAGAAGCATTAAGACATTATTTTGGCTCAAGCAGTCAACATTCAAGTTATTTTGAAAGATATTTATATCCTATTAACGATTAACATAAAAAGAGGACGCTTAAGTATGTGTTTAATACATCTTAAGTTCCCTCTTTTTTTAATCTCTTAATAAAGTTTCCTGATATTGCAATTTTTTAATCGTACTTCTAATCGTCAACCATCCTACAATAAAGAATACAATTGCAAAAAAGAAGTATTTCATATAAAAAATGATAAAAATGATTGCGAAAATAATACCTATCATAATCATAAGGCGATATAAGAATTTTTCATATCCTTTGATTACTTCACTATCTGATACAGGCCAAACTTGAGGCCATAGTCCATACGCTTGCTGCGTATAAAACTGAGACATTTGCAATAAAATAATATACATAAATAAACTACCAATAATAATAGAAACAAGTGGATGAGACAGCCAAATCATAAGTACAAGTGCAATGATAACAAGTCGAAGAATAATACTTAATGCATCTTTCCCTCTTACAAAACTTCTCACAAATAAATAAAGATACATATTGTGCGAATTAAAACGGCGTCCTTTGGGTGTGGGTAAAAGAAAATCTAAATATTTGCGTCTTGCTGCATTTTCTTTTAAATGCTTAACATCAGTAAACATATTTACAAATTTATAATAATTTGTATGATGTCTTTCTTCTACTGAAATCAACTGTTCCCATGGAAATAACGCCTGACTCTTAAATTTAGGTATAAAATACGCCATGCCAAAGAAAATGATTGTTAGTAAAATGGCAAAATATAATTGATTCCCTAAAACTAGATAATACGTTATAAAATTAATTAAAAATATTAAGACATTTAATATCCATTGAGACAATCTCGCACGATACCATTGCCATTTTAAGCGTAATCCTAAAATAGGATGAATAAGCGCTAATACACTCATCACGATATAAGATACAACTAATTGTTGATTAAGCTTATAAAATAATGGAAACAATACAATTAATAACACTATTTGCAATATTATACGATTAAAATAACTATATCTTAGGCCTAATTTTATATAATCTTCCATATTCTTCTCAAAAGGAAGCAAAAATAACTTGTCAGCATCTTTTAAAAATGTTCGAAATGGAAAGATTGAAGTTAAAGCAATTACAACACTTGCTAAGAATGCATAATCTACATTTTTAGGAATATGTTGTAACCATTGACCATAACCTAATATAAAGGCTCCTAATAAAATAACTAAGAATACAGTAAAATGACCATTAAAAATAAATTTATTATAATAATGTTTTTCTTTCTTTATTGCATCATAACGTTGTTTAAATAATGCTATGGCTTCATTATTCATGTCGCTTGACCACCTTGCGTAACATGGATATAGATATCATCAAGAGTTTGATCTTTAAGACCCGTTTGTTCTCGTAGTTCCTCTAGATTTCCAAAAGCAACCACTTTTCCTTTATCTAAAATAATGAATCGATCACAATATCTTTCAGCAGTTGCAAGAATATGGGTACTCATTAGTACTGTACGCCCTTCATTTTTCTTTTCAACCATCAAATCAAGCATGGATTGTATACCTAATGGATCCAAACCAAGAAATGGTTCATCAATAATATAAAGTTCAGGATTGACAATAAATGCGCATATAATCATTACTTTTTGTTTCATGCCTTTTGAAAAATGGCTAGGAAAAACATTAAGTTCATTTTCAAGTCTAAATGTTTTTAGTAGAGGACGCGCACGTTTCATTGCTTCTTCCTTACTTATTTGATAAGCCATAGCAGTCATGGCTATATGTTCTTCTAATGTTAATTCTTCATAAATGACTGGTGATTCAGGAATATAGGATAGTTTACGACGGTAGATTTCAATATCATCAGTAATATTGGTATCTGAAATTGAAAGTGTTCCTTCTATTGGCGTTAATAATCCAAGCATGTGCTTAATTGTAGTACTTTTTCCAGCGCCATTGAGACCAATTAATCCTACTATCTCACCTTTTTTTAATTCAAAATTTATATTTTCAATAACAGGACGTTTACCATATCCTCCTGTTAAATGTTCAACTTTAACTGTCATAAGGCACCTCCATGAGTTATATTGTACCAAAATCATTATATAACTACTAAAGTTTGCTATAACTCATTAGCGAATTTTTAAAATAACAATGTTATAATAATGAGTAAAAATAGGTTAAAGGAGTGCATTTAATTATGTCAGAAACTGTTTTTGGTAAAATTCTTACTGGTGAAATTCCAAGCTATAAGGTTTATGAGAACGATTATGTTTATGCATTTTTAGATATTTCTCAAGTTACTAAAGGACACACACTTTTAATTCCGAAGAAAGCTTCTCCTAATATTTTTGAAACTGATGAAGAAACAATGAAACACATTGGAGTTGCTATTCCAAAAGTAGCAAATGCCATTAAAAAAGCATTTCAACCTGATGGATTAAATATTATTCAAAATAATGGTGAATATGCTGATCAGTCAGTATTTCATTTACATTTCCATTTCCTACCACGATATAAAGATGATATTGATGGTTTTGGTTATCAATGGGAAACTCATGAAAACGAAATTAGCGATGAACAGAAAAAAGATATTGCTGAACAAATTAAAGCTCAATTTGAATAATTCTGCATATTGAATATCATTTACGGGTAATATAAAATGAAATCAATATGTCGATGTAATAATTATAGTAAGTAACTTAAGTCAATCGTTACTTACTTCATAAAATGATATGATTTATTCTATAAACGACATAATAGTGAGGAGAATAAAAATGAAGGTTACACGTGTATTATTTGGTATCGGTGTGGGACTTGCTTCTGGTATTGCCGTATCATGGATGAATCGTGATCAACAAAGATATAATGCTAATGCCTCTGGACAAAAAGTTCCTACTGGTGCTCGCTCAGAATTAGAACGAGAAATCGAAACAATTAAACGTAGTTTCTATAATATTATTGATTATAGTAAGCAAGTGAAAAATGACGGTGTACAACAAGGCAGCGACATTGCAAACGAATTTAAGACTTTAATCGGAGATTTTAAATCTGATATCAATCCTAATATTGAAAAATTAAAATCTCATATTGAAAATCTTCAAAATCGTGGCGAAGAAATTAGTAATACATTTTCAGAAGATAAGAATAATAACAAATAGAACTCTAACATTGAGCTCAATTTGGCTATAAAGAAATTTATATTAATAGATTTCTTTATGGCTTTTTTTATAAATATACAATCTAATATAAAAACATTGTTCTATATTACAATAGCTATGAAAAATTATCTTGACGATAACTCAACTTAGTTAGATAATACCTATCGTATATTAAACGACCTATTTTCGAGGTGTAGTCATGTTTTTATGTAAACGTCATATAGATATTCATGCGCGATTTGGTGTTCCAAGAATTGCTTTTTTGAGTATTGTAACAACTATTATTGCGTTTTTAGTTAGTTATGAGATTATGTATTATTTTGTAAAAACGCCTTTATCAGATAAATACTTTTTACTTCTAATATTATTTATTATTCTTATGTACCCTATTCACAAAACAATACATTTATTTTTCTTTTTACCTTATATTCATGCATTTAGATGGCACAAGTTGAATAAGAAAAAATGGCTTCCTTATTTTAATACGTATGTGAATACGCCTGTCCGCAAGTTTTATTTTTGCATTAATCTTATTTTGCCATTTTTAATAATTACAAGCATTTTAATTTTCCTAACTTATCATTTTCCAAGTTATGGACACTATTTTATGTTCTTACTTGCCTTAAATCTTGGTTTATCAGTTATGGATTTTTTATATTTAAAAATTATTCTTTTTTCAAAAGAAGGACAATTTGTTGAAGAACACCAAACAGGTATTAATTTACTGACAAAAGTGCCCTTCCATTCAAATATCTAAGATATAAAGATGGTAATTATAAACGTATTCAATCAAAATTAAAATACAGTCTAGTGGTTATTTTGAATATATTAAAAAGTCTATGATATTGAATGATATTGTAGACTTTTTTTAAATTATTTTTCATCTAATACTTTAGTTGTAAATCATCTTTTATTAATTGGTGGAATAATTATATTATGTTATAGTAACTTTGTTAACATACACAAAGGAGCTATCAACTATGAAAATTATGAATAAACTCATTGTCCCTGTTACAGCAGGTGTTTTATTACTAGGAGGATGTAGTTCTGATTCTACAGATTCTAAAGATAATACATTAATTTCTTCAAAAGCTGGTAATGTAACCGTTAAAGATGTTATGGATAAAATTGGTAAAGATCAAATTGCCAGCACATCATTTAGTATTGAGTTAAATAAAATATTAGCTGATAAATATAAAGACAAAGTAGATACTAAGCGTATCGATGATGATATTAAAAAAGAAGAAAAACAATATGGTGGTAAAGATCAATTTGAAAGTATGCTAAAACAACAAGGTATGACACTTGATGATTACAAAGAACAGAAAAGACTATCTGCTTACCAAAAACAATTACTTAATGATAAAATCAAAGTTTCTGACAAAGAAATAAAAGATGACACTAAGAAAGCATCACACATTTTAATTAAAGTTAAATCTGATAGTGATAAAGAAGGTTTATCAGATAAAAAAGCAAAAGCAAAAGCTGAAAAAATTCAAAAGGAAGTTGAAAAAAATCCAAATAAATTTGATGAACTTGCCAAAAAAGAATCAATGGATTCTGCTTCAGCTAAAAAAGGCGGATCATTAGGTTATGTTATTAAAGGACAAATGGTCGATAAATTTGATAAAGCTTTATTTAAACTAAAAGAAGGTCAAATTTCTGACATTGTTAAAACAGAATACGGCTATCACATTATCAAAGCTAATAAAGAAGATGACTTTAACAAACAAAAATCTCAATTAAAAACAAAAATTATTGAACAAAAAGTTCAAAAAAACCCAAAACTATTGACTAATGCTTATAAAGACTTATTAAAAGAATACAACGTAGATTATAAAGATAGTGATATTAAAAAATCTGTAGAAGATACTATACTTAATCCAGAAAAATTAAAAGAACAACAAAGTAGTGGTGCTTCATCAGGATTATCTTCATAATTTTCATAAATCAAAAAGGTCGGAACAAATTGTTCCGACCTTTTTTCGTCTATTAATATTAATCTAACTTCTCTGGATTATAAAATTGACGGTTATCCATACCGAAGATTCTTTCAGTAAATTGTCCCTTTTCTGTTTTCTTAAATGCTTTATCAAACATATTCATTTTTGCATCAATATTGTCAATAAAGAATAAAATTTCTGCTTCTTTTAGATGTGGCAATTTAGGAGAACCAAACTCCATTTTTCCATGGTGTGCTAAAATCATATGTCGCAATAACATGACTTCTTCACTATCAATGCCAAGTTCTTTTGCCGTCTCAGCAACTTCATCACTTGCTATTGAAATATGTCCAAGCAAATTACCTTCTACCGTATACGTTGTGGCAACTGGTCCACTTAATTCTCTTACTTTACCAATATCGTGTAAAATAATCGCGCTATATAACAAACTTCTATTTAATAATGGATAGATATCACACAATGATTTTGCAATTTTTAACATTGTTAATACATGATAACTTAATCCTCCTGCAAAGTTATGATGATGAGAACTTGCTGCAGGATAAGTAAAGAATTTATCTTGATATTTTTTTAATAAATGACGCGTAATACGTTGTAAATGTGCATTTTCAATTTCTAAGATAAAATGTGATAACTCATCTTGAATTTCGTTAGGTGAAAGTGGCGCACCATCTACAAAGTCTTGTGTTTTCACTCCATCTTCTGCTGTTGCTAATCGAAATTGGTTGACTTTCATTTGTTTACGGCCACGATAGTTAATAACATCCCCTTTTACCCATACAATTATTTCTGGTTTAAGGATTTTCATATCATCTTTTGTGACAGTCCATAGTTTAGCTTCAATATCTCCACTTTTATCTTGAAGATATAATGTCATATAGTCTTTACCTTGTGCTGTTACACCTTGTGTTGCTCTGTGGATTAAGAAAAAATTCTCAACCGAATCACCAGGATTTAATTTTTCTACGTTTCTCATCGTTTACCGCCTTCCTCTTTTTTATTTAATATCAGCATTTCTCGAGAAGGAATCGTAGTATCTTTTGTACAAGTAAAGTACAATACTTGATGTTCTTGAGATAATTCTCTTAAATAGTTTAACATCATTGATTTTCTTTGTTTATCAAAATGTACGAATGCATCATCAATGATAATTGGGAAAGGATAATATGGTTTCAACACCTTAATTAAACTAAGTCTTAATGAAATATATAGCAACTCTTTCGTTGATTGACTTAATTCAAGTGGATGATACATTTGTCCATTTCGATGTTTAACTTTAATTGAATCATTTTCATAAGTAATTAGATTATACTTACCATCAGTTAATGTTTTGAAAATATTAATGGCTTCATCTATCACATATGGTAGTCGTTTATCTTTAATTTGTTTAATGTGCTCATTAATTAGTGTCTCAAGATAACTTAAGCTTGCCCAATCTTTAGCAATATCATTCATTCTATTTTTTAAATTATAATATTGATGGCGCAATTGAGATAGTGTTTTATCTGTTTCCATTTGATGAATACGTGAAGAAAGTTCACTCACTTCAGTTTGTTTCTCCAAATATTTATCATTATAATCATCAACTTGTTGAGCTAACATTTGATCTTCTTCTTCTAATTGAGCAGTTGTTTTTTCACTTAAAACAGAACTATCTTCATAAGAGAATTCATGATTACTCAAATAGGTAGATAAATCATTGAATCGTGATAGTTGTTGTTGATAACGTTGATAAGCTTCGTAATGTTGATAATATTGTTCTTCATTTTGCACTTCGATATATTTAAACAACTCGTTTATAGTTGTTTTATTTTCATCCAAACGACTTTCTAACTGTTTTAATTCTTTACTTAATAAGGTTAATTGATTTCGTAATTGCGTTTTCTTTTCTTTTTTACTTTCATACTGAGAAATCCAACGTTTCAAATCATTAAATAATGAAATTTTATTAAACTCATCGAAACTATCTTTAGTAACATCCTGGGCATAATCATAGAAGTTAATTAAATTTTGGTTTAACTCTATGTTCTCTAATAATAATTTATTAAGTTGTTTATCATTAGCTTTAAGTTGATTCATTGTTTTCAAAATATCTACTAAACGTTCATCTGACATTTTATCTGATACTTTAATGTCTTGTTTGACTTCGGAAATATCCTGTGCTAATGCATCAATTGAAGACTGAATATCTGATAAAATTGAATGTTGATGGTTAAGTTTATTAGAAAGTACTGTTTTAGTATTATTAGCATTATTCCAACGTTCACGCAATTGGTACTGATCATCTAGATTGAAATCTAAATCGTATTTATCTTCGAGTGCTTTAAGTTGTTGTTCTAAATCACTAATTTCCTCACTAATTGTTTCACTATAATCAATATCTTTATTTTTACTAAAGAATAAACCTACTAAAAATATCACAGTAAGAATTGCAAAAATAATACTAAAAGTGATACTAGTTGTAATAAATGCAAAAATAGTCAAACCAACACTTATCAAAGCCAAAATGATAAAGCTGATTTTCAACCATCGATATTGTTTTTGTTTTCTTTCTTTTTCTGATTCAAAGGAGGCTTTTAATTTTGAGTATAAACTTTCTTTTTCATGTAATTCTATTTTTTGCTGATTATATTCTTTTTTCTTTTCAAGTGCTGTTTCAGAAACGAGTTCACTTTCCAATGACTTAATTTCCTTTTCAATTTCCTTTTTTTCAATATTATGCTCACCAATCATACGTTCAACTTGTTGCTTTTGATTTAATTGATGATTATAATTTTTAATTTTTTCACTTATATAATCCTTCATCGTTTCAGAAGTATCCGCTTCATGATAAACTTCATTCCAACCGATATCATCTTTTAATGTTTGCTGAGAATGTTCAAAAGTTTCTATTTCCTTTTTTAAAGCCTTAGATTTTAATTCAGATTGTTTGATATCACTCTCTTGTTGATAAAGATGATACATATCACTTACAGTTCTATCCTCAGGCATCTGAATTAAATTAAATTCATTTTCTAGTTGTCTTATCTTCTCATCCCTTAATCCTATATCTCGATCAAGTGATTGTTTATATTTTAATGCAGTTTCATATCGTTCAATACCTTGTTCTGGGAACTTCAACGGTTCGATATTTAAATGATGCTCAAGTGATTTCCATTCTTGCGCATGAGCATGAAGCCCTAACTGCTTTTGCTTATTTTCATGCATTTTTGATAATTGCTTAAGATTTTCTTTTAAATGAGAAAGATGGCGTTCTGATTTATCTTTTTCATCTATAAGACGTTGATATTCGTCTAATTTGGTTTCTTCATCTCTTATTTGTGCTTCTAATTGTTTTAGTTGTTCAATTTGTTGGTTTAGAATTGGGTTCTTTCCAGCTTTTTTATAAAGCGTAGTCTTTTTCTGATTAACAATTTGCCCCATAGATGTAAATTCGGAAGATCCTAAAGCACCAGCTTCTAATAAATAGCTTTGTAATTGTTGTTCGTCTAAATTTCGGTGAATATCTTGTAAACCAAGTACATTAAATGAAAATATTCCTTGATATGTCTTTTTTGAAATATAGTTTAATTTCTTCTTAAGCCATGCTTCATCTCTTATCAATCCATTTTCTAAATAAACTTTTACATCACCTTGAGCACTACCTTTTACACGCTCAACTTCAATTTCAGATTTGTCGTCTAAAATAAGCGTTAGCTTGCCCCCATACTGATTTCCCAATCTAGGTTCTAAACGCGGTTCTTTTTCTTTCTTTGTGGGAAAACCAAATAAAATTGAATGAATAAATGATTGTATGGTTGATTTACCTGCTTCGTTTTCCCCATAAATTTCAGTAAAAGTCTGATTTAATTCAATCTTACGTTGTACGAATTGACCATAACCGTATATTTCAAGTGATTTAATAATCAATTTCTTCACCTCTCATATCTGCTTTCAATATTTTCTCAGCTCGATGAATGAGTTTTGCCTTATTGAAAGTGGTGTAGTCTTCTAAATATTTTGAAGCTCTTGGATTTAAATATAAATCTGTCATTGCCTCTTCAAACACTTTGTCATCGTTTATGAGTTCTTTAGAAAATTCATTTATAAGAGGTGTTTCTTCATTCTGTATATAATTAAGAATCATATCTTCAATGACAATAAAATCATGTTCATTTTCTTCATATTCACTAATCATTTCTCTTATTTGAAGAATATCTTGTGTTGATAAAATTTTGTCATTATCTATATTAATCGTCAATCTATAAAATGCTTTACCTTGTTCACGAACTTGTTTCTTAAACTTTTGAATTTCCTCATAGATACCTTGTTTTGAAATTTTATCAGTCTTAATTGTAGCTTCTTCAAAACGTATAAACTGAGTTGGTATAAAAGTTGTTTCAAGATGTAGATGATCCCCTTCTACAAGCAAACAACCTTTAGTTCCTATTTCACCAAAGTGGCGACCTTGAATGTTACCTGAATAATGAATAGGCGGCATATCACTTAGTTCTTGACGTTGATGAATATGACCGAGTGCCCAATAATGATACAGTTTATGATTAAGATCTTCTAACATAAATTCAGTATAACGCTGTTTTATTTTAGATTTACTATAAGTCCCATGAAGCATTCCTATATGTATACCATTACTTCCTTGACTAGATGGATATTCATCAATTTTATTTTCATAACTTGTATTGTTTTGATAACTAAAACCATGAATATAAATTTGTTCTCCAGCTTTAGTAATCGCTTGATAGGTTTCAACACGGTTTGAAAATACTGATACATTATTAGGCCAATTATCTGTAATTCTAGTTGTTAAAGGATCATGATTCCCATGACATATGTATACAAATATTTGTTCTTTTTCTAGACGTTTAAATTGCTCTTTTAAAAAAATTTCAGCACGTAATGTGCGATTTTCACTATCAAATAAATCTCCTACAATTAACATAAAATCAACATCTTCTTTTAATGCTACATCTACAATTTTTTTAAAGCTCTCATAGGCACTTTTTTGTACATCTTCGAAAATACTTGTCGATAATTGTTGTTTAGATTTAAAAGGGCTATCAAGATGCAAATCTGCACAGTGAATAAATTTAACCATTAATTTAAGCTCCTTAAATGTTTGATAAGGTATCTTTATGTATTACTATATTTTACCATATCTTATGAATATGGGTCGATGAACTTTGACATAAAAAAACTACGCAATTTTATGAAAAAATCGCGTAGTATCCATTACTTAAATTATTAATTAGTCAACGTAAATTTCGTCTAAAGGTTTTACAATAATTTGATTAATTTCTTGGAAAACTTGACTCATTTTTTGTTCTGCTTGCATTAATTGTGAAATATTTTCATCTTTTTCAATAGCTTGAGCTTGTTCTTGAGCTTTAGCTAATTCTTCTTCAGGAATTTCTTGACCTTGCATTTGTTTTTGTTGGAAATTCATTTGAGTTTCACGGAACTCATCGAATAATTTTTTAGATTCTTCATTTTCTTTAACTTTAGCAAAAGCATCTTTAATAGCTTTGTATTCATCACTATCTCTTAATGCTTGTTCTAGTTGATTTGCATGATCATATAAATTTACTGCCATTTTAAATTGCACTCCTTCGTGTAATAATGATGTTTTGACAACTCTTTAATACCATAACATATTATGATTAGTTATACAAAAATTGCGATTAAACCTTGGAAAAGGCCAATAATACCACCTAATATAAATCCTAATAAGGTAATTAATTTTAATTCTTTATTAGCAATTTCAATAATCAACTTTTCAATGTAATCTAAATCAAATGTATTGATTTGATCTTCTACTAATTTACGTAGATTAATTTTTTGCATTATAGTTGAGAGATGTTTGGATGCTTGACTAATAATAAGTTGTGTAACTTTATCTGATAACGTTGTCTCTAAATATTGCATTAATCTTGGTGATAGTTGATTAAGTGGTTTATCTATTTTTTCATTTAAATTTAAATATGAAGTAATAAGTAATGTAACTGAGTCTGATAGTTTTGAAAATTGAGCCTCATCAATGATTTTCTTAAGTGGTTGTCGTTTCAGCGTCTCATATTCATTATCAATCACTTGGTTTACAATACGTTTTGCTTTAGGATGATTGGTTAAACGAATCAATTCATGTTGGATTCTATCTGCAATACTTTCTTTTGTCATAAACATTTGTAGTAATCCAACGATTTTACCTTTTTCATCAAAAAATGTATCAAGCATGTCATAAATATCACGAGCGCCTTTATCAGAGGACAAATAAACACGTGCTCTTTCGCATAATAAATCTCCTAACGGCTCGACTTTCTTATCAATTATTCGCTTAGTTTCTTTTGATAGTAACTTAATCACTTCTTCATTTCGATGATCATTATAAAAAGCTAATAGCTTGTGTGAAATTGTATCTTCTAATTTCTCATTGACTAAGTAATCAATTTTAATATCAAATTTCTCAGCAAAGTAACGAATTGTAGCTTGATCACTTTTTAATTTCGTTATTTGCTCCTTAACTAATTTATTAATCGTTTCTTTAGTTTTTGTTTCATTTAGTTTGTTGTGAATCAATGTTTCTGTAATGAGATGTTCTTCAATCACTTGTCCTATCTTTGTTGCAATTTCATCTCTTCTTTTAGGTATTAAACCAGGTGTAAATGGAATTCGCATATTAAATATATAATGCGCTTTATAGGGGTGAAACAACATTCTAATAGCTATAACATTCGTGACACCGCCAATGATTGCTCCTATTACTATCATAAAGATGACTACTAATACTGCTTGCATTTAAATAACTCCTTAATTTTTATATAAGCAATAGCAAAATTATACCATGACAAATGTAAACTTCATAACTTAATTGTTCAACGTACATTTATATTTACAAATTTTTGAAATAAAAAAATAATGAATTCATCGCAAAATGACAGTGAATTCATTATTAATTGAAAATAGTGATTCAGTTGAAAGTCAACTCTTCTATCACTATATCTTATTTATATTAAAATTAAACGTGCATTAATTCTTCTTTAGCATTTCTATTAAAGTAAGTTTCTGCTTCTCTTAATTTAGATGTTCCAAAAATAGGTTGTTTTTCAGGATTAAGCACTCTATAGATATTACTTACTTTATTACTTTGTAAAATAAATCCATTACGAGTTTCCATTGTATTCCAATAAATATCACTTGTTGTAGAATGATTAGGATATGCACAATGGTTTCTTGAAATTGTTTGTACAATTTCTAATGGATCACAACCAAATGTGTTATTTAAAACATCTGAATCTCTAAATAAAGCACAAATTGATACACAAGTTGTCCAGTTTGGTAATACCCGTTCTTTTTCGATTTGAACAAGTGTTTTTTTAGAAAGACCTATTGTTTGTGCCATAGTATCTTGTGTGTATCCTGCTTCAATACGCACCATTTTAAATTTTGTTTGAATTAAATCTGTAAAACTCTGTCTATCCATTACTCTTCTCTACCTTTCTAATAGGAGTTATTTTATCCGGACGCAAGAAATTGCAATAATACACATTTCTTGAAACACAAATTACATCTTAATATATTTTCAATAAAATGAAAAGAGAAATTTTTGTTTTTACGTATAATTTTATAAATGGCAAAATTATCAAAATAATTAAAATAATAATATAAGTCATTTATTTATTATTATCCTATTTTAAAAATACCGTCTTTATTTCTAATAGACCTATTCAATTTATATTAATTTATTTTCAATAGCATATATAGCAGCTTGTGTCCGATCTGAAACTTGCAATTTATTAAATATATGACTGACATGTGTCTTAACTGTTTTCTCAGATACAAATAAACTTTTTGCAATGTCTTTATTTGTCTTACCTTTCACCATTTCTTTTAATACTTCCATCTCTCTTTTAGATAATTTATTATTAAAGTGTGGTTTTTCATGCATTGCATCAATTACATTTTTAGCTTTTGGATGTATTATTTTCTCATTATTTAATACTTTAGTAATAGTAGCAATCAGCTTTTGTGGTTCAACATCTTTAATTTCATAACCATCAGCACCTTCATTAATGGCAGACATAACATATTCATCATCCACATAACTTGTAAGCACTAACACTTTTATGTAAGGGTAATATGTTTTTATATAATGCGTCACTTCGATACCATTCATATTAGGCATAACTAAATCTAATAATACTAAATCAGGAATATTATTCTCATTTAAATATTTAATAAATGCTTCACCATCTGAAAAACTTGCTTGTATATCTAAACCCTCAACTGTTGAAATTAGAAATTCTAGTCCTTGTCTAACGATGTGATGATCATCGATTAAAACGATACTTGCCAAATTTATCACCTACTTTAAATTGGAATATTAAGATAAATAGTTGTCCCCATTAGTTTATCTGATTGTATGTTAAATTCTCCATCTAAACTATGAATACGTTGTTTTATATTTTTTAGACCATGCGTCGTTTGATTTAAGTCATCACGCACATTAAATCCTTTTCCATCATCATAAATTTTAATATATAATTGATTTTCATTTTGTTGAATGTTAATAGATACATGATTCGTTTGTGCATGTTTCTTCGTATTATTTAGAGCTTCTTGAATCATTCGATACACATTTTCTTCAACTAAATTGGATAATTTAATCAATCCTCTTACTTCGATGTTTAATTTTAAATCTAACATATTCGCATAATGTTCAATCGCATTCACTAATCCATGTTCTAAACCAATTGGCTTAAGTTGCCAAATTAACGCACGCATTTCATTTACTGCGTTTTGACTTGTATCTTCAATCAACTTAAATGCTTTTTTAGCTGTTCTATCCTCTGTGATATCATGTGCAGCATGAGCTGTTAGTTTTAATGAAAAAAGCATTTGGTTAACTGAATCATGTAAATCACGTGCTAGTCGATTTCGTTCACTTGTGCGTGCTGCTTCTTTTTCTTGGTCTGTTAAGTATATACGTTTAATTGCAGAACCGATTTGTAAAGCTACTGATTCTAATAACTCTAAATCATCTTGACTATATACTACAGTATGAGGTGTCGCGACATTTAATAATCCATACTGTTCATCTCCTGATCTAAGTGGTACTGTCGCATGATGCGTAATAAGATAATCATCTTTTTGACTTTCTTGGTTAGCTAAATTGATTCTTGAACAATTTATAATATTAGATGCTTTTGTTAAATTTTTATGATGATAAGCATTGACACACCAACACGTACCATTGTTTAAATACTTACAATTATTATTTTTTAATGAATGAGGTAAGTCAGTGCTAGCTACAAGTTCTTGTTCACCTTTTTTATTGATAAAAAAAATCCAACCTGTTGTAAAATTGCTGCCATTGATTAAATAATCCAATGCTTTATTCATCATATTATATAATTCAGTTTCTTCATTTAGATATTCAGCAATTTCTTTTAATAATGCTAAACGTGTCGGTTTCTCCATATTTTCGCCCCATTTTGTTATTTTGCATTTATTATTATATCGTTCATTTTTTAAATTTAAAAATAGACTAATGAAAACATTTATAATTATCATTGTAAATTATGATATGATTAAACAGAATATAATAGGAGGATATTATGAAATTCAATGTACCTGAAACTTTCAATAATTATACGTTACGTGAAATTTTTCAAAAGTTAAAACTACCAAAAAAAGATTTACACCAATTAAATATGTCTAAAGATATCACGATTAATCAACAATCTAGTAAATTGACAGATAAAGTTGTCACAAATGATGTTGTTTATATTCCTACCCCTAAAGAAAAAAGTAATTATTTACCAAGTTATCGTTACGCACAGATTGCATATGAAGATAACGATTTAGCGATTGTGGTAAAACCTAAAGGGGTTAAAACTCATCCAAATGATTTAAAAGAAAGCAATACACTAATGAACCATGTTATCTATACCATGGATAGCGACTACGTTGAACCGATTCATCGTCTAGACCAAGAAACTGTGGGGTTATTAATTGTTGCTAAAAATCCTTTAATGAAAAAAATACTAGATAGAATGCTTGAAGAGAATCAAATTACCCGTATTTATCGTGCAAATGTAAAAGCATTACTACCTCTAAAACCACAAACAATTGATATGCCAATCGGTAAAGATAAATTTCATCCCAATAAGCGTCGTATTTCTAATACCGGGCAACGAGCTATCACTCATATCTTAACATCAAAAATGATTAAAGAAGGCATTTGTCAATTGGAAATAAAATTAGATACAGGACGTACTCATCAAATACGTGTACATTTAGCAGAAATTGGTCATCCTGTCATAGGTGATCCATTATATGGAGATGCTACCTTACGTCAATTAGAATTGAATAGTTATAAGATAGAATTCACTCATCCACTTACTCAAGAATTGATTTCTGTAAGTTTAGATGATGAATAAATTTTAAAAATGCTCCTTTTAGATAACGCAGATCAAAGCATTATCTTTAAAAGGAGCATTTCAATTGGTAATGTTATTTTAATGAGGATCGACCATATCTTCTGGTTTAATCCATTTCTCGAATTGTTCTTCTGTAACATAGCCAGAATTAATTGCTGATTCTTTAAGTGTTAAACCTTCCTTATGAGCTTTTTTAGCTATTTGAGCCGCTTTTTCATATCCAATATGAGGATTTAGTGCAGTTACAAGCATTAATGATTGATTTAAATAATGATTGATATTTTCTTCAATTGGTTCAATACCTATAGCACAATTTTCATTAAATGTTTCCATTCCATCAGCTAATAAGTAAATAGATTGCAATGTATTATGAAGAATCACAGGTTTAAATACATTAAGTTCAAAATTACCTTGAGAACTCGCTATACCTACTGTCGTATCATTTCCTATCACTTGTACTGCAACCATTGTTAGCATTTCACATTGTGTTGGATTAACTTTGCCTGGCATAATTGATGAACCTGGTTCATTTTCTGGAATCGAAATTTCTGCAAGTCCGGCTCTAGGTCCTGAAGCAAGCCATCTTATATCATTTGCTATTTTCATTAAGTCTGCTGCCAATGCTTTTAGTGTTCCATGAAGTTGCACCACTTCATCATGTGAAGTTAAAGCATGAAATTTATTTTCAGATGAAAAAAATGCATAACCAGTATGTTCTGAGATATATTTAGCTACTTTATCTCCAAATTCTGGATGTGCATTAATTCCTGTTCCAACTGCTGTTCCACCAATAGCTAAATTTAAAATATGTTGTTTAGATTCAGCCAATAATTGTTCACATTTATCTAGCATATAACGCCATCCACTAATTTCTTGTCCTAATCGAATTGGAGTAGCATCTTGTAAGTGAGTTCTACCAATTTTAATAATTGATTGATATTGGTTTTCTTTTTCTTTAAACGTGTCTCGTAAATTTTTTAAAGCAGGTTCTAATTTCGTTTCAATTTCATGGTATAAAGCAACATGCATCGCTGTTGGGAAAGTATCATTCGAACTTTGAGATTTATTAACATCATCATTGGGATGAATTGATTCCTCGCTATTATGTTCTTTTAAGTACTCATTAGCCACATAACTTACGACTTCGTTTACATTCATATTACTTTGAGTACCGCTTCCAGTTTGCCATACAACTAAAGGAAAATGACCATCAAGTTCTCCTTTTAAAATTAAGTCACAAGCATAAATGATAGCATCTTTCTTAGTATCACTTAATTTTCCTAATTCATGATTAGCAAGCGCAGCACCTCTTTTTAACTGAGCAAAACCATAAATCACTTCAATAGACATATGTTCTTTACCTACTGGAAAGTTACGCTTACTTCTTTCAGTTTGTGCGCCCCAATATTTATCAGATGGTACTTCAATTTCACCAAACGTATCATGTTCAATTCTTACAGACATTCAATAATCCCCCTTATTTATGATTTAGTAATAGTATATCATTAATAAAATTAATGTAGCAATTCGAATATAAAGCGGTTTCATTTATAAAATAAAACACATGAAGTTGTATTACTTCACGTGTTTAAGAATTAAATCTTATTCATATTTATATTTTACTGCTTTTACAACTGAAATAGCACTTATTATATACAAAATAGCGCTTATGACCAGCGTAACAGGACTTATCTTTACTAATATACCTAAACCCCCACCTAAACTTCGATAAAAATCATTAAGTGTATATGCCAAGATTCCGGTTACAATTAATATACATATCACACTAATCATAATTCCTTTTTGATTACTCTTAATGAATGGATGAGCAGTTGCATTATCGATTAAATCTTTTGATAAATTCAATTGTAATTGAATCACTTTAAATAACACTGGTAGATAGAGTGCTCCTAGAGCAATGGGAAAACCTTTAATAGAAATTAAGCTAACAATGATTGTAATAATTGTTAAAGGTAGCCAATACTTATGTAACATATTTTTATCTCCTTCATTTTCATTAAAATATATTGTATCATAAGTTGTATTACATAAAAAAAGCATTTTAATTAATCTACCGAAGCAATTAATTAAAATGCTAAAATATATTAATTTAAATCTGAACGCGCTTCTGAATCATGTGTTTGATTATATTTATCTTCATCATTTTCTTCAGAAATCTGTTCCATTTCTTTTCCTAATGCTTCTAAATCATTCATATTTTGAACCATTGCATTTTCGTCTTCATGATAATTACGTTTACTATCTTTACTCATAAAAATAACCTCACAATAAAATTAAATATTATGCAAATCTCGCTGTGAAGTATTCTTTAACATCTTCTGGTAATCCATCAGCAGCAGCTCTGTCTAAAACAACTGTTACCATACGATGTACTTTTAAATCAGCTGGTAAAAAGTTTGATTTACCATTTTCTTCATATAATCGTTTGATAACTTCACTTTTTTCAGCACCAGTTACAACTAAGATAATTTCACGTGCTTTCATCAAACCTTGACGAATATTAACATCTAAATGTCCAGTGTTATCGATTGAAACAACTTGTAAAGTCAGTTTCCCTTTATTTTCTTTTGTTTTAATTCTATCATTGATTAATGATTCGGCATCATCATCAAGACTAATAGAATATACTTGCTCAGAAGGTACACCTAAAGCTTCATAGAACGAATGATTATCATCATAATCAAGAATATTAATTTGACTAAAATCTACAGCGTTACGATCAACTGACTTTTTTAGTTCATCTAATACAGGTGCAGAATCCTTGTTTAAATGGAATCCAGCAATGGTAGTTGGGTTATTGTTAAATTGTTTTCTAATAATATCTCCAGCATAATCTGCTGCATGTTGTTTATCTTCAAATACTTTAAAATTCATTGCCATAATAATTACACTCCTCTAAATGTAAAGTTCAACTAAAATAATTCATTTATTTACTAAATTACCCTATTTAAGGGGATATCAAACTATTTTAAAATTTTTATAATAATTCATTAATAAATATAACATTTTTTATTCTATTATAGTAATTAATTTTAAATTCTACTTTAATCCTGGGAAATTTTGTTGTCGCAATGCTTCATAAATCAATAAAGCAGCAGTATTAGATAAATTTAAAGAGCGAATATGATCACTCATAGGAATTCTTAAAGCAGTATCTGCATACTTCTCTTTCACCCAATCTGGTAAACCTGTCGTTTCTCTACCAAAAATAAAATAATTTTCTATTTCAGTATTTGAAAAATCAAAATCACTATAAGTTTGTTTACCAAATTTAGTAAGTAAATAATATTTACCATTTGTCACTTCGAAAAATGATTCAATATTTTCATGATAAGTGATATTAACATGTTCCCAATAATCTAATCCAGCTCGTTTTAGCATCTTGTCATCTGTACTAAAGCCTAATGGTTTAATTAAATGCAAGTGTGTATTAGTACCTGCGCATGTACGTGCGATATTTCCAGTGTTTGCAGGTATTTCTGGTTGGAATAACACAATATGATTTGTCATTTTATTTCCTCATTTCTAGTCCTTTTCTCATTTCAACTTGAACTTCTTCAATCTCATTATCATAGTGCTCATAAATAAATGTTCTTGCATCATTGCCAAGTATTTGACCAATAGCCCAATATGCTGTTCCTCTTATCATGGGTCTTGGATCATTCAATGCCACTTCCTTTAATTCAGGAATAGCCGCTTCTTCACCAAAATGTGCAAGTGCAATAATTGCATTCCGCTGTATAGGTTTTTTACCTCTCCATGCTCCTGCCAAATGACCATAAGTATTTTTAAATTCTTTATTACTCATTTGTAACAATGGAACTAAACGTGGCTTTAATATTTCAGGTTCTAAAATAATATCTTCGTGGGTTGTATTAATACCTCTATTTTTCGGACAAACTTGTTGACAAGTATCACAACCATAAAGACGATTACCGATTTTATATCGATACTCATCTTTTAAATATCCTTTAGTTTGAGTTAAAAAGCTGATACATTTTTGAGAATTCAGTTGACCATTCCCTACTAAAGCGCCCGTTGGACATCTATCTACACAAATTGTACAATCTCCACAACTGTCTAATATAGGATCATCTGGTTCAAAAGGAATACTAACTAACATTTCTCCTAAATATGTCCAAGTCCCTAGTTTTGGATTAATAACAAATCCATTTCTACCAATGAATCCTAATCCTGCTCTTTCAGCTACAGCGCGATCTGAAAGTACGCCAGTGTCAACCATGCTTTTTATTTCGACATCAGGGACCTTAGATTGAATAAATTCACTTAATTTATCTAATCTTTTTTTCATAATTGAATGATAATCTTGACCCCAAGAGGCTCTCGCAAACATTCCTCTTCTATCGCCTTTTACACTTTTCGGCGCTCCCTTTAGCTTATTTGGATAACCAACAGCAATAGCTATGATAGAACGCGCTGTGGGTAAAGATAATTTAGGTTCTGTTCGCAGCGCAATATCTGATTCTTCAAAACCTGATGCATAACCTTTTTCATGATAATCTACTAACTTTTGTTTCAGTTCATCGAAAGGATCAGCGGTAGTAAAACCAATACTATCTATACCAATGGAATACGCATAGTCAATGATTTCCTGTTTAAGTTGATGGTTCATCAACACTCTTGCCTCCTATAAAAAAGTCCATAGAACATTTTAACATAATCTTAATTTTTTATGATATTAAATATTTTTATAAATAAAAAAGAATCTGAGATATACTTTGAAGTGTCTCAGATTCTTTAACTTTGAGAATTTCATAAAGAAAGTCTATGTTTATAATTCAGAATACATTCTATCTTCTTTTCTTAATTAACTTTTATTACTTTTTAGACATAAAACCTTATAAATGTTTTATTAGTCTTTACATACAACATGCTATAATACTTTCGCCAAAAAGTTTTTAGTTCTTTCATGTTTGGGATGATTAAATAATTGATCAGGTGTTTCACTTTCAACGACATATCCATCTGCCATAAATATTACTTTATCACCAACATCTTTAGCAAAACCCATTTCATGAGTTACAACCACCATTGTCATACCCTCTTTAGCTAAATCTTTCATAACTTTAAGTACTTCATAAACAACTTCAGGATCAAGTGCTGATGTTGGCTCATCAAATAATATGACATCTGGATGCATAGCTAAAGCTCTTGCTATTGCTACCCTTTGTTTTTGTCCGCCAGAGAGTTGAGAAGGATATGCATTAGCTTTCTCTTCAAGCCCTACTTTTTTTAGAAGTGCTTTACCTTCAATTTCTAGCTTTTTTAAATCAACATTTTTTAACAACTTAGGTGCTAAAATGACATTTTCTAATACTGTTTTGTGAGGAAATAAATTGAAATTTTGAAATACCATTCCCATTTTTTGACGTAATTCATTTAAATTTATATTTTTATGTGTTAATTCTTTTCCTTCAAAAATCACTTTTCCATTTGATGGAGTTTCTAATAAATTCATACATCTTAATAATGTACTTTTACCACTTCCTGATGGCCCTATAATTGCTACAACTTCTCCTTTATTAACCTCTAAATTAATATCTTTGAGTACTACATTTTTATTAAATGACTTATTTAAATTTTGAACTTTAATCACTGGCTTTCATTCTCCCTTCGATTAAACTCATACCTCTAGACAATGTAAATGTTAAAATAAAGTACATTATCGCAGCGATAATTAACGGTGTAAAAGGATCAAATGAAATACCTTGTACAACCTGAGCGTTAAACATAATTTCTCCTACTCCAATAGTAGAAACAATAGATGATTCTTTAATTAGTGTTACAAATTCATTACCTAGTGCTGGTAAAATATTTTTAATTGCTTGGGGTAAAATGATATATCTCATTGTTTTAGAATAATTTAATCCTAAACATTGAGCTGCCTCTGTTTGCCCTTTATCAACAGCATTAATTCCAGCTCTAAATATTTCTGCAATATAAGCAGAAGAATTAATAACTAGTGCGATAGTACCACATACTAATGCTGAAACATCTAAACCTAGAACAGCTGTCGTTCCAAAGAAAACTAAAAATACTTGAACTAACATCGGTGTTCCTCTTAAAAATTCTATGTAAATAGAGGCAATCCATGACAGCAATTTAAACTTACTCAATTTAGCTAAAGCAATTAAAGCTCCTAATACTGCTCCTAATACTACACCAATCATTGATATTAAAATTGTATTTTTAAGTCCTTTGATGAAAAATGCACCATACTTATCAAAAAAGCTACTATCGTCTTGCATATCTTTAGAAGCTTTGTCCATGTATTTGCTAATTAAATGTTGGTCATTGACTTCCTTAATAGATTTATTGACATTTGCTAAAAGAATAGGTGAATTTTTTGGCACAGCTATGACATTATCTTTCTTTTCTTCATTAAAATTCACATTGGCTATCATTAAGCTGTTATTTTGTTTTACATATGCTTCAGCAACGGGTTTTTCTATTACTAACCCTTCTACCTTATTACTTTTAACTGCAAGAATAGCATCTGGTAGACGATTTAATGAACTAATGTCTGCATTCTCTATTTCTTGTTGAGCAATTTTTTCTTGTTCAGTCCCTTTTTGTGCCGCAACTTTTTTATTAGAAAAGTCTTTTAATGTATGAAATTTATTTTTATCGCTTTTTCTAATAAGCATTACATTGCCCGTTTTAGTATAAGAATCCGAGAAATCAACTTCTTTCTTTCTTTCTAGTGTTGAAGTCATACCAGAAATAATAACATCAATTTTTCCCGTTTTTAATGCACCGAGTAAACTATCAAATTGCATATTCACAATTTTTAATTTTAAGTGATTATCTTTAGCAATTTTTTTAGCTAAATCAATATCTATACCTACGTATTCACTCTTACCTTTTACAGTCTTTTCAAATTCAAATGGTGCATAATCAGCTGATAATCCTACCCTTAATTCTCCACTTTCCTTAATTTTTTCCCATTTTGCATCTTGATCAGCATGAGCCATAGGTTCTATATTTATAAAGGTCAAACTAATTAAGATTGCTATGATAATTGTTTTAAACATATATTTCATATAGCAACCTCCTATAACTTTTTAATTATTATACATAATAAAGAATTAATATGCAATAAAAATTTTAAACAAAAAAAGCATCTATAGTAATATAGATGCTTAAATACCATTAAAATAATATTATTGATGTGTAATTTCAAATCTATAAATATTATCATTATAAGATGGTATAAACTTTTTGCATAATTCATGAATAATAAAAGCACTAATGAATGGAACAATAAAATAACCTAATGCTAATAGAATAATATTAAATGTCGAATCACCCGGCATTCTATTAAACGCATTAATTGGACCAACTAATCCTGTATAACCAAATCCAGCTGATAATGGTGTTCCTTTTATACCAATGAAGTATGTTAACAAACCTGAAATAATACCATTAATGGTTAATGGTATTGCAATGATTAAATGTTTTAAATAAACAGGAATCATCATCTTCGCAGCGCCAATAAATAAAACTAAATTGACACCAACTGAATTAACACGTAAAGAACCAAAGAAAAAAGTAACGCATGCAGCAACAATTCCCATGTTTGCTGCACCACTACCTAACCCATTTAAACTAATAGCTGTAGCAATAGCAACTAGAGAAATTGGCGTAACCATTAGTAGTGAAAATGTCACACTTATCAAGATAGACATAATTAGAGGATTAAATTCAGTAAATGAATTAATCATATGTCCTAAACTTTTTGTAATAATTTGTATATATGGCAAAGTCGTTAATCCAATTAATCCGCTGACTACTGGAATAAATACAGGTAAAATAATCATTTCTAAAGAACCAAATTTTCCTTGTAATAATAAATATAAAGCACAAGCGATAATAATAACTAAAATCACGTTTATAATATCGCCAATTCCTTTTAATGCAATACCATTTGCATTCATTTGTATAGCTCCAGAGCCTAACATTGCTGATACACCTATCATACTAGCACCCGCACCACTAAATTTGAATTGATGTGCTGCCAGTATTCCAATAATAAATGCCATAAACGATTGAATAATTGTCACTAATTGAAAAACAAGCTCTAATATTGGATGTTGATCTTTAAATAATTTTAGTAGTTCTCCTAAAAGTGCATTAGGAAGTAATGCAATAACTACTCCTGCACCAACTGCATTAAGAATATTACTAAAAAAATATTTTAAGTTTATTCTAGTTCTACTCATAATAGCCTCCATTTTTAAATATTAGCTATATAATATTATATTATACCGTTTTATACAATATAAAATAAGTAGTTAAAAAATGATCAAATAAAAAAGGATTAAGTAGAGTGTTCTACTTAATCCTTTTAACTCCATTAAATACCGGCGGTCGGGGTCGAACCGACACTCCAATAAAGGAACGGGATTTTGAGTCCCGCGCGTCTGCCAATTCCGCCACGCCGGCTTAATATAGATAAATAAAAAACTTCCCTATGGAAGCAATTATGGAGCGGAAGATAGGACTTGCACCTATATCTTGTTCCGGGAAGGAACATATTCTAAAAGTTGAACTACTCCCGCATTGTATCAAATTATGGAGCGGAAGATAGGACTTACACCTATATCTTGTTCCGGGAAGGAACATATTCTAAAAGTTGAACTACTCCCGCATTGTATCAAATTATGGAGCGGAAGATAGGACTTACACCTATATCTCATTCCGGGAAGGAATGTGTTCTAAAATTGAACTACTCCCGCATAGCACATGGAGGCGGCAACCGGATTTGAACCGGTGATAAAGGTTTTGCAGACCTCTGCCTTACCACTTGGCTATGCCGCCAATAAAAACTGGGCTAGCTGGATTCGAACCAGCGCGTGACGGAGTCAAAGTCCGTTGCCTTACCGCTTGGCTATAGCCCATTAATAATAAAGGGCGGTTGATGGGAATCGAACCCACGAGTGTCGGAACCACAATCCGATGCGTTAACCACTTCGCCACAACCGCCATGGCAGGGACAGTAGGAATCGAACCCACATCAAAGGTTTTGGAGACCTCTATTCTACCGTTGAACTATGTCCCTATTTATAATGGTGGAGGGGGGCAGATTCGAACTGCCGAACCCGAAGGAGCGGATTTACAGTCCGCCGCGTTTAGCCACTTCGCTACCCCTCCATTAAGATGGTGCCGGCCAGAGGACTTGAACCCCCAACCTACTGATTACAAGTCAGTTGCTCTACCAATTGAGCTAGGCCGGCAAGAAATGGTTCAGGACAGAATTGAACTGCCGACACATGGAGCTTCAATCCATTGCTCTACCAACTGAGCTACTGAACCATATATATTAAAATGATTAAATGGCGGTCTCGACGGGAATCGAACCCGCGATCTCCTGCGTGACAGGCAGGCGTGTTAACCGCTACACTACGAGACC
>NZ_KV810861.1:0-254 GCF_001812925.1 Staphylococcus sp. HMSC057A08 | reverse complement strand
ATTGAAGAATTTAATAAAGATATCGAACAAAATAACAGCAACGGGAACAATGAAAATTTAAAAGAAAACGAAATTAATCAGAATAGTAAGTGATAAGATGAATGATTTTCAAAATCTCAAAAAAACAAATGCTGCAATTGAAAAAGCTGAATTAAGAAAACATAGATTAAAAAATTTAGATCGCAAAGAAAGAGCGCATAGACTTATTCGAAAAGGTGCAATGCTTGAAAAATATTTTGAATGTGAACATTTAA
>NZ_KV810860.1:0-21890 GCF_001812925.1 Staphylococcus sp. HMSC057A08 | reverse complement strand
TGTAAATCATTACCAGTGTTGTTCGTTTCAAATGTATCTCTATCGTAGTGTTTTGTCGCACTACTTTGCGCTACGTCTTCTTGTTGATTCGCACCTCTACCATGTAAATCATTGCTAGTGTTGTTCGTCTCAAATGAGTCACGATTATATTTCTTACTCATATTTATTCCTCCTATAAGAAATGCACTTAAACAAGTAAAAACCTCATTTAAGTGCATTTGATTGAATCATATTAAAAGTTTTTCTCAACGTTTGTAGTGTAATTTTGATTTGCATCATTAGCTACAGAGTTAGCTCTGTAGTTTGCACTTCCTCTACGATAGTGTCTATTTTGCCATTTGTCAGCAATTTCCATTGCAACATTTGACCATTGAACTACTTGAGAAATTTTATCTTCATTTTGAGAAATATTATGTGTGATTGAGTTAGTTACACGATCAACTGAGCTATTTAAAGTTTGAACTGAGTCGCCAATACCTTTAACACCATCAACAACAGAGTTTAAACGTTCAACTTTACCTTGAATGTCTTCAGTTAAGCGATTAGCTTTATGAAGTAAATCAGTAGTTTCACGAGTAATACCTTGAACTTGACCTTCAACACCATCAAGTGTTTTAGCCACATGATCTAAATTTTTCTTAACTGAAATTAAAACTACGACAATTCCAATACATAAAATTAAGAATGCGATTGCAGCAATAATTCCAGCAATTGGTAAAATCCAATGCATAAAAAACGCCTCCTAAATATTCTTTTAAAATAAAAGTCATTAATTATAAATACCCATAATAATTATATATAAACATATTAGAATTCTTTTGACATACCAATTTTTTCTTCATAAGCACGTTGAATTTTTTGAATATCTCCGGCGCCCATAAATAGAATAACAGCATTATCAAATTTTTCTAATACATCAATACTATTTTCATCGATTAACGCAGATCCGTCAATACGATTTATTAAATCTTGGATAGTTAATTCTCCAGTATTTTCACGTATTGAACCAAAAATTTCACATAAAAATACGTGGTCTGCTTTACTTAATGCATCAGCAAATTCATCTAAGAAAGCTTGAGTTCTTGAAAACGTATGAGGTTGGAATACTGCAACGACATCTTTATTTGGATATTTTTTTCGTGCTGTTTCAATTGTAGCACTAATTTCTCTTGGATGGTGAGCATAATCGTCTACTAATACTTGTTTTGAAACAAAAGTTTCATTAAAGCGACGTTTTACACCACCAAATGTTTCTAAAGCTTCTTTAATATTATTAACATCCATTTTTTCAAGATAACTAATTGTAATGACTGCTAAGGCATTTTGAACATTATGATTACCATATTGTGGTGTTAAAAATTGATCATAGTATTCTCCATTAATATACACATCAAACTGAGTACCATTTTCAGTTATTTGTATATTATCTGCATATACATCATCGTTTTTACTAAGACCATAATAATAAATAGGTACATCTGCTTTTAAATTTCTTAAATGTTCATCATCTCCCCAAGCAATAATAGCTTTTTTTACATTATTTGCCATTTCTTGGAAAGCACTAGCAACATCGTCGATATTTTTAAAATAATCAGGATGGTCATAATCAATATTTGTCATAATTGCATAATCTGGGTGATAGCTTAAAAAGTGACGTCTATATTCACACGCTTCAAATGCAAAATAATCACTACCTGGTAAACCCATTCCTGTACCATCACCAATTAAGAATGATGTTTTCTTGTCTCCATTCATAACGTGAGATAATAAACCAGTTGTAGACGTTTTACCATGAGCACCTGTAACTGCTACCGATGTATATTGATTAATGACTTGACCAAGAAAATCATGATATCTAATCACATCCAACTTTAATTCATGTGCTCTAACAATTTCTTCATGTGTATCAGGAAATGCATTACCTTGAATAACTACCATTCCTTCATGTATATTATCTACACTAAATGGTAAAATTTTAATCCCTTTATTTTTAAGTGCTCCTTCTGTAAATACATATTTTTCAATATCTGAACCTTGAACTTCATGTCCTAAATCGTGCATAATTTGTGCTAATGAACTCATTCCTGCACCCTTAATTCCGACAAAATGATAATGCGTCATATCCATAAAACTCCTTTAAAATTAATCTTTCTTTAAATCTGCCTCAGTAATAAATACATCTCTTGGTTTAGAGCCGTTTGCTCCAGATATATAATCTAGTTGTTCTAATTGATCGACGATTCTTGCTGCACGATTATAACCAATTTGGAAATGTCGTTGGATTAATGAAGTAGATATATGTCCTTCTTTGACCATAAAACTACAAACATCATCAAATAATTCATCCCGTGCTTGAGTTTGAGTCTTTTTCAATAATTCTTTTTCTTCAAATAAATATTCTGGTTCTCTTTGCGCTTTGATGAAATCAACGACATCATCAATTTCTTCATCAGAGACAAATGTACCTTGTACACGTATAGGTTTATTCATACCACTACCTAAATATAGCATATCACCATACCCTAATAGTCTTTCAGCGCCTCCACTATCAATAATAGTTCTAGAATCCACGCTTGAAGACACCATAAATGCAATACGGGTTGGTATATTAGCTTTAATAAGTCCAGTAATAACATTAACTGAAGGTCTTTGTGTTGCTACTAACATATGAATTCCACATGCTCTCGCTTTTTGAGCAATTCTAGCAATAGATTGTTCTACTTCTTGTGGAGCCATCATCATTAAATCTGCTAATTCATCAATAACAATGACTATTTTAGGCATACGTTGTTCGTAAGACGCTTTTTTATTAAAAGCAGTAATATTACGTACGTGATATTTTGCAAACAGTTTATAACGTCTTTCCATCTCTTCAACAGCCCACTTTAAACTTTGAGTAGCTGCTTTAACATCTGTAATAACTGGTGAAACAAGATGTGGTAAGTCATTATATGGCGCTAATTCAACCATTTTTGGATCAATCAATAATAATCTCAATTCTTCTGGATGATTTTTATATAATAATGACATTAATATACTGTTAATACATACAGATTTACCTGAACCTGTCGCTCCAGCTATTAAAGCATGAGGCGTTTTAGCAATATCCATTAATAATGGCTCGTTATTAATCCGATTCCCCATAGCCACTGTTAATTTAGATTCCGTATTTTTAAACTTAGGTGATTCTAAGATTGATTTTAAACTTACTTTTGAAGAATTTTGGTTTGGTACTTCAATACCTACTAAGCTTGTACCTGGAATAGGTGCTTCAATTCTTATATCTTTAGCGGCCAATGCCATCTTTAAATCATCTTGCAAAGCAGTAATTCTCGAAACTTTCACACCTTTTTCAACAGCTAACTCAAATCGTGTTACACTTGGACCTACAGTCACATTTTGAACTTCTGCAGGAACATTAAAGTAATAAAACGCATCATTTAATTCTTGTTTTTTCTCTTCAATCCATGAGTTATCAATTTGATGAATTTCCGGATCTTCTAATAATTCAAGACTTGGTAATTTAATATTAGGACCTTTTCTAATCGTAGCTTTACTTTCGTGTTGTTCGTTTTCATCTTGCTCTTCATTCTGAGTATTTAATGTCATAGATATGGCTTGTGTATTTTCATTTTGTACATTTGAAAGTTCACTCGTTTCATCTTCTTGATTATCTTGAAGTGATTGTTCATTAATATTCTTTTTAATATGCTCTTCATGATTATTAGTCGCTTTTACTGATGGACTTGAACTTGGTATACTAACTGATTTACGTTCCAATTTTGTTTCTGGTTTTAATTCTGGAACGGTAACTTTATTAGATTTTTTGAATTTTTTAGCATCCATCAAACGCTTCTTGTCAGATGGCGTCATCACAACGTTAAAAGGTTTACTACCCGGAATGATTGAAGATTTAATAGATGATGAAACATCCTCATTTTCAACGATTTGTTTGTCATCATCTTCTAATTTTTCCCCTTCAGTGTTAGATGATGAGTCATGAACTGAATCATTGTTATGTTCAACTTGTTCAGAAGCATACTCAGTATCTGTTTCAATTGCATTATCAATTGAATGGTCAATGTCATCATCGTTATGATTTGATTGTTTAGTTATATCTTCATTCGAAGAAACGTTCATCTCATGATACTTTGCTTCCTCTACTTTTTCTTTTGAAGTATAATTATCTTCTTGCAATTTATTAACTTTACTTAAATGAGCATCTTCATTTTTATTAAAATGATGATGTTTGTCTTTAGTTGAATGTATAGGTGCTACGTTAAGGTTATTATCTGACAATTGATCATCATTATGTTCGTCTGTAGATGTCGTATCATTAACTTCTCGTATTTCTACATCTTTATCATTAACAGTTTGAATATTTGGGACAGATTTCAAATCAATTTCTTCATATTGATACTGCTCGTCATCGTCATCATAATTAGACGTATTTGAATCAGTTTGAGTCCCTTCATCAATCACATGATTATCCGTAGTATTCTCATTTGTGTCTTCCATTTTATCAGTACTATCTTCTGTATGTGTCGTTCTCTCGTCATCATTATTTTCTTCATGATCTAGAGAACTCTCTCCAGTGTACTGCTTAGCTTGATTTGCATACATTTCATCAATGACTTTTTGGATTTCGTTATCACTATCCGATGATTGTTGACGCTTATTCTGTAAAGCTTCTTTAAATTTACGTTTTTGTTGTGCTTTTTTTTCTCTTTCACGTCTAATTTCTTCTACTATTTGTGACGCATAAATATTCTCAATATTCACCGTATTATCTTTTTGAGAAAAATTAGGAACTTTACTTTTTGAAGATGTAGTTTCATAAATATTAGAATTTTGATCATTAATAATTGAAACATCAGTATCTTCATACTTAGTTTGATTCAACGGTTCATTTTTAGACTTGCTTATATTTGTTTTTACATCATTATCAGATACTCGTTGTGCTGTTTGATCTTGTGTTGAATTATTTTTATCGTCATTATGATTATCATCATTTTCATTCTCTTTTAATGGAGGGATAACACCATTTTCAATTGGTCGGCGTTTTTTTGTACCAAATACTGCAGATGGTACTTCTGAAGTTCTAAAGCTTGAATGGTGATATGTAGAATTCGATGTCGTTTTATAGTTTGATTTAAAACGCTCCGATTGTAATTTCACATGAGAATGATTATTTGTATACTTATGATATTGAGAAGTCGTTTTTCTATTATTGTTTTCATTTAATTGTGCACTATTCAACGACTTATTACGTTTATTAGAAGGTCTTTCTTTAATTGAAGGCACTCCAGTATCATCATGATTTGTATACTGTCTTCTTCTGCGTCTTCGAGTATCTGTTGCACTATCATAAGTTTGAGGATAGTCATTATTATCTATTTCATCATAACTATAAGCGTCATAACCAAAGTCTTTATCACTTTTAGATGATTTCTGCGACATATATTCATCTTCATCAACTTCTCTGTAAACCGCTTCATCATATGTTTCAGCATCTTGCCCTAAATCAATAGGAAAACGAAATTTTCCACGCGGACGATCATAGATATCATCATTTTCAGGAAGTAAGGTATGCTCACCATTCTTTTGTGTTTCTGAGTTATGTCGACGTTTATTTTTTCGTCTTAGTAATTCTTCATCAGAATGTTTATCATTGCCAAATAATTCATCAAACCAACTCATACATCCACATCCTTCCTAGTTTTTTTAATCAAAAAATGCATTGCCTACTTTATAATCATCAGACAATACCATGATTCCTTTTTCTTGAGGTGCATTAGGCAAGTTCAATTCTCTCATTGAACAAATCATACCACTTGATGCCACACCACGTAATTCAGCATCTTTAATTACCATGCCACTTGGCATAACTGCACCAACTTTAGCTACGACAACTTTTTGACCTGCTTCTACATTTGGCGCACCGCACACGATTTGTAGTTTTTCACTACTAACATCAACTTTCAAAATACTTAATTTATCTGCGTTAGGATGCTTTTCTTTAGTTTCTACATAGCCTACAACAAATTTAGGTGATAAATCCGCTTCAAGTTGATAATCAAAACCTGCATTTGTAATTGATTGCTGTATAGCTTCTACAAGCGTTTCATTTAATTTAATATGACCATTACTATTAACTGAATATACTTTTGAAAAATCGAAAATATTAAATCCAACAATTTGATTTTCATGTTTAATAGCAACCACATTATTTTTTATTTCATATTCAAAAGGCCCATCTGTTGGTTCAATTTGTAAAAATGCAACGTCCCCTACGCCTTCTTTATTATAAAATAAATTCATTTAAATTCTCCTTTTGACGTATTATTAGTTATTTTTTATTAAATTTTTTACGATTAGCTTCTAAACGTTGAATAACGTTTGGATCTCTTTTTTGCTTATTATTTTTTCCTAAAATAAAAATCGGCTCTAAATGTTCTTTTTTATAACCAAATGAAAGTGACGTTATAGGTACAAGTCCCTTAGTAAAAAATTCCATCGTCAAGTGTGCCATAACGTCATAGCCTGTTTTATTGCGTATATCAGCAATAATTAATACATCTTGATGAGGAACAGCGACTAACATTTCACCTTCACATTGAGCTTCAATTTCATTTAAAAATTTTGTATTTAAAATACGACTCGCATCATATCCGTCATTTGAATTGATAAAATAAAAAATATTTCCTTTTACTTCATCTGTTTTATATTTATTCTCAAGTTTACGTATATTAAACAACGACATTTCTTTAATTTGTTGTGAAGTTAAACCTAGTGTTTTTAACATACTTTCATCAATTAATCGGTACGATTTTCCTAAATCAAGTGCATAATAAATATTAGTTTCTGCAGTATGTTCTTCAATAACAAATTGATGACCTTCTTTAGTTTTTTTATCAAAACTAGTTGATCTTATTACAGGCATAACTTGAATATCTTTCATTTTAGATAGACCATTATCATCCATTTGCGCAATGGCCTCTTCAACATAATAGATAATTTCGTCAACAATTTTCTCTTTTTGTTCTTCATACTTTGCTACAATTGCATTAAGCTTGATAGTTACGCCTTTAAAATTATCTCGTCTATATATACGTAATGTTTCTTCTTCACGATCAAACTTAAAATCAACGTCTAAATGCTTTAAACGTTGTTTTAATGTATCTCTCATTTGAAAGACGTTCATATTAAAACACTCCTATTTTCGCACCTTACAATATTTTACAATAAAAAGAGCTTCAATTACAGAAAAATTAGGCTATTCTTTCATATAGATAAGAAAATTTAAGTTCTAATTACTCATTTACACATATTGACTTAAAAATGAATCTATTTGTTCGATTGATTTTCGTTCTTTTCCAATATAACTTCCCATTAATTCACCATTTTTATATACGAGAAAGCTTGGAATACCCATGATATCATTTTCAATTGCTAAATCTATAAATTTATCTCGATCTACTGATACAAATTTAAAATTAGAGTATTTTTTTTCTAATTTCGGTAAATCTGGTTCAATCACTTTACAATCTGGACACCATCCAGCTGTAAATTCAAATACCGTTTGTTCATTTTTTAATTCTTCAAATTGTTTTTCAGTTTCTAATGTAATCATATTATTTCTCCTCACTTTGAAATTGTAATGTTAAAATGTTTTCATTTGTTAAGTGACTCACAGCTTGTTTTAATAATTCACGCGCAGCATAATAATCTCTAATATCAAATACCGCATCTGTACTATGAATATATCGTGCACATACACCTATAACTGCTGTAGGTACACCTTTATTTGCTTTATGGATTTCTCCCCCATCTGTACCACCTGGTGAAATATAATATTGTGAACGAATATCAAATGTATCAACTAACTCCAGTAGATAGTCTCTGAAACGTGGAGAGAGAATCATCGTACCATCTTTAATTCGAATTAATGTTCCTTCACCTAATTGACCAGATAATTGCTGCTTACCTTTAATATCATTTGCAGGAGAACAATCTACAACGAATGCTATATCTGGTTGTATTAATTCAGTTGATGCTTTCGCACCTCTTAATCCAACTTCTTCTTGGACGTTTGCACCCACATATAAATCTACATCTAATTCTACATCTTTGAGTAATTCTAATATTTCAATTGCTAAGACACAACCGTAACGATTATCCCATGCCTTAGCACTATATCGATGTTCAGATAATTGAGTGAATGGTGTAAAAGGAACAATTGTGTCCCCTATTTCTATTCCACGTGATCGAACTTCTTTATCACTTTCTGCTCCTATATCTAACATTAAATCTTTAATCTCAGGAACCGCTTCATTACCTGTTCTAAAATGTTTTGGTATATTCGAAACGACGCCTACAATTTTTTCACCATTTCTATTTTTAACCTGCAGTCGTTGTCCTTGCCATATATCATTAGATACACCGCCTAAGTTAGTAAACTGTAACATGCCATTTTGAGTGATGTTCGTAATCATAAAGCCAATTTCATCCATATGAGCCGCTACCATCACACGCTTTGCATTTTGTTTTTTTGATTTTTTTATACCAAAAACACTTCCCATATGAGTGGTTATCACTTCATCTACAAATGGGGTCATTTCTTTTTTCATGTAGTCACGTACTTCTTCTTCAAAGCCTGGCGCTCCATGTAATTCTGTTAATGTTTTTATACGAAGTAAAGTTTTATCATTTTCCATTACATAAACACACTCCTTAAATTTATTATATCATTTTGATTATGGTAAACTAATAATAAGAACTATTAATAGAAAGGTTAGATTCGATAATTATGACTCGTCAAACTATAAAATATATCTCCATTCCCATCGTAATAACTATAGGAGCATCTACGGCTTTTATACTCTATCATACATTTAAAAACAAAAAAGTAAAAAATCCGGATAGAATATTAGAGGAAGTAAAATCATATTTTATGGATATTAAAGGTTCTTACATTCTTCATGAACCTTTGCAAAATAAAGAGCAATATTTAAATCGTTTTGTTTATCAAGGTGGTATTACTCAAAATAAAAACAACCGTGATATAGAGTATACCTTCTATGCTGATGCACACACAGGTGAAATACTTACTATTGAAGAAAATTAATATTATTTTTTGATATTTAAAAAATATTTTAATACTTTTTTCACTTCATATTTATATTTTAAATTACATTTGTTTGATGTTTTTATTAATTTTTTATCATTTTCGAACTTAACAGTAAAGTAACGATTACTATGATAATACAAAAATCAATAATCATTTTGGATGAAATATGGACTAAATTTTTCTTTTTTTCTTACATATTGCATTGGATGTTTATCATATGTACTTATCCATAAATTTAAATAACAATGTATTTAGCACATATGTACTTATATGTATCATAAAGAGCAATAAATGATAAAACAACACACGAGCGTAAGAATGTATTTTCTTCTTACGCTCGTGTGTTGGATTTAATATATTATTTATTAATTTTTATGAAATTTGGCTTCCATTCTATAAATACGGGAACCTTTATCAGAAAATTTTTTCTCATATTCAGTTAATATATTATCTTCATCATCTTCATCATGAAGATTTAAATTTAACTTTGTAAAATACATTCCATATTGTGACATGCTTTCAAGACTATAAGCAAATAAACCTCTATTATCTGTTTTAAAATGTATTTCTCCATCTTCTTTAAGAATTTGTTCATATAAAGCTAAAAAAGTTCGATACGTTAAACGACGTTTTGCATGTCTTTTTTTAGGCCAAGGATCCGAGAAATTTAAATAAATTCTAGATACTTCATTCTCTTTAAAGTACTCATTTAGTTCAATTGCATCATTGCAAATCATTTTTAAATTTGTAAGTCCTTTATCTTTTACTTTATCAAGCACTTTATACATAACGCTTTTTTCACGTTCTAAAGAAACAAAATTAATTTCAGGATGTTGCTCTGCAAGTGTAGTTATAAATTGTCCCATTCCTGAACCGATTTCAATATAGATTGGCTGTTTCTTATCAAACCAATCACTCATTTTGCCAGCATGTGAACCATCCATGTCTACTAGGTCAGGATGTTCTTTCAAATAATCTTCTGCCCATGGTTTATAACGGACTCTCATGTATTAAATCTCCTTAAATAAATAAATTACTATTCATTACCTCATTTAAAAATTTGAGCCATGTGTTCATATCTTTAAATCTTTTTTGTTCTTCATACCATTGAATCATGCCGATTGATTGAATCACAGTATACCATTTCATACGTTTATTTAAGTCCATACTTTCTTTAACACCATAAGTATTAAACCAGTTAGACCATTGTTGTTTTGGAACGTAGTTGTATAGCAGCATACCAATATCGATGGCTGGATCAGCAATCATTGCACCTTCCCAATCTACTAAAAATAACTCATCACGATCAGAAAGTAACCAGTTATTATGATTAACATCACCATGAACTACTGTAAAGAAACGTGAATCTAAATTAGGAATATGATCTTCCAAGTAAGTTAATGCTTTTCGAATAATATGATGGGTTAATACGTCTCTAGATAAAGAAGCATTAATTTTCTTTAACATAATATTTGGGGTAATAGGCTCCATTTCCATACGTTTTAACATATTAAGTAGTGGTTTTGAACCATGTATTTTTTTGAGAAGTTCAGCAACTCTTCTTTGAGACATTTCAGATGGTGTAAGTTCTCTACCATTTTTCCAATGTTGTGCTGTTACCACTTCGCCTGTTTCAATACGTTTTGTCCAAACTAACTTAGGCACAATACCTTCTGCAGATAAAGCTGCAATAAATGGATTTGAGTTACGCTTAAGAAATAATTTTTGTCCATCTTGTTCAGCCATATACGCTTCTCCAGATGCTCCACCTGCAGAATCAAGCGTCCACCCTAATTGATAAAACTGCTCCAACTCGTTCACCTCACTTTCAACTAGAAAATGGCTCGAGAAATATATTTTTTCAAGAGCCATATATCTAATTTAATCATCGCTTTTTATCTAACGATTATATTTCTAACTTTGTTTTTGTTATATTGATAAAATTATTATTTAAATGTCTTCAAATCATTTAAATTTTTTACGTTATCTCTTTAATCACTCAATGATGATTTTATAATTTTTAGCTTAATTTTTCAACTGAAAATGAGAAACAAAATGATACATTTTACTAGTATGAAAAAGCTAAAATCCCGAATGCTTTATAAATATTATAACATATCATATACATCATCGTTGAAGAAATTTAAAGTTAATTGATACTTTTTGATTCAATATACTTTTCGAATCCTTCTTGTAATTTTTTAGTAATTGGACCTACTTTACCATCATTTACAATTTCGCCATCAATCTTAACGACAGGTGTTACTTCAGCAGAAGTACTAGACACAATGACTTCATCTGCATTTTTTAAGAAATCAACTGTAAATGTTTCTTCATTAAATGGTATGTTGTCATCTTCAGCAACCCATTTAATTACTTTTCGAGTAATACCATTTAAAATGTAATTATTAACGGGATGTGTATAGATTTCGCCATCTTTAATCGCATACACATTACTTGACGCACCTTCAGTAACAGTTTCATCTCTATGTTGAATGGCTTCTGTTGCATTATATTTAACTGCATATTCTTTAGCAAGAACATTTCCTAATAAATTTAAACTTTTAATGTCACAACGTAACCATCTAATATCTTCAACTGTTACAGCATTAATGCCATTTTCAAAGTCGTCGTATGGACGATCATAACTTTTAGCAAATGCCATAATAGCAGGTTTAACTTCTGGAGTTGGGAAAGAATGGTTTCTTGGTGCTACACCTCTTGTCGCTTGAATATAAATTCCACCATTTTGAATGTCATTGATTTTTAAAAGTTGTCTTACAATATCTGTTAGCTCCTCGACAGTATAGCCTAAATCGATTTGAATTTCACTCGCACTTCTAAGGAACCTTTCAAAGTGTTCAGTTACTGTAAATAATTTACCGTTGTATGCACGAATATATTCATATATACCATCTCCAAATACATAACCTCGGTCTTCATAAGACACTTTTGCGTCTTCTTGATTTAAAAATTCTCCGTTAATAAATACTTTTGTCATTATTTATCCCTCCACACATAGTGAATAAATTGCTTCTAAATAGATACTTGTTGCGTTGAATAATTGTTTTTTAGTAATATATTCATTCTTTTGATGCATTAAATCCTCTGAATCTTCAAACATAGCTCCAAATGCAACACCTTTGTCTAAATTACGTGCATAAGTGCCTCCACCAATTGTATAAGGTTCTGTCATATCACCTGTTTGATTTCTATAAGCAGTGACAAGTTTTTGTACAAATGGATCATTTTTATCTACGAAATGAGGTTGTTGAACTTTACCTAATTCTATTTCAAACCCTTGAGATTTGATTTCATTTTTAAAACGTTCTAAAGCAGTTTCAAATTCGAAGCCTTTAGGATAACGTAAATTGATACCAAATTTGCCACCTTTTTCTTTATCATACGTAATGATACCTACGTTTGCTGTCACGTCTCCCATAACATCAGTATGGAACTTCATACCCATTTTTTCACCAAAATGAGATTCATGTAAATAACGATTACTAAATTCAGCGAATTCTTTTGCAGCTTGATTAAGATTCAAAGTTGATAGGAAGTCAATAAGATATAAACCAGCATTCACACCAAGTGAAGGATCCATACCATGGACGGCTTTCCCTTCAACAGTTAATATCAATTCACCATTATCTACAACCGCTTCACCTTCTAGTTGACGTTGGTCTAGATAATGTTCGAAATGTTGAACTACGTCTGTCATATTTTTTTCAACCAAAATATGTGCTTTAGCATGATCAGGAACCATGTTATAACGTTGACCAGATTTAAATGAAAGAAGTTTTGCTTCTGAATGATCAGTATGATGTGAGCTTACATTTTGGACTAAATCAAATGTTGTAATTCCTTTTTCACCATGAATAGCAGGGAATTCAGCATCTGGTGCAAAACCTAAAGCAGGCATTTCTTCTGTTTTGAAATATCTTTCTGTACATTTCCAGTCAGATTCTTCATCTGTACCAATAATAATATGAATACGTTTTTTCCAATCTACATTCATTTCATTTAAAATTTTAACTGCATAGTAAGCTGCGATAGTTGGACCTTTATCATCAAGTGTACCTCTTGCCACAATAGCATCATCTGTTACAACAGGTTTAAATGGATCAGAATCCCAACCGTCTCCAGCAGGAACGACATCTACATGACATAAAATTCCCAATACATCTTCACCTTGACCTGCTTCAATTCTTCCAGCAATATGATCAACATCATGGGTAGAAAAACCATCTCTTTGAGCGATTTTATACATATAATCAAGCGCTTCACGAGGTCCAGGACCAACTGGTGCTTCCTCTGAAGCTTGACTATCATCTCTCACACTCTTGATTGAAAGTAATCCATTTAAATCTTCAATAATTTGACTTTCATATTCTTGTACTTTTTCTTTCCACATTAGAGATCAACTTCCTTTTCAATAGATATACCTATTATTTTACATAAATCTAGTATTAAATGACAACAAGATGTCAGAAAATTTCATAGTACATATAAAAAAAGAAGTGAGAAAAAATTTTCTCACTTCTTTAAAATTTAAGTTTAATGTCTATCGTCTAAGGCATTATGATTGTTTTTCAAATCTTCTTCAGTGACTACTCTTAAATTATTATTAACAGTTGCGCCACCTTCATCATCAAATTTACCTTCTGCTAATTCATGTGTATCATTTTTTTTAGTATTCACATTAGTGAATTTAGATTTTTCATCTTGTAATAAAGATTTAGGATCATTTTTTAAACGATTTGCATAACCTTGTGGGTCATTCTTTACGTTTTGAATTGTTTCATTTGCTTTTGAGCTAATATCATTAACTAGCCCTTTCGCATTTTGTTTATAGCCTTCTGGATTTTCTTTATATTTATTATACTCAGCTTTTAATTTATTTCTGCTACTTTCACGTGATAATGCTACTGCAGCCGCTGCAGCACCAATTCCTGCCACAATTCTTAATAAACCTGCACTTTTAGCCATCATATTACCCCTTTTCTCTTTTATTACTATAAAAGTTTTAATTCTTCTGAAGTTAGTAAACGATACTCTCCAGATTTTAAGTTTTCATCTAACGTCAAATTAGAAATTTTAAGACGTTTTAATTCTAATACCTCATTATCAATTGAATGAAACATTCTTTTCACTTGATGATACTTTCCTTCATAAATAGTAACTAAAGATAATTTATGATCTAGTTTTTCAAGTTGTGCTGGTTTTACTTTGCCATCTGATAGTTCAATTCCATTTTTAAAAGCAATAATATCTTCGTTTTTAATAGGATATTTAGAGGTTACTTTATACGTTTTAGACACATGTTTAGATGGACTCATTAAATTATGGTTAAATTGTCCATCATTAGTAATAAGTAATAAACCTTCAGTATCTTTATCTAGTCTGCCTACTGGAAATATATCAAGATGGCGGTAATCAGCAATAAGATCTATCACTGTTTGATTTATATCATCATAAGTAGCAGAAACATATCCTTTAGGCTTATTTAACATAATATAAACATGATTAATATACTCTATTATTTTGCCATCTACAGTAATTTCATCTTGCTCAGGATTCACTTGGTATTTAGGTGATTTTTCCACTTTATCATTAACTTTGACACTATTTTTCTTTAAAAGCTGCTTTACCTCAGTACGCGTGCCAACTCCCATATTCGATAAAAATTTATCTAATCTCATCTTAAAAATCCAACTTTACGTCTAATTTTTTCTGGTAATTCACCAAGAAATTGATCAGCTAATCGATTTTTAATTGTGATACTACCATACACTAAAGCACCTACAATAACCCCAACGAGTAATATAATCATTGCTCCAAATTTACGTTCTACAGGGACAAAATGACCTAAAATTAAGTAAACAATTTCCACACTAATCATCATGATTAAACTATAAATAAAAATTTTCGCTACTTGCACAAATGTTTCTGTAAATTCATATTTCGCATATATTTTTAAAATAAAGAAATTTGCTGTAATCGCAAAACTCAATGCAATAGCAGTACTTAAAATTGCTCCTGCAGTATGGAAAGTCATAATTAATGGAATATTAAGTGCTAACTTTAATACAACGGCTCCTAAAATGACAAACACTGTCAATTTTTGTTTGTCTATACCTTGTAACATCGAAGCAGTAACACTAAGTAAAGAAATTAATATTGCTACAGGGGCATAGATAAATAACATTTTGTTTCCATCTGGATTATATTGATAGAAAACTGTATATAAAGGTGCAGCCAGTGCCATTATCCCTAAACTTGCTGGAACTGTAATATACATTAATACACCGATTGATGTTTTAATTTGACGATGCATTTCAGTTAAACGACCTTCTGCATATGTTTTAGTAATATATGGTATTAAACTTACCGCAAAACCTGCTGCAAGTGATGTTGGAATCATTACAATTTTATTGGTTGTAAAGTTTAATATCGTAAAGAAATAATCTTTATTTGCATGGAATCCTGCTGCATCTAGTGCATTGTTATGTGTAAATTGATCAACAAGGTTAAATAATGGAAAGTTTAAACTAACAATTACAAACGGAATACTGTATGCAATAATTTCTTTATACATTCTTCCGTAAGAAATGTCTAATCCTGTACGATCAGACTCTACCATTTTTTGAATGTGAGGTTTACGTTTTTTCCAGTAATACCAAAGAGTAAATAAACCTGCAATTGCTCCCACAGCGGCTGCGAATGTAGCTACACCATTGGCTTGTAAATATGTACCATGAAAAACATTTAAAACTAAATAACTACCTATTAATATAAATATAATTCTGGCTAATTGTTCGGTAACTTCAGATACAGCAGTTGGACCCATCGATTGATAACCTTGGAATACCCCTCTCCATGTTGCTAATAGTGGGATAAAAACCACTACTATACTGATGATACGAATAATCCAAGTAATCTCTGGTACTGTCCATCCACCTTTTCCTTCTTTTTGACCTAAAGTAATCACTGCAATATCAGGTGCTAAATAAAACAATATTAAAAATCCTATAATACCTGATATCGACATTACGATAAAACTCGATTTATAGAGTTTTTGTCCAACTCTATATGCTCCTATTGCATTATACTTTGCTACAAATTTTGAAGCTGCTAAAGGCACTCCAGCTGTCGCGACAGCAATAGCAATATTATAAGGAACATAAGCATAGTTAAATGGCGCTAACTTTTCCTCCGCATTTGCACCCATAATCGCATAAAAAGGAATTACAAATAAAACACCTAGAATTTTAGTAATTAAAATACTAAATGTTATCAAAAAGGTTCCGCGCACCATTTCCTTATTTTCACTCATATTCAATCTTCCTATCTTTAATTTAATCAAACTATGTCGTTATACATCTGTCTAAACTAAGGACTTGCATTACTATAAAATATATCACAAAATACTTATTGTTTCTCGTTTCTTTTTAAGTTTTTTTGTCAATTATTCTCACTATTATTAACTAAAAATATTGTAAGTTCTTTTATTTATGTATTTAATACACTTTTTAAGGCAAACTTCTACTTCAGTTCGCAAAATAATAAGTATTTATGTAGAATATAGATGTATGATAACGGAGGTTAATATATGTATCAAACAATAATCATTGGCGGTGGACCAAGTGGATTAATGGCAGCAGTTGCTGCGAGTGAAAATAGTAGTAAGGTTCTATTAATCGAAAAGAAAAAAGGTCTTGGAAGAAAATTAAAAATTTCTGGTGGTGGTAGATGTAATGTGACTAATCGTCTACCTTACGAAGAAATCATCAAAAATATACCAGGAAATGGTAAATTTTTATATAGTCCATTTTCAAAATTTGATAACGAATCCATAATAGAATTTTTTGAAAGTCGTGGTATAAAATTAAAAGAAGAAGATCATGGAAGAATGTTTCCAGTTTCAAACAAATCACAAGATATTGTTGATACTTTAGTTAATACAATTAAGAATAACAACGTTGAAATTAAAGAAGAAACTGTTGTTAATGACATTTCTAAAAATGATCAATCTTTTATAGTAAAAACACAAGATGACGAATTTGAATCAAAAACAGTTATTATTGCGACTGGTGGAACAAGCGTCCCCCAAACTGGATCCACAGGTGATGGCTACAGATTTGCTAAAAATCTAGGCCACACTATTACTGAATTATTCCCTACTGAAGTTCCTATTACATCTAGTGAATCTTTTATTAAAAATAAAACACTTAAAGGCTTAAGTTTAAAAAATGTAGAATTATCAGTTTTAAAGAAAAATGGTAAAAAACGTATTAGTCATCAAATGGATATGATTTTTACACACTTTGGTGTAAGTGGACCAGCTGCATTACGTTGTAGCCAATTCGTTTATAAAGAACAAAAAAATCAGAAAAAACAAGACATACAATTACAATTAGATGTATTTCCAGAGATTTCTTTACAAGATTTAGAAAATAAAATAAAGAAAATCTTAAGCGAAGAACCAGACAAATATATAAAAAATGCACTGCGTGGTTTAATAGAAGAAAGATATTTATTGTTTATGCTAGAACAAGCTGATATTAATGAAAATACAACATTTCATCATCTTTCAAATCCACAGTTGACTCACCTCGCAGAACATTTCAAACAATTCATTTTCACTGTTAATGGTACCCTTTCAATTGAAAGAGCATTTGTTACGGGTGGTGGCGTTTCTCTTAAAGAAATATGGCCTAAAACAATGATGTCAAAAATTCAACCTGGTTTATTTTTATGTGGAGAAGTATTAGACATTCATGGGTATACAGGCGGCTACAATATTACAAGTGCTTTAGTTACCGGCCACGTCGCTGGAAGCGAAGCTAGACAATTTATATATACTTAAAAATAAAAAACACTCCAAAAGTTAAGTAAAATTATAACTTTTGGAGTGTTTTTTATTTCATATTTTGAATACGAAGATAACTGAATTTATTTTTTATTATTTATCTTCTTTTTTTCTTCGTTTTAATAATAATAGCAGACCACTTAATAATGTGAACTCAGCTAAAGATAATAATGAGTTTTCATTTTCACCTGTATAAGGTAGAGTATTTAATTTTGAATGATTATTATTCACATTAAATTTATTATTAAAATTATTAAATGTAACTTTGTTGTCATTAACCAATCCAAAGTTATTTTCAAATTGCTTAACATTCACATGTTCAATCTCATTAATAGTCACTCTCGTTAATTCATTAATATCATTAGTAGTCACATTTTCAGCTAATTTATTTAAGGCTTTCATAACATAAACATCAATTTGTTTATAAGCTTTATTTCTATTATATTCTGATATATTTGTTAATCCTTTAATATACGCTTTACGTTTATTTGCTACATCAAAGATTTGAGATTTAGCTTTCAATTTTACTTTGTCGATTAGAACTATTTTATTAAATTCTTGAAGATAATGTATTTTTATATTATCAACTTGTTTATTAGTTTGAGCTTGGTTTACTTTTTCTTCTGCTTTTTTATATGATTCATCAAGTTTTTGTTTTATGAATAGTTTTTCATCTATTGTAAATGTTTGATCAGATGATACTTTATCTTTTAATTTTTGTAATTCCACTTCTAATTTAGATAAAGCATCTGCTTTTTTAATAACTTCAACTTGAATACTATTAATTGATTGTTTACCTTGCTCTGTAGTCTGATCGACATCTGAGTTAGTATTGGCACCTTCGAGCAGTTTTTTAGCTCTCATTACTGCCTCTTCTACTTTTTGTTTTGCTGCATCCTTTTCTTCTTTTGTTGCGTTTGGTGTTTGATCAATTTCTGCTTTCTTTTGTTTAGCTAATTCGTCGATAGTTTGTTTAGCTACAGATTATTTAACTATTTCTGGTTGAATTTCATCAATAGCATGTTTACCACTTTCTTTGGCTATTTCAACATCAGAATTAGTCGTAGATTGAGCAATATTATTCTTTGCTTTTATAACTTCTTCATCTACTTTTTGTCTAGCCACATCCTTTTCTTCTTTTGTTGCATTGTGATTATTCTCAATTTCTGCTTTTTTAATTGTTGCTTCATCATCTATCGCTTGTCTAGCTAAAGATTTTTGTATTGTCTCTGGTTGAATATTAGATATAATTGAAATTCCAATTTGAGTTGATTGATCTACTGTATCATTCGTTGTAGATTGATCAACATTATGTTTCGCTTTTGTTGCTGCTTCATCTACTTTACGTTTTGTCATTTCTTTTTCTTCATTCGTTGCTTCATGATTACTATCAATTTCTGCTTTTTTTGCTGTTACTTCATCATCTATAGATTTTTTGGCTTGTGTTTTTTTCAAAGCTACCGCATTAATGTTATTTATTGCACTTATACCATTAATTTGTGCATGATCTACATTGGAATTATTTATTGATTGATCAACATTTCTTTTAGCTTTATTAACCTCATCATCAATTTTTTGTTTAGCTATGTCTTTTTCTTCTTTTGTTGTCGAATTATCTTGATCAATTAGATTTTTTCTAAGAGTTGCTGCTTCATCTATCGCTTTTCTTGCTTCAGCTTTTTTAACTACTTCTGGTTGTATATTTTCAATAATATTTTTACCAGTTGTTTTAGCATTATTCACACCGTCATTTGTTGTAGCTTGATTTATATTATTTTTCGCTTTTATAACTTCTTCATCAACTTTTTGTTTTGCTGCTTCTTTTTCTTCTTCAGTTGCATCTAGCATTTGATTAATTTTTTCTTTTTTTACTTTCGCTACTTCATCAATTGCTTGTCTTGCTAAAGATTTTTTAACCACTTCTGGTTGAATATTATTGATTTCTGTATTTCCTGTTGTTTTTGCTTGATCCACTTCATCATTTGTTGTAGCTTGATCTATATTATCTTTTGCTTTTGTAGCTTCTTCATCTACTTTTTGTTTTGCTACTTCTTTTTCTTCTTCAGTTGCATCTGGTGTTTGATCTATAATTTTTTTCTTAGCAATTGCAGATTGGTCAATTTCATGTTTTGCCTCTACTTTTTTTATAATTTCAAGTTGGATTGTATTAATAACATTTATCCCTTTTGTTTTCGCGTTATCAACTCCATCATCATTTTCTGCTTCGTTGATATGAGTTTTAGCTTCTGTTAACGCTTGATCCACTTTACTTTTCGCTGCTTCTTTTTCTTCTTCAGTTGCTTCTTGCGTTAAATCAATAGTTGCTTTTTTAAGTTTAGCTAAATCATCAATTGCTTGTCTTGCTTCTGATTTTTTAACTACTGTCGGCTGAATATTATTTATCATTGTAGTGCTATTTTGTTCAACTTGATCTACGTCATTATTTGTTTTTGCTTGATCAATTCCATATTTTGCTTTTATGACTTCTTCGTCAATTTTTGATTTCGCTGCTTCTTTTTCTTCTTCAGTTGCATCAGGTGTTTGATCAATGATAGCTTTCCTAGTTAATGCAATTTGATCAATAGCATTCTTAGCTGTCTCTTTTTTTACAACTTCTGGCTGAATGTTATTTATAGCAACATTTCCTCTATCTTTTGCTTGATCTACATCACTATTTGTTATTGCTTGATCAATACTATGTTTTGCTTTTGTAACTTCTTCGTCAACTTTTTGTTTTGCTGCTTCTTTTTCTTCTATTGTCGCATTTGATGTTTGATCAATATTATTTTTTTTAGCTCTTGCTACTTGATCAATTAACGTTTTAGCTGCAATTTTTTTAATAATATTGGGTTGGATATTATTAATTGCTATTGTGCTATTATGCTCAACTTGATTCACATCATTATTTGTAACTGCTTGATTAATGTTACGTTTTGCTTTTGTTACCTCTTCATCAACTTTTGATTTCGCTGCTTCTTTTTCTTCTGTTGTTGCATCTGGTGTTTGATCAATGATGTTTTTTCTAGTTAATGCAATTTGATCAATAGAAGTCTTAGCTGTCTCTTTTTTTACAACTTCTGGCTGAATGTTATTTATAGCAACATTTCCTCTATCTTTTGCTTGATCTACATCACTATTTGTTATTGCTTGATCAATACTATGTTTTGCTTTTGTAACTTCTTCATCAACTTTTGATTTCGCTGCTTCTTTTTCTTCTGTCGTTGCATCAGATATTTGATCAATGATGGCTTTTTTGATTTTTGCTTGAGTATCTATACCTCGTTTTGCTTGTTCTTTTTTAACTATATCTGGTTGGATATTATTTATTGATGCCGTACTATTATGTACTACTTGATCTACATCATTATTAGATAAAGCACGATTAATATTATTTCTTGCTTCTGTTGCAGCTTCGTCTACTTTTGATTTCGCTGCTTCTTTTTCTTCTGTTGTTGCACCCGGTGTTTGATCAATCGCTTCTTTTTTAATTCTAGCTACTTCATCGATTGCAGTCTTTGCTGCTATTTTCTTAACTATATTTGGTTGAATATGACTAACTGTTGTAACACCATCTTCTTTTGCTTTGTCAACAGCTTGATTTATTTCTGTATGATTAATATTATTTTTTGCTTCTACTGCAGCTTCGTCTACTTTTGATTTTGCGGCTTCTTTTTCTTCTATAGTTGCATCAACATTATTGTCGATCTCTGTCTTCTTATTAATAACTTCATTATCAATTGCTTGTCTTGCTTCTGATTTTTTAAGCACATCTGGTTGGATTGCATTGATTGTATTCGTACCATTTGTTTTTGCTTCATCGACATCTGAGTTAATTATTGCTTCATTGATATGAGCTTTGGCTTCCGTTACCGCTTGGTCTACTTTCGC
>NZ_KV810859.1:0-367 GCF_001812925.1 Staphylococcus sp. HMSC057A08 | reverse complement strand
GATAGTTATAAAGAACATATTGATGATGATTTAAAAATAGATATAGGCAATAGAAATTTTGAAAAAGTGAAAGACCAAACACCTAATGAGAAAGTTCAATTACTCATTAAGCTTGAGAAATATAATAATATCAATCAAGAAGAAGTTATCGAAAAACATATTCATCAAGTGGATAGAAATGATCATGACAATCATCTTGAACACGAAGATGAACAATCTAATCATATTAATTTACCAACGATAAATGCCAGTGACTTCCTTATGTATTATGCGAACGAAACTGAAAAACAAAACAATATTAATCATAATAAAAAGAAGAAGAAACAGGAGAGGAATAACCAAATGAGAAGATAGTAGGCCGTTGAAA
>NZ_KV810858.1:0-235 GCF_001812925.1 Staphylococcus sp. HMSC057A08 | reverse complement strand
CTCATGATACTTAGCAACACAATTAACCAACGCTATCGCTATGCTACACAAGGCAAGACACCTACACAAATACAACAGGAGTTACGTGAGTTAGGTGTCAAAGGCTTTGTGGTTAAGGTAGCAGGAAGTAGAGTGACGATGAAAGTTAGTGAGTGTGACATAAAAAGGAACAGGGAGTGTTTACGATAGACATCAACAATCTCTACACCTACAAAGCAACATGCACCAATGTTGT
>NZ_KV810857.1:446479-447771 GCF_001812925.1 Staphylococcus sp. HMSC057A08 | reverse complement strand
GTTCTGATTTTTTCACTTCTTTAATATCTGTTAAATCTACGCTATCATCAGCAAAGTCTGGAACGATAAAGTGTGTTAAGCCTGTATAATCATCTTCACGTAATTTAGCTGGTGTATTTGCGTTGCTATCGAAGTTTTGTTCTAAGATTGTAAATGATTTAGTGCCTCCACTATTATCCCAAACTAAGCCAGTATGTCCCCAACGACTATAAACACCTTTTGTATAAATGGCAATTGCACAAATAGGAGGGACATAATCTCTAGTGTTTTCGACAACTTTCCAGCCTTTAGGCATAGCGTTTACTGTGTGTAATTCTTTAGCATTACCATAAAATCTTACGCCACCTGTTACGTGATAAACGAAGTCCACAACGACATCAGCACATTGGAAAGCATATTCTTTATCGAAGTCAATGTATTGTCCTTTCATGCTGTGCATGTATTCGATTGCTTCTTTATACTTAACCACACTTTGTGGCGAAGGTGTTGGCTTTTTGTTTGTTTTCGTTGATAGCTTTTTACTTGGTGCGGATTTAACGCCCTTAATGTATTTAGCGATCTGTTTATCTAAATTTTTGACATTGCGTGAATATCCGCAAGCCTCTAATAAGTTTCCGGGATCAATCTTATCAGCTTGAATATCTTGGTGGCCTGGCACTTCTGTTTTGTAATCAATGCCCCAATAATTACATAAATAAGCAAGCACTCGTGCCATGTTATCTAATGACTTACGTGAACGTTCAATATTACCTGGGAAGTAACTACCTTCTACACCAAAAGCAACGTCGTTTGCGTCTGCATTGTACCATTGATTATCGGTAGGCGTATTATATAATACATGCCATGCTTTCTCTGTTACTGGAATACATACAATGCACTCTTTATCATCAACGAATATATGAGCGCTGGCAACAATTGACCAATCAATCATATAAGTATTTTTATAATAATTCACGTTTGTTTGTGCTGTTGTGTGAGGGTTTCCAGTATCATGTGCTACTGCAAATAAAGGTTTTTTACTTGTTAAAGGTTGCCCACTTCTGCGTGTTCCAATAGGTAAAAAATCGTATTTAACTGGTACGCCATTCCATTTTTCTGCCATTACGCACGACCTCCACCAATTTTATTATTTTTATCTTTAGTTGAACCTGTACGTGGTCGAACTGTTTCCCAAATACCAGTAGCCATTAGTCCACTAATTAAACCGGCAAGCAATCGGCCACCAATTGATAATTCAGTAACGATTTCTGGAATAAAAGCTGTAATACCACCTAAAACGATACCAATACCAA
>NZ_KV810857.1:424216-446379 GCF_001812925.1 Staphylococcus sp. HMSC057A08 | reverse complement strand
TAACTGAAATTACTGTTGCAAATGCAATAATACTCTCCATTTAATTCACTCCTCTTTTAAAATAAAAAGCCGACACTAAAAGTGCCGACTTAAAAGAATGCAGCTGCAAAACCTAATGCACCAGTAAGCACCGTAGCAATACCACTGATAATTGCAACTATAATCTTTACGTTATAACCTTGTTTTTCTTTAATAACTTCGCTGAACGTTTCAAGTTGTTTGCTATGATCTTTAACTTGATACTTAACATCAGTGAATTCTCTACCAAAGTTACTCATTGTTTCTGATAGCTTTTCTAAGTGTTTTTCTGAACGTGCTTGACTTTCAAATGCTTGTTTTTGGTATATGATTTGTTTGTCTACCTTATTAGTTAAATCTTTTAATTCGCTAGTGTGTCGTTTATCATTCTCATCTATTTTTTGATGGATTTTATTTGTGTTATCTATCCACTCTTCTCTCGATACGAAACGTTCATCTTTTTCCTGCAACATCTTTACCCCCATAGTAAGCGGTTAATCCATTAATCATTGCTAAGGTTGCAAATTGGACTGGGGTTAGCCAATTAATCGCATTAAATATACTTGCAGAAGTGAGCAAGAAATAATAAACTGCATTTCCACTACCACCAAAGATAAGTAAGAAGTTAAATTTATTGCTCACTTGTTGTTTAGGTAAAAAGATAGGTGCAAGAATGATAAACAAACTGAAAAGCATTCCTAAAACGCCCCATAACCAAATAGGCATAACTTGATGGAGCGTTAGATAGAAATCACTGTCGCTTAATACAGTATCTTGTTCTTTAGTCCAAAAGAAACCTCTTTCGAACATAAGTAAGCCAAAACCAAAGATAAAGATAGCTAGCACCTTATAATTAAATGAATTTTCTTTCATATTCTCAACTCCTTATATAAATTTAAAAGCCATAACCTCCACTGGCTATGGCTTATTCAATATCGTATATAATAGGCTCGGTTGATATATCGTCTTCTAAATTTTGATTATTTTGAGCGTTTAATTCTTCTATACTTAATAGGGTTTCTTCTTCTTTAAGTCTTAATTTTTCACCATCAAAATAAACTTTTTCAAATTGACTTACAATCTTTTCGGTTGTTGGTAGTGTTTTATCATATTCCTGTGTAGGAACAAGATTGTAACCAGCTTGAACAATTTCATACTCGCCATTAATTAATTTTAAAAATAGTACCCACATATCTTGCACCTCTTAATCTTTTAATTCTACTAATGAACGTCTAAAATATATTTCGGATTTAGCACTCGTTGATCTAAACGCAATATAAAAGTGTTTATATCCATATGTCGGTGTGCCTAAATCTATAGTAATATCTATTAATTCACCTGCATTACCATCTTCGAATTCTTCACTTTTTAAAACCTTTTGACTACCTACAACTTTTGCTTCACCGTTTTCTATACTTTCAACAAATACGATTCCATTGTACTTGTTATCAGTAGAATGAATCATTTTACCTCTTCCTAGTATCCTTAAATATCTTGCTTTATGTTGAAAGAAGTATTCTTCTACATAAGATTTTTCAAAGTTTGAAGTTTTATAATAACTACCAGATATCTCTACACCTGCTGAAAGTGGTTGAGGTGCAGCCATTTGTATTTCCATTGATGATTTAAAAATACCATTCTCAACCCACGTAGCACCATCAGGCCTTGTTATTGTTATACCTGATGGACTAATCACTGTTTTACGCTCATCTATTTGACTCTTTGCTATAAATTGATCTCCATCCATATACATTAACGAATCTCGACCTACAATATTTACTAGAGAAGTCATTAATGAACCCGTTGTTATCGCATCAGCAACCATACCTTCTGCAGTAAGTGCTGTTTTAGCTGTCTTACCACCATCAGTAGACAACATCCAACCACTACTATTCATAGCAACAATATTATTTTTATTATTTTTATCTATTGCTAATATACCGTTATTACCGAATGATAATTCTGTAGAAGTATTTTGTATTTTTGAAACCATAGATTGTGAAACGCTATCTAACGCATTAAACGGAATGGCTTTATTACCTTTCATCACTTCTGTAATATCGTTTACTGCTGTATTAAATTTAGCTTCATATTTATCTGTAAGACTAGCTGTGCCAAAAGTATTTTCCATTGCAATCAATCGTCCTAATGCATCAATAGTACGATTGATTGCGATTACTCTTATTTCTCGATTTATATTGATACGTTCATCTACTAAAAATACACGATCACCCAATTCAGAATGCTGATAATCGTAACCATTTTTGCTCATATCCACAATATCTGCAGTAAATGATAAAACAATACTACTTTCAACTCTTTGAATTAAACGTTGATCCATTGTTTCAATTAATTTAATACGTCCATCCATGACAGGTGGCGCATGAATTTTACCTAAAAACTTAGCGAGTGGAGATGTATATTCTCGTTTTAGTTTTGCCTTTTCTACAACCGATCTGTCGTCTTCCGAATTTTCTTCTGTTTCTATTTCATTTGCACTTGTTGTTTCAGTTGAATCCATATCATCAGAACCATCTCCATCGTAATCGCCATAACCTCGACAATAAGTATACATTTCACTTGCATCACTAGATTGTGAGATATTTTGTGCATTTATTTTATAACGATATTCAAAGTTTGAATCATTACCGATTTGACTGTGAAAATAAAAGACATTCCCAACTATTTTTAATTCGTAGCCCCAACGATCTATTAATTTTTTAAGTACTTCTAATCTACTTTCCCCTTCACCTAATCCCTGAAATCGACTTGAAGGCGCACTATCAACAACAACATAACTGAATGGAGTACCTTTAAACACATAATTAAAACCTTCAGTTGTTGTTAAACTTTCGTCGATTCTTTCATAAATTCTATCTGAATTAAGTTTATATAACGCATAAAGAATAGCAGTACAACTAACTCTATACTTATCGCCATAGCCTTGTTTTTCATTATTGATAATGACATATTCTTTATTCTCAAATTCAATAATCCACATGTTCAAATCTTTCTGTAAAGATAAAAATTCGCCGTTATTCTGAGTGTATTCAATATCTAATTCGAGTTTTTCATCACCATTAATTTCTTGGCTGTGTTGGATGACAGCTTCTAAATAGTAATACTTACCATATTTGAATATCTCGATACCTTCTTGACTATCATGAAAGGAAAATGAAACGTCATTAGCTTCTGTAGATAAAACTGGAAAACGATATACTCCATTAGTTAAAGTACATTTTTCTGTATACAAGAAATTACCGAATCTATCCCAATAAGTCACATAAAAATAAGGTAGAGTGTAATTACGTATAATTACATAGCCTCTACCTAAAAAATCAGTTCTTTGCTTATCCATATATTTAAATGTCTTATCTGTTACAAACGTTCCGTTAGTATTATAATAACCGTTCCCGTTATATAACGTTTCGTCGTATATATTTTCATAAGGCGATTTAATAAAAGCCACTATTCCACCTACTTCACTCTACTAATTTTGAAATTAAAATATGTCGCTGGGATAGTAATATCATTGTCGGATACATTCACAAACCTTACAGTAATTATATTGTCTGAACTAATTATTACATTAAACATAATATTCTCTGGTAATTTCTTTTCTGGTGAACCATAGACTAAATCACCCGATTTGAAACCTAATTCATTTAATACTGTATTGCTAATATCAACGTCATAAGTACTTTGTGGATTTATTTTTGTAGAAGGTGTGTAATGTCTAGTAAAGTACTCCACACTATCCGTCACTATTTTTCTGAAGTTAGTCCAATTTTTTGTTTTTTCATCCCAACGTCGCTTATATATTTGATCGTTAGTAGAAAGAAAGTAAAGTTGATAACTCAATGTTATGCTATCTCCTCTAAATGTAATAAGCGTTCCTGGTTGACTTTCAGGAAAAGGTTGAGACGCAGTACTTACAATTGTTGTAGTACTTGTTGAATTTTCTTCAAAAAATGTAACTGGAGTATTAAAATCTACAGTGTTATATTTGTAACTCCAAAAATCTTTACCATTAGTATTTGAATGTGCTTTACCATCGCGATCTAATATATAATAATGTACACCTTCTTTTGCTCTTGCTGTATAATCTCCCACATCAATTAAATTACTGAAATATTTTAATCCTTCTTCTAAATTTACATTGATTATGCCATTAGTTCTTGCATAATCAATGATTTTTTTAATGAGTTCAATTTGATTACTGTCAAAACTTGTATACTGTGAATGAGATTTAAAGACTACCCAACCATTTGTAGCAATAGCTTCATCTAACACTTTCTTATAATCTTCCCATGTATTATTAAAACTATCTGCAAGTGATATTCTTTTAGCATTAAAAGTGTCAAAAGGTGTTTGGTTAACAAATTCTTTAATACCAAAATTTGCTTTAGCATAGTCTCGACTAATACGTCTAACATCTTCTGTGTTTTCTCCAAAAGGTTGGACAATAATATCATGCGTTAATCCTTCACGCTTCAAAATTTCTTTTGCTTGACTTAATTCATCTTCCACCTGTAACGCAGTTAAGTTATTAGCATGTTGATGTGTATGTGTGTGATTCACAAATTCTACCCCGTATTCCTCTTTCCAACGATGAATTTCATCCCATTGGATAACAGAGGAATTTTTATTGTCTACCCAACTTGTTACTAATGCGATAGTCAATTTATTTTTCTTTTCTTTTAAGATAGGCTCCCATTTTTGTTTTAATTCTGTTCTACCATCATCATCTATAAAAGTAAGCATAGGAAACTTTCTCTTTGATGTAGCAATAACTGCTCTATTAGCATTCGCTTCGTTATCCATTAATCTTTGAAATTCATTATCTAATCGTGCATTTAATGTTGGAAATGTACTTCTTGCTTGCGCTACTTCAACATTAGAGTCTCCCGATTTTAAAACTATATTATCTAATTGTCTTTTAACATCTTGATTGTCTAAATTATACTTTTTCGCATTTTCTAAAATATTTTGTGCTTCTGATATAAAGCCAGAACTTATGCTATAACTATTTCTTACATCTTTATAGAGTTCTACAAAGTTTTCATTTAAATCTAATAAATTATTACGATTCCATAGACTCTTAATTACTCTTCTACCCATCTAATCACGCTCCTTATTTAAAATAGAAAGGAAAATCAAAAGTTACATCGCTAAAATTAGTATTGGAGATTCGTATTTTATTTTCTCCAGGTGCTAGTGTGATATATTGTCTATTTGATTCTCTTAACCAATTCGTATCTGCTAACATCACTTTTGAGCCTATTAAATTAATATAACTATTTGTATGTTCACGATATACAATGACCTTATCTCCAGTAGTTAAATTTTCGATTGTTGCATCACCTTTGCTTGTCGAATGCCATACTCTAATATTCAAAGGCATTTGACGTGGATCAATTGTAACGTTACCGCCATTCCATACATTAAAAACAGAAGATTGAAATCTATAATTTGCCATATCTTGATTAATACCGTCAGCCATACCAAACTCTTCGGCTATAGCTTCATATCCTTCTTTTTCGATATCTTGAGTTGTATATTTAGTTTGCCAAAATGGTAAGCCAATAACAGTTGCGTTTACCTCTAAAGTTGCATACATACTCCCTAATATCCTTTCAGGTTTGTAACTAGAATCTATTACTATTTTTAAAACTCTAGTTGGTAAATTATTACGACTTATATAAAAGTATGGTTGACTATCTAATAATTCATTTATTTCAGACTCTAGTAAGAGATAATCGTGTTCATCATGAAAATGTCTGAGCCAAAATGACAATGTACAATCTCCACGATCTTTATAATCAAATCCGTAATTTATAGATCCAGGTATACCTTCAACATTTTCTATATATCTTTCCTTTTCTATAGACGAAACTAAAAAATCCAGTGGCTTTAAACCAACTGGAAATTTTATTTCGTTCATATTAGGATCATATAATTTAAATCCTACTTTCAATTATAATCATCCCCTCATTAATTGAGTTGCAGCTTTTAACGCTTGTTGTTTTGAATTATTTCTGCTTAATTCTTTACCATCTAAACTCACTTCAAAATCTTTATTGGCAATTGTATCGTTACTTTGAACTAATTTACTCATTAATCCAATAAGCATATCTAATTTTTGTTCTAATTTACTATTGTCAGATTGACTAGAACTTATTTTAGTGTTTGAGAAGTTACTTGGTCGTTTATTACCTGATGTTTTACTGCCTTCAATGTCTTTTGCAGCAAGTGCTAACAATTTCATTGCGTCTGTTCTTCTATTAGGATCAGTTGGAATTACCCACTCAGGATAGCCACCTTCTGCAAGGTTATACCAACCTGCAGATTTGATTAAGCCACCTGTGGCGTAACCATGACCATGACCAATTACCTGTAACATTCCAGATTTACCATAACGTTTTTTAGCGTAATTCATTGCTGCCATAGCATTATCTAAACCATTCATGATATTACCATGACCTGGTAATTTATTTGCAGCAAACGTTGGTGGTATTACTTGCAGTAAACCTCTTGCAAGATTTCCTGTTCTATTGTTTATATCTCCGATATTCCCTTGAACAGCACCTGCATTACCGCCACTTTCTGTTTGTATTTGTCTTATCCATGCATTTACATATGCCGAAGTGGTTGGTAAGCCATTTGCCTTTAATGCTTGTTTAATTTCAGGTTTCCATTTGTTTGCAGCTTTTGAGCCACCAGATTTACCTCCGCCATTATTCTTTTTAAGCCAGTTTGTTGGATCTTTAGGCTGTCCGTTCCAACGCATTTCGTAGTGTAAATGCGGCCCTGTCGAACTACCGGCATTTACTCCGTCACGACTAGGATCGCCTCCGGAAACTCCCAAATAGTCGCCCGGTTTAACTTGTCTAGTACCACTAAACGCTAATTTAGATAAGTGACCGTATATTGCTTCGATACCATTTTTAGTACGTATCCACATATTACGACCAAAACCGCCGTTCCAGCCTGTACTACCTGTTGCTTTACCAGCTAATGTAGAATACACTTTATCGTATTTATAGTTTATGTCTAGTCCATAATGCGGACGCGCGAATGGATAACCTTGCGCTCTTGCTGCTGCCGCTGTTGGTGCAAAACCGAAGTTAACACCTTTTGAAAGGTCAATATAACCTCCGTCACCACCGCCAGCTTCTTCAAACCATTCTTTAACTTTATTAATAGCTCCCTCTTTTAGTTTTTTAAACATACCTTTCATAAGGTTAAATGGTAATTTAGCGCCTTTAGGTATGCCAAATGATGCCATGTTAATACCGAAACCTTCAAATACTTTTTCTAATAATTTTTTTGGCTTTTCTATCCAATCTAGTACATCGCCAATTTTATCAGATAGCCAATCTTTGCCTTTTTTAGCAGCGTTCAATGCACTACCAACGACTGCTTTACCACCTTCTACAACTTTACCAGTCATAGCTTTAACGCCGTCTTTAGTTTTTTGAGCTACGTCGCCCACTAAATTGTCATCTTTTTTATGTTTTTTTGGCTTTTTACCACCACCAAGTAAATTGGCGAATGTTGTACCTAAACTAAATTTCGGTATTGTACCGCTATTAAATTGTGGTCTATTAAGTAAACTATGCGTTTGTGCGCCATTTAAAATACGAGTTCCTTTGGCAAGTGGAATTGTTGTATCTGTAGCTGGTGTGATGAAAGCTTTACCGCTAGGCGGAATGACTGTTTCATGTCTAAAACCACCTGGACCATTGCCTGGACCTTTATCTCCAACGGTAGCTAAAGTGTTTCGATTAAGTTTACCTTTTGTAATATAACTTTGAGTATGAGTGCTTTCAGTACCAGTAGAAAGTTTTATTTCAGGTAACTTAGGCATATCTAATTTTCCAGCTACCCAGTTCACGCCACCAATTAATTTGTTTAAACCTTTTTTTACAGCATTTACCATTCCAGTAATGTGGCCCTTGATTCGCCCAATGATATTTTTAAGTCCACCAGCCATATTATTGAATGTTCTTCGAACGCTATTCCATAAACCTTTAGCCATGTTTACTGTCGTATTTTTGATACTACGCCAAGTGTTTGACATAAAGCTTTTAACACGGTTAAAAATATTACGTGTGCCACGAGATAAACTATTCCAAGTATTTTTAACACCTGACCATAAACCTTTAGCTTTATTTACTACCGATTTTTTTATAGCTATCCATTTTTTAATAAGCCATACTGCTATGGATGCCATAATTTTAATAGTTCCAGATTTTAAGGAGTTCCAAGTCTTTTTAACTCCAGACCATAATTTTTTAACTGTATTTACTATATTCTTTTTAATAGAAAGCCATTTTTTGATTAGCCAAACAGCAACAGAAGCTATAATTTTTATTGTGCCTTTTTTAAGACTGTTCCATGTATTTTTTACGCCAGACCATAACGCTTTAGCTAATTTTATTGTTGTATTTTTAATAGCAGTCCATGTTTTTGTCATCCATGATTTTAAAGCACCTACTATTTTCTTAACTCCATTACTCATGCCACGTATAGCATTTACTACACCGTTTTTTATAGCGTTCCATAGTTTAATTGACGTTGATTTAATAAATTTCCATGCTGTCGTAATGAATTTTTTCAATCCATTAATTATAGTTTTAGCACCATTAACTAATGATCTAATAATTTTCAAAACGCCGTTCTTAATAGCTGACCATGTCTTTAAAGAAATATTTTTAATAAAGTTCCATATGCTACTAAAGAATGATTTTAAGCCGTTGAAACTAGCTCTTACTAAGCTGACTAAACTTTTAGCAATAGTAAGTATTCCAGTTTTAATTAAACTCCAAGTTTTTAAACTATTTGTCTTAATAGCGTTCCATATAGCTAAAATAATAGTTTTTAACGCTTGAATAGGATGTTGAATTGCAAACTTAATAGCGTTCCACGTTACTTTTGCAGCAGTTTTTAAAGCGTTCCAAATGACAATGCTTGCACTCTTAATCGCAGTCCAAATACCTATAATATAAGGTTTCAAGAAACCAAATACAGCTATTGCAGTATTCTTGATAGAATTCCACGCTTTTATCACAAAGTTACGGAATGTTTCGTTATTCTTCCATAAAGCAATAATGCCAGCAGTTAAAGCGCCAATAACAGTGATTACAATACCAACTGGACCAGTCATAAATCTAAGTGCTAAACCTAATCCTCTTGTGGCTAATGCTGCACCTTTAGTAACGACTGTCCACGCTTTTGTTGCTACCATAGATAATTTTGTTTTTAAAGTCGCCAAGCCTTGAGAGGTAGCGATTTTAGCAACTGCAAAACGATAACCATTAGCTATGGCTGTTGCTGTAGTTGTAACGCCAGTCCAAATTCTAGTCGCTAAAGTGGACAGTCTTGTTTTTACTGCACTTAACGCTTGCCCTGTACTTAAACTTGCAATAGCAAATCTATACGTGTTAGCTACTGCTGTAGCTGTTGCAGTAATACCTTTCCATAAAGTTGTCGCAACTGTAGCAATTTTAGTTCCTAAACCTAATCCTGCAAAAGCAGTTCTTGCTAGTGCGATTTGTGGAACTAACGCCATCAATGTTCCACCGACTACTGTGAGTATGCCGATAAAACCACCTATTGCAGGATGAGCGTTCACTAATTTAGCGATGAAACCTGTAATCGCAGTAGTAACTCTTAAAACAATTGCTCCTACTGGTGCTAGTCCTTTAACTAAACCTACAATAATAGAACCTATGTTTTTAAGAAGTTGCCAAACAATAGGACCGTTAGTTTCAATATATTTTAAGAAGTTCTTAAAGCCTTCAGTGTTTTTTAAATTTGCAGCCCACTCTTTAAAGGAATTGGTTACTCCTTGCATACCTACTAAAACTTTATGAGAATGTCCTGCAAAGGCAGAAAATAGACTTATCATGCCACTAAACACATTGCCGAATATTTGTCCTACAATTGGTAAGTTAGTCTTAGTATATTGAATGAATTTAGCGATACCTTTATCTGTACTCGTGCTATTTGCCCATGCATTAAATTTATTCGCTAAACTTTCTATACCTTTGCCAGTCCATGCGAATAGTGGACCAAATTGAGTGAATATATGAGTTATTCCATCTCCGACTTTCATAGCAGAGTTAAGTAAGTTTTGGAATACTGGTGGACCAATATTATTGATAAGTTTGAATGCATTGTTAGCATTTTCAGAGGATTTAACCCAGTCACGCATTCTTTCGGAAGCTTGAGCGATTTGATGAGTTGTTTTAGTAATAAAAGGTGTTAGTCTTGTAAGTGCAATTTTGGCAATATTAATTCCATTTGCCATTGAGTTAAAGATATCTGCTTGATTTGCTCTAACTAGATCTTTCCATTGGTTTTGAAGACCATTTAGCACATATTGATAATTCTTGATTTCTCTAGTTGCTTTTAATTCTCCATCTTCAAGCATTTGAAGTGCTGTAGTTGCTTGTCCACTAAATGCAGTTATCGCTGCAAAAGCAGTACCGTAAGCACCACCTAAACCAATTGCTCCACCTGCTGCTGCAGTTGCTGCACCACCAATTCCTGCTATAGCACTTACTGCACTACCAGCAATTGGAATAATAGATGTAATATTAGCAGTTAAACCACCAAATCCAATACCATTAACCACATATCCTACATTTCTGAAACTGTCACCAATTTTATCAATCTTACGTTGTGTATCTTCCCAAGCAGAACCCATACGAGCAAACATACCACTGATTCCTGCTGCTTTTATTTGCTCTCTTTGGAATTCTTTCATCTCATCTGTAGTTTCGTCTATTCTATTTTGTAAAACATTGTAAGCCATAGCCTGCTGATAAACTTCTTTTTCTGCTTTATCTAGTTTAGATGGCAATTGTGACACTTCGCGATTTAGACTAGCATATGATTTTTCAGCGTCGTTTGCTTCTTTTTTAGCAACTTCCATTGATGTTTTAGCGCTTTCCATCGCTTCTTTATTAGCACTACTAAATTTTTGTAATTCTTCTTTAGCTTCAGAAGTCGCTATTTTGGATTCGTTCAAATCACGTTTTGCACTGTCTAACGAATTAGATAAATTATTATATTCTCTTTCAGCTTCCCCAACTTCAAAAGTTAAAGCTGATATTTCCCCTGCAGTTGCAGAACTATCATTTTCTAATTCTTCCAACTTATTACTCAATTTATCGAACTCAGATTTAGCGTTTTTAGTTTTAGCGCTCAATGCTGTCACAGTATTTTGCATTTGCTTTTGTGATTCTTGTGCAGATTTAACGTTGGATTTATGCTCTTTTAGTTCATCATTAAGTCCATCATAAGTTTTAGCTAAATTTTCGTAGTTCTTTTTAGCTTTTTGAGCATTACGTGCTGATTCTTCAAGCTTATCTGACATTGTTTCTTGCGAACGTCTTAATTGATCTAATTTCTTTTGTGCTTGTTCACTCATTCTACCTTGTTGAGTGAGTGTTTTATTTAAGCCTTCAATTTCAGTTTCATATTTCTCTACTGATTTTTCGGCTTTAGAGAAACTAGAAAGGTTTTTCTTCATTTCTGCATCTGTAGTTTGCAACTTACGTTTTAAGTTGGCCATTCCACGATCAATATCAGACGTGTCTAAACCAAGGTCGATGGTAAATCCTTTAATATCTCCCGCCATTTAATTCACTCTCCTTTCTTTGAAAATTAAAAAAGAGAGCCTAGCTTGAAGCTCTAGGATCTTTTCCTGTAATTGCTCCAATTAGACTCTCGTTTGCAGAAACTTGCTTAACTTTAGATTTCTTCTTATTGTTCATAATGCGAAGTAATTGATAAATATCTGTATTATCAATCTCTGGCATTTTCCAACCATTTTCCATTAACTCTTTGTAAAGAGTATCAAGATATTCTGATTGCTTTTCATAAGTGAAATCTTCAGCGGTTAAACGAGAATCGTCTATTTCGTCGTCTTTCCCTCGTCACCTAAAATTCCACCTAATTGTTCCATAGCCACAGATAATACTTCTCTTGCGTCTGTGCCATCTTCGAATTCTTCAGCTGTGAATTGACCATCATATAAATCATTAGCGATAAAGCTATATAACTTATCTAATAAGTCATCATCGAATTCTCCACCAGTATTTTCTAATTTTTGGAACTCTTTACCTAAATTAAAACCTTTACGCGCTACACTACCTTTAATAAATGCAGGTGCATGATATTTTTTTACTTCTCCATTTTCATCTTGTAATTCCACAAATTTTCTTACTGCCATAATTTATATTCTCCTTTTCATCGGGTTTTCTGTTAGTCCGAATAATTAGTTTTTAATATTTTTGTATACAAAAATAGACGACCTAAGTCGTCTATAAATCAATCAATTATGCTACTGGTTCACTGTCTGTTGTAGTAGTTAATGGTTCAGCTGTTTTCTGAACTGAATCAAAAGTTTTTCCGAAGATTGAATTAAACACTGTATCTCGACCTTCAGTTTTTCCTTTATCGTCATAAGCCATTACTACTGCTAATTCTTCGTTAAATCCGTCAACTTCACGCTCCATGAATTGACCTTCGATTTCATCTGAACCGAATTCTACACCATCTTCTTTTGTTTGACCTTCTTTGTTTGGTCGAGTGAATACACCTTTAGATAAACCAAACCATTCTTCAGAACCATCTTCCATAGTACGTGGAATCGCTACTGCTGTGTAAGTGATGCCTGATGATTTACCAAAACCATATACTGAACTGTTTGATTCGTGTTCAATTAAACCTAATAAGTCTTTTTGAACGTCGATTGGTAATTTATGGAATGTAAGGCTTACTTGAGTTTCTCCAGCAGATTTAGCGATTTCTGCTACCTTATTTGAACCATAAGCTTTTTCTAATTCTTCTCCGAATTCGATAGATAATTCTTGAACATAATCAACTTCTTTAATTGCTGATGTTGTGTAAGAACCGTCAGTTTCTTCAGTTAATACTGCATAATACAATTTCCCTAATCCTGTAGCTGCATTGTATCTACCCATTAAAAATTCCTCCTTAAAATTGCGTATTAAAAAAGCCTACTGTTACTCACAGAAGGCTAGTTTTTAATATTTTTATCTATGTGTCTAAGTTCATCAATGGTATAGGGGTTTCCACGATAACGACGAGCGTCTCTATAGATTCTCAACTCTTTATCATAATCATCTATACCATCGACTTGTTTAAAATCAATATTCCATAATGTTTGTCTTATCTCTTCTTGCAAAAGTTTAACTATATCGTAATCAGGTCCACGAACATCTATTTGATATAAGTATGTTGTTGTTAGATTTGTATCACTAGCGTAAGTTTCAGGCTGTGGAGATATTAACGGATCAATCAAAATATAGTGATTGGAACTATCCGCCGTTTCATCATAAGTGTACGCTCGAACTCGACCTGTACAATGTTGAGCAATTGTTGCGTTGTTTAGTAAATATTGTTTTAAAGTTTTCAACATATCAAACATTTATAGGTCTCCTTCCAACGATTGTTTTACAATTTCTCGATATGGCTTTTCAGTCATAAACATCGTTCTAGCAATCGCACCTTTACCTCTAGGATTTGGATTTTTGATTGTTCCCCACTCGTTTAAATGGATGATTGCATAACGATTCATTGAACCATGCCAATGTACTTTAACCATACGTGTATTACCATGAATGGTATATGGATCAGTCATTGTTATCTCGTGAATACTTGCACCAGTATCTCGAAATACTTCAAAATTTGCTTTAAGCACACTCATGAAGTATTTAGCACCTTTGTTTAATGCTTTATCTTGTGCTTTTAACATTTTGATTTCTCCGTATTGTTCGCCTATTTCTCTAAGCATTTGATGTACGCCTTTAACTTCCACACTCATTCTGATAACTTTCCAATAACTTTTATATTTCTATGGTTATCTGTATCATCAAATACTTGTCTAATGTTGTACTTTTTATTTTTGTAGCGAGGTAGCCCAATTTCAAAATACATATCATCAGTAATTTCGATATTAATAGGATGATAAGTGACCATTGTTAAACTCGCTTCATTGTTCGTCATATCCAAATCTTTTTGAGATGGTTGATATACATTGGCAAAGCACTTATAAACAACTTCTTCTATTGTTTCTCCAGGAAAGAAGTCATCTTTCGGTTTAGCTTTTAAAAAAATAACTGGTGTTCGCATATCGCCACCAGTTATAAATTTATTCTTCTGTAGTGCCATTATCTGACGCCTCCATATTTTCAATTTGGAATTGAACAATGTTAGATAAAAAATTATTGTGAAATTCTTCTAACTTATCATTAAATACATATCTTGTTCGTTCATAGACTAATTCACGACCTATTGCATTGTTCATATCGAAGTCACCACATTTAGATTTGATATCTTCGTAAGACATTTTCAAATCACTTTCTATACGATCATCTTCGATATCATAAAAAATGCGATTACGATTTTTGAATTCTTCGACATGATCTGAAGTAATCATTTAATCACTTCTTTTCTTTAATTCGTTCTAGGAAAGGCCCTGTATAACCTTTATCAGACAAAGTTTTTTCAACTTCTTCAGCACGTTTTACTGTCATTTCCACTTTATCGTTAGCCTTTAAAGACTTTCCTAATTGCTTGTCTTTATAGTTTTTTAAAACTTTATAATCAGCCATTAGTAAACCTCCTTATGCTTCTGGTGAATCGTTAGTAGTTGGAGCGCCTGATGCTGATAAGTTTAAGTTATATACAGCAGATGCTTTCTCATCTTCTGTTTCACCATAAGCAAATTGTTTAGCAGTATATAAATCGCAATCTTCTAAAGCTAATGTTTGGTCGAATTGACGAACAATAACTTCCGAGCCTACACCCATGAAATAACGTGATTTATCAAATGCTACTGCTTTACCTTGTGGTACAAATTCAGACACTTCAAAAATAACGTTGAATGGTACTGGACTTGCAAACTGACCAGCAGATGTTAATTGCATGAATGCAACTTGTGTATAAATGTAATCAGCAGGATTTAAAGCAATAACAACATTATTTAATACACTAACATTTTTAGTTTCTTTAACTGAACCATCAGTATCATAGATTTCTTTTTGTGATAATCCAGCAATTACACCGCCTAATTCTTTGATAGATGTTTCTGGAGTAGCAAAAGTTAAAGTTCCTACTGCAGCTTTATCAGTTACTGCACCTGTTTGACGGTTAATAGTTTTCATTAATCCAGCAGGTTGTTGTTGAGATTTACCAGCTCCAACTAAAGCAGCTTTCTCAATAGCTACTGCGAATGCTTCTTTAATTTGTGCGCGTACAAAACGATCAATCCATTGTACACCTGCGTCTTTTAAATCTTTAGGAACAACAACGAATGCAGTCGCTTTACCAAGTGTTAAATCTTGTTCGCTGAATACTGCATCTAATTGGCCACGAATTTCAGAGAAAATTTTACCCCATACAACTTGACCTTCAGGGTGCGCTTTGATTACACGCGCTTTTAGTCCTGTACGTTGAATATTAATGTGTTTTAATAATGGATGATCTTTTTCAATATCATCAAAAACACGATCAATAACTGTTTCAGGTAATAAAGCTTCTTCTTTATAACCTACATCTGTATTAACGTGATCTTCAGACACTAATGCGTTATAGAATTTCTTTTCTTCGTTAGTTAAACGATTAACATTGCGTGCATTTAATACCGCATTGTCACCTTGTTCTTGTTTCATATCTTTACGAATAGCATTCGCTAATTCTTCTGAATATGTGTTCATATATTCAGTGTATTTTTCTTTTACTTCTTCATCAGAAGCACTTGCATTAAGGTTTGCGAACTCTTGTAAGATTCTTTTAGAATTCTCAAAGCCTTGTTTATCTTCTAAATTAATAGCCATATTTTTTACACTCCTTTTATTTTGTATTCATATTGAATAATCTTGCAAAGCTATTCTGTGGTGGTTCTGTATCGATTGTTTTGTCACCTTTATCGTCGTTTTTTTTAGAATCAATATTTTTAACTGCTTCTAAAATTTCATCTAATTTATCCATTACATCTTCAACAGTAATATTTTGTGTTTGAGGTTCAGGTGTACCTTCGTTACGATATCTTGCCATGATTTTCTCACCCCCTAACATTGTTGAAGTAGTTGCAGCAGCAACTTTAGTTCTTTCAGTAACATTATCAATTAATCCAAATTCTTTAGCTTCATTAGCTGAAAACCATGTTTCTTCGTCCATATACTGACGTAAAAGCGCATGATCGATATCTGGATTTTTCTCTAAATAGCTATTCACTACCACAGAATTGATGCGTTCTAAAGATTCAGCTTGCTTTTTGAAAGCATTCGAATCACCTTGTGCTAAAGTCCAGGCATTGTGTATCATCATCATGCCATTTCTAGGCATGTTAACTACATCTCCTGCCATAGCAATAACAGAGGCAATACTTGCAGCAATACCATCAATATTGACAATAATTTTTGCTGAATGACGTTGTAGCATATTGTAAATAGCCACACCACTAAAAACGTCGCCCCCATTACTGTTAATGTTGACGACGATTTCTTTCTCATTATTCATTTCTTTCAGTTTATCTTTTACAAATTGTGGACTAATCGACATTCCTTCAATAGTCACGTCATTAATATAACCGTAGATATCAATTTCGTTATTCGACATTTGTCTCACCTCCTTGAACATCATTCACACTAGTATAGTTTTTAGTGATTAAACGTTTATTAGCGTCTTCATCTTTACTTGGAGGATAACCAAACATATCTAGTACTTGATTGACAGTAAATACTGAACTTGAAATCAACTTATCAATAGCCTCAGCTTTTTGAATTGGATCATATGCATCAATAGAAACAGCTTTAATACGTTTACCTTCTTTGTAACTTCTAACTGTAAATAATTTTGCATTTAATTCGTCTGTAATCTTCTCAATAATAGGATTAATACAAAACTTCATATAGTTATCTGTCATACCTTGAATATCTGCAGTATCTCCGTTGATAAGTCCTAACGGAATACCTAAATTACGAGCCACATAACTTAATATTTGGTCAGGTAATTTTGATAAATCATCTATTTGAGATGATGTTTTTGCCTGACTTTGCGTTGAATGTTCTTCGTATGTGTAACCTTTTTGAAGTGGTACAATCGCAATATCATTTGTAGCGAACGCTTCATAAGCTTTATCAATAAAACTTTGCATTTTTTCTTGTGACTCTTTAGTCATTCCTATATTTGCATCCATACTAAGTGTTGCTCTAATTTGATTGTTTAAAAGGTTAATTTGGATTAATCTACCAAAGATATCTCCGTAATCACTAAACAAACCACTTAGCATATTTGCAATTGATTCGTTGTTATACTCTAAATAAATAACTTCACTCATTAGAAAGTTTCTTTCAAATTCAAAGTCTCCAACGACAATATTTTTAAACACATCATCATATAAAGCGTATTCTTCACGAGTGAAATCATCGGCAACGATTAGATCTTTAGTATCTGTCACAACAATTAAAACTTCATTATCATAAATCAACTTACGAACGACTTTTTGCCAAAAAGTTGCAGCACTCTCATCAGTGTTAGGTCGTACGTTCAATTTGTAGTATGTGGTATTAGTGTTATCTTTCACACCATTATCAATGTACTCGAATTTTGTTTGACTAATCGTTCTAGCGATGTGATTAATACACGTATCTAAAGCCCACTGCTTTATGTAAGCTTTGTGAGATTTGTCTCTTACTAAATCAAAATCGTAACTGAACTCAATAGCCTTATTCCTACCTAAAATGCGGTCAAAAATCGAAATAGTAATCACCTCCTAATTTAAAAGCTAATATCTGCCATAATGAATGGTTGGTCATACTCTAATAACTCATCTGCTCTATAAAGTGAATGAAGCATAGCATGGAAACCATCTGTTTTTCTTCTGACTTCATCTTTTTTAATGTATTTTTTACTGCCATCTGGTTGCATTGTGACTGCTACGTTATTTGTAAACCAACGCATTAACGGATTATCACCAAATACAATTTGCCTTTTAGCAAACATGGTATCGATACGTGGTGCTAATAAACCATGAATAGCAGTCGGATTTTTAATAACCTCTAATGGTATGCCTGCGTCTTCAAATGGTTGTCTTACAATATCTGTTCTAAAGTTATCTGAAATCACTTTTGTTAAATTGTACTTTTGTTGTTGTTTTAAGAACCAGTTGACGATGTAAGATATATCAATCACTTCATCATCCACAATTGTGAGGAGTCCGTCATCTGCCCATTGTTCAATCGGTGGTTCAAGATGAGTTGTTTCTAAAAATCCACGTCTAATAAATGAATGTGATTTAAAATAATACTCATCACCATCCCTAAACAACAAGCCTACACTGGCGAAGTCTCTAACTAACGCATAGTCAAGACCACCAATGCAGGCTTTATTTTTAAGATTAGGAAACTCTCTATTTGTAGCTAATATTTCTTCAAATGGAGCGACGACTCTTTCTTCATCGACTTCGGGTAAATTCATTCGTTTAGTCATGAACTCTGGTTTATTTGAACGATTGATGTGTAACACGTTATATTCTTCTTTTATCTTACGTTTTAAGTTGCGTGCATATCCTGTAAGTGGAGGATGTAACATAGGATTTGACTTTTCCCACATCTTTTCGTCATCTACTTCTTTAGGATCATCAAGCTTACAATAAAACGGGAATATACGGTCGTTAGGATTGTTACGTTTTAAAACTTCAGTGACCCTTTCTTTCATTTGGTCCATAAATCCTTCACGTACAAATCCGTCTGTAGAGATATAAAACGTTCTATCGTGAATTACCTTACCTAAACCACCACGCTTGACGTTAACCATATCTGAAGTTTCATAAATAGCAATCTCATCAAAGATGACACAACCTTCACGGCCACCATCTTTAGTCTTTGTATTAGAAGTGTTGTATCTGATAATTGAACCAGTAGAACGATTTTTAATTTCTGTTTTACTTACTTCGTAAGGTGCTTTAGGTCGTTCTCCTGTTTTATTACGTTTATGATCTAATAAAACGTCGTATATCTCATTGAACGATGTTTTTGCTTGTTCTTCACTGTTCGCAACAATTGAAATATCGTATTTTTTAATACCATGTATAGGAGTAGTGAAAAAATCACTTATTGCACTGATAAAACCATTCTTACCTGCACCTCGTCCCATGAATAAAGCAAATTCTGTGAAATATGGCGTATCTTCAACATCATCTATCAAGAATAAGAAAGCAATGATAAAGCGTTGGAATGGTTGAGTTGGAAAATACCATTTCTCAATAAACTTTATACACTTTTCTATTTTTTCTTCTTCAAAATGAACATTTGGAAGAGTGAGTACATCATTTTCAAGATACTCAATTAAATCGATTCGTTCTTGATTAAAGATTATCTTTCCATCACGCCATTGTTGAATGTATTCATCAACATATTTGTTTCTGATCATACATAATCATCAACAGGTTCGTCTGTTTCAACTGCCTTATTTTCTTTGGGCAATAAGTCGGTAAGTTGCTTAATTACACGTTGGTATGATTGGTCTCGTGTATTGTATAAACGTGCTACTGGACGTTCACGTTCATATGATGGTAAGTTTTGTGATTGTTGGAACATGGTGTATTCGCCATTTTCTTGAATGTCTTTCCACATATAATCGAGCATGACACGTAATCTTGCTGCTTGTATAATTAAGCCTTCAACAACTTTCAGCTTTTCTGATGGAATATCTTTGTAAATTTCTTCTAATCGCTTACGCTCTTTAATTACATTCTTATCATTGTCACTTACTTTCACAAAATCACTCCTTTCTTCATGTAGAGGTGGGGGGGTATAGGTTATATGTGTAATTTTTTAAAAAAGTTGCGAAGTCGAGCCCACCCGCCGTTCTCCCAGTTACGAGAAAAACTCGAAATGGTTTTGACCGGGGGGGTTACCATTTTTCATCGTTCCATTTCTTTTGTGGTTTAAATTGATTACCACCGTACTGAAATCTTTTATGTCGTTTATTATGACAAGCTTTACACAATGTTCTAAGATTATCAGTATCTAATTTCAAATCTGGTCTATCTTGCAACTCTGCAATATGGTCAACTTCCAAGTCTTCAGTCGTTACTTTCCCTTCTTCTTTGCACCACTGGCATTCAAAGTTATCTCTTTTCAAAACCATTAACCTTACTGTTTCCCAATCTTTACTGTTATAGAACTTTTTACGTGTTTTATAATCATTCATCATGTATAAACTCCATAATAAAAGACACACCACCTATGTGATGTGCCTTCGAGTATTTATTCAATTCGTATAGCTATATTATAAAGTTAAATATGTTATTGATGCACATTACCTTCGATGTCTTCTATCTCTTCGATGTCTTCTCTTTATCGTAGTGTCCTTGTTGTGCATCCATATACACATTCACTATCTCATTGATACATGCATAGAACTTAGAGTCACTATTGATTTCCATTAAGTCCTTGATAGTCTTATGCTGCATGTTTAGTTTAAGCATTTGTAATATGTGATAGTTCCTATCATCTGTTATATATTCTTCATACTTATCTATGAACTCTATCTTATTAAGTATCTTTATATTACGTCGATACTCTCTATTCCTATTAAGTACTTTAACTAATACCTTATCACCTGTACCACCTTTGGCTTTAGGCATTACAGACTCGATACCATATTGCGCAATAGATGTGCTGTCTGCGTCATAGACTTGAGACTCTATAATATTACGCATCCACTTATAATCATTGATCATTCCTTTTACTTCATCTCGTGTATACAAGTGATTACCTCCATTACTTAAATTGTTTCTTTGCTCTTTGTATTTCAAACTCCACATCTTCTATATCGCAATCTCTCACGTACTTAGTAAACAGATATACATTCGTGTATCTCTGTGCATCTAACTCCTGACGTAAGACTGTGTTGTTACCTATCGCTATAAGTAGAAGTACACCGAGTATAATGGTTAATGCTATCCACATATCTTTAACCTCCAATATATTTATCTTTAAGTTTTAATAACTCATTATAATTAGCTTTGAGTTTTGCTTCTGATACTTCGGTGTCAGTTGAGAATTCATCTATAATTATTTCGGAACTGCGATAGTATTCTTTTAGTAAGTAATCAACCAAACTTTCTTTACTGTTTATACATTTAATATCTTCATTTATACTTGGATTTTTGATTTCTTTTTCCCTTGCTGCTTGTACTTCTTGTTCAGCTTTCTCCATTTCTATTTCTAAGCTTTTATAAAATTCGTCATGAGGTTTATAGTAAATTTTCCATTCATCATTATTGTTCGAATACTTTTCTTCAAATAACTTTCTGTTTTCAGGTTCGTCTAAAACTACAACCCATTTTTCTTTTTCTTTTTGTTTAGCAAACACTGTAGGTTCTTTTATTCTTTCGAACACTACTCACTCACCTCCACCCTAATTTTATTCAAATCAATCTGATCCCACTCATTAGCAAAGTCCTTAGGTGCAGTATCAATATCATCTTCGCTTTCTAGCTTGATGATGAGTGGTTTAATAAGTAGGTATAGTAACTCTGCAAATATAAGGTTAATTAATATGCGTTTAAACATCATACTTACCTCCTAATCTATGATAGTTATGCCCACAATGATTACATCTCATATATTCGATTGGACTGCTATAATCTTTGGCCATTAGATTTCCACCTAACATTTTGCAATTAGGACATTCACTTAATCCTGTGATTTTCTTATATTTCTCTTTAGCTTCTTCCTTATCCTCTGCCTCTACCAACGTCATACGTTCATTCTCTCTAGGTTCTTCCACATGTCTATGAACATAACCTGTGCTATCTGTGAATTCTCTAATTAGGAATTGTTTCATGCTATCACCAACTCACTCTTTCTAATCGTTTTTGATAATATGGCAAAGTATCATAGAACTCTCTAGCTTCTGTTTTCCAATAAAATCTTTTGCCATGTGATTTACCATTATCATCAACCCATACTACGTTCCATTCACTCATACTAAATGTATCTGTAAGTCCTTTAATAAGTCCTAACACTTCCCCAGCACCTCTTTTACTTTTTCTAATATATCCTTACTCTTTAAGGTCTGCTTCTTTGATGAAC
>NZ_KV810857.1:422551-424116 GCF_001812925.1 Staphylococcus sp. HMSC057A08 | reverse complement strand
TAAGGTCTGCTTCTTTGATGAACGTTCCATTAATTGTCTTTCCTTTTCTCCCTTTAATTTCGTCATATGCATACTGTAAACATTCCTGTAATGTCATATCATGTTGTTGTGCCAATATGATTAATGTAACGACTGTATCGCCTATCCCATCTTTTAATGCATCCATTTGCCCACGAGATAATGCTGATGCAACTTCCCCAGCTTCTTCATAGAATTTAAGTGCTTGTCTATCTGGATTACCATTGTGTAAATCTTTATCCATACTCCATTGTTGTACTTGTTCTACTAATTGATCTAATGTGTTAGTCATTTATTCGTCCTCCAATTGAATTAGTATTTTAAAAAGTAATGCGTTGTTTAATAAATTAACTACAAAACTAAATAACGAAGCATATATAATCATGTGTGCTTGATATCTTCTAAAAAAACTTGGCTTGATTGTCTTGTGACTGCTAATTTTTCTATTCATCACTACCACGCTCCAAATCACTTAATAAATTTTTAAACTCATGCGTCCCATCGAGTTCATCCATGCGCTTAAGATGTTCTCCTAATTGAAATAGTGAACTTTCATCTTCTTTACCATCAGCCATTTTTGTCATATGGAGTATTATCGGATATTGAAAAAGCATTTCTTCTTTCAACTCTAACCATGCACGTTTATACTCTTTATCTTTCATGTTCGGCCTCCAAATCACTTAATAAATTTTTGAAATCGTTAGTGCCGTCTAATTCACACATAATTTTGAGAACAATCCTATAAGCCACATTCATGTATTTACTAGGAGTATCTTCTTCAAAATGGCAACCAAAAGTAACCATTTCACGTAGTTCGTCTTTCTGCTTATCCCACGCCTCTGCTTTCTTTTTAATCTCTGCCATATCGTTGATAAGTTCATCACGTTGCTTTTTATAAGCGTCACGTTCTTGTTTAAGGTTGTGATTTTCCCTCGCTAAGGTTGATAACTTATCTTCTAAATCTTGATATTCTTCTAATGTCATTTTTACTTCTGCCATTCCTACCCCTCATTCCATTTCGAATTCTCTTTCAATAGTCCTGCGTCTCTTAGATCATCGTTCAAACTACGTTGCCCGTCCTCGTACCACACGTTAGCTAGGTATCTACCGAACACATCGCTCTTGTATGTCTGAACGTAGATGTCTTTATGTTCCACACATTCTCTAGTAAACGCTGTTGCCTCTTTAAACTTATCCTGTCCTCTTTCTGGCGTATCGACACCTAGCAAACGTACACGACGTTTAGCGTAGGTATCAAAGCCATAATCGATTAAGATATCTATCGTATCCCCGTCAACAACATTGGTGCATGTTGCTTTGTAGGTGTAGAGATTGTTGATGTCTATCGTAAACACTCCCTATTCATATTCTTTACAATCCTCACAAGTTGTAGGATATCCTGGTGGCTCTTTTAAATCGTCTCCATTTTCGTTAATTAAATCTTCCATTAAACCACCACAAATCTGACATAATGTACCGTCTAACATCATTTCTGCTACTTCACCCATTAATAAAACACTCCCTGTTCCTTTTTATGTCACACTCAC
>NZ_KV810857.1:374939-422451 GCF_001812925.1 Staphylococcus sp. HMSC057A08 | reverse complement strand
AGCGTTGGTTAATTGTGTTGCTAAGTATCATGAGGTTAACTCCTTACATATCTCATCAAACGTTTGAATACCTCTACTATCAGTGATATCCATAATTACGCCATACACATACTGATTGATACTGAATTCTGCTCTATCCTGTTCTTCTGAAATATGTCCTGTCCCTTGTCTGATGTCAGTACATTGAACATAAATCTTAATATCCTTCTCACTTGCTCTTTTAAGATGCTGTGCATATCCCATTTCGCAAATCGTCCCTTGTGCATGAGGTAAGTAATCGAATATCATTACATCGCTTGTTTCCATGCCTAATGTGTCATTAAACACAATACGTTCTGCTAGTTTATCTTGCTTAGCATTTTCTTTATCATTGATGTCCTTATCGTCATGTGGTGCATAGACTTTAAAACCTAATCGCTGTAACTCTTGCTTTTCCCACTCACGACGCATCTGTTGTCCTATGCTTAGCATGTCACCACCTAAATAGATCATTTTTGGTCCTCCTCATGTACTTTTAAACTTCTAGCGATGTCTATTAATTCATCTATTTTTTGATTAGTACCTTTTCTAACTTCGTCGTCTGAAATTAAAAAGTCTTTGATATTCACATTGAAGTATTTACAAATTTTATCTAAGTTATCAAATTTAATTCCATTTGCTTCGTTTCTAATAAGAGATAGGATAGTAGGTCTACTTATACCAGTTGCCTTAGATAATTCTGTTTGATTGACTTCATGTATTTTCATTAATTCTTTTAATCTGCATTTAATCATCTCTAGTCCTCCCACTTTTCAAATGCACGTTTTAAGTACCAGCGTGCTTTATCTAAATCTTCTTTACCATTCTTATGATTAGCACGACTGATATATTTAATTGCGTTACCAATCGCAAATGCTAATTCTGGTTTGTAGTTCTTTGTTACTTGTTCAATGTAATCAATAACTTCAATATCTCCGTAAGTGTAATGTTTCGGTTTATTCACTACGTCTTGTTCTTCCTGCATATCCACCTTACGTGTGAATGGCTCTTTTACTCTAATAAAGTCATCGTTATCAGTTATCGTAAATGTACGTCCAGCTTGGTTTTCCACTTCTGCTTGCCAAATTGTTTTTAATCGTTTTTCTTCTGCATACACTTGATTGACAATGGCAGTTTGAAAAGCACTAAATTTTTTATTAGCACATTGGAACTGCACAATATCATTTCGGTTGAGTTCTGCTACTCTCACGTTCTCCATTCGCTTATCTCCTTACCTTTGGAAATATGTCGTTCTCTGCTAAGTATCTAAACCACTTACTACTCACTCTGTGCTTAGCAACTAATTCTTCTGAACGTCTTGCTCTTGCGATACGTTGTTCACGTCGTCTACGTTTCAGCGCTCTTTCGTGTTCCGCTCTGATATACATAAGCTGACGGTATTCTCTTTCTGATAATCTTCCGTACTGCTCTTTGTTGCTTAAACGTTCTTCAACTTTCTCTGCACTAATCACTTGTTACTCCTCCGATTATGTTTATTCAGCTACTTTTAATTTAATTTTTTGTTGTTTAAACATGATTTCTTTAGATCCCGATTTGAGAAGTTTGTAAATCTCATCTTTGCTAAGTTCAACTTCTGGAACAGGTTTGAAGTTATTAACGTAGTCAATTTCGACAATCTCAAATATGTCATCAAAATCAACTTTCAAATAATCAATCAACAACTCTCTCATGTAACCAGAAACGTATCTTTTTCTATTCGCTAAGTTTGAAATAACTGTTCTATCAACGTGAATATTTTCGGCAATAGCTGTATAACTTAAATTGCGTTTTTCCAAAAGAAGTTTGAACGCTTTAGATTTAATTAAAGTTTTTATCTTCTTCATACGATCACTTCCAATGCTCATAACGAAAATCTACATCTTTGATGTCGATATCGTCGAAAATTTCTTCTGGACTTTTCTTTGCTTGCTCAATTCTGTATTCCATTTCTTCGTCTGTTTCTTTAGTTGCTGGTAACTCAATCGTGCCTCTGATTAACACTTCAGCTTTGACTGTTGCCATTACTCATCACCTACCAATTCGCCATCTTTCCAGATGAGTTGTCCTATTCTTTCACTTTCCATCAAATAAATTGAATGGTATTCAAACTTAGAATTATTTGGTTGGTTCTCAATAACTTGTTTTATAGACTTAGAATTGATTTTAGCTACATTGACTGAATGTCCATTATTAGGAAAATATTGAGTTCTAACTACTACCACTGATGGTAAAACTGTATTTTCAGTAAGTTCTTCTTCAACTTCCACTGTGAAAGTGTCTGAATGCAGGCTATAACTTATAAATTCATTTGTCTTTATTTCTGGGTCGAATGAATAATGTTCTTCGTTGTAATCAAATGTATAACCGTCTAACTCTACTTCCGTTTCTTCCTGCTCTAATAAATGTTTTAAAAATTCTTTAGGTGTCATTTCTACTTTTCGTTTAATCTTTACCATTCTTCATCTTCTCCTTTTTACGTTTTCTGCGTGCTTTTAATAGTTCTTCATACGTTATCCACTCTTGACCTGTATATTTAGGTGCTTCACATATCCATGTAAGTGGTGTGTTTCTGTTTTGATACCTGAACATCTTCGCTTTCATCTTCGCTACTGGTGTCGGCATACCTTTTACATCTATAACTTCCAGCAACTTGTCGTCTTTCCATAAAGCAAAATCTGCTACATAATAAATAGGTTTGTTTCCATCAAATTTAGGTTGTAACTCATATCTAGGCTGCAACTCGATACGATCATATCCATCACCTAAGTTACGTTCTAAATATTGATAGTAGTCGCATTCGACTTTGCTATCGAACACGACACCTTTATATTGGATTTTTTTAGCATTGTATTTACTCACGTTGTCACTCCTAGAATAAGAAATCGTCTATCGTTGTTTGATGTTTGAGTTCTTCTCGCTTAAATAATTTATGCTTACGTTTCATCTTCGCTAATTCTTCTTTTGTCACATACTGCTTAAAATATTTATCTGCCATTCCACCTAAGTTGGTTAAGTAGAAAGTGCCATCGTCTCTAGGTAGCACTCTCAACAATTTCCAACCGTCACTTTCAAATAAGTCGTAGGCGTTAGGTTGATTTTCTCTAAACCCCATATTCAACCACAGCCTCTCTTTTTCGACGTTCTTCCAACTTATGATTGATTAGTTCGACCAATGATTTTTCATCGCCATTTGCCCATCTAATTAATTTCTGAGCGTACATATCTGAACACTCAAGTATTTGCTTAATGTTGTCCTTTGTAATCAAAATCTCAGCCCCTTAGTTCTATAATCTTGACCGTCCATTTTGATTAGCGTTGTATTGCTCATGATCCTACTGAAAATACGTTGCAAATCTTTATTTCTAGTCATTTCTTTTTCGTCTAGGTTAGTAGTGAATATATTGTGTTTGCCTATACGACTTTCAATCAGTTCAAACATCTTGCTGGTAGCAAACTCATTCATATTAATTCCGTAATCATCAAACACCATTAAATCTACGTCACTAATAATCTTTGCTAGCTCTTGTTCGGTCATATCTGTACCGTTGTTATAGGTATTTTTAATTGTTGATATTAGTTGTGGTACGTTCATATAAAGAACGGTATAACCTTTTGCTTTAACTTCTTTTACAATACTCATAGATAGATGCGATTTCCCTGTTCCAAACGTCCCCTGTATGAGTAGCGATTGTTTATTATCTAAATTGAAATTGTCAGCGTATTTCTTACATATACGTTTCGCTTTAGCTAATTGTGGTTGAGTTTCTTCATCTACTTCGTAACTATCAAACGTTGCATTTGCTAGTGATTGATTGACAATAGATTGTTTAAAAATCTTCTCAGCTTTGATACGTCGTTGTTTCTTGTGATAGTTTTCTGTTGATTGTCTAGCGTACTCTTTCATCTCACAATCACAACCAAATCTTAATTTCTGAATTGATCCATCTTGCTTTTCAAATTCGTAGTAGTCATAGGTGCGACCACATTTTTCACACTTCAAACCTTTTTCTTCTTTAATCACCTTACTTTTAAACTTAGGTGGTTTAGCTATATCTCCGAATGCTTGCACGCTATCACTCCTTTAGAACGGTAGGTTTTCCATATCCGATTGTGCAGCACGATTAAATGCATCTGTGTATTGGTTAGTGGTTTGTTGAGGTAATTCGTCACTATAATCATTCTTATAACTTTCGTTGTGTAAGAATGTTTTAGGATCTTTTTGATATTGCTTATCTTTAATAGTTTTCAGATACATACGTGTACCTTGCATAATTTCTTCGAATGAATGTTGCTTTAAGCACTTTTCAAACTTTTTAAAGGAAATCTTTTTATCTCTTTTCTTGTCGTAAAGTTTCCACCATTCCTCAAAGCGTTCACGCGTAACGTCAGTTGCGCTATTATTAATTGTCTTACTGTTACTTGTAATATTGTTATTTGTAATACTGTTATTTGTAGTGGGTTGACTGTCGACCGGTCGGTCATAGGCAGGTCGGTCATCGACGGGTCGACCATCAACCTGTCGAGGACTATGAAACAATGTATATAAGTTACTTCCGTAAATATTCTTAGTCTGTTTTCTATCAACCATTAAATAACCGTTATCAATCAACTCATTTTTTGCTCTTAGAAATCTATGTTTACCGATACCTAATTCATGTTTGATTAAATCTACACTAGGAAATGCACTTTCATCTGCACCAGCATAAGCTGATAAGTAACTATATAAAGCCTTAGCTTCAATACTGATGTTTCTGTCTTTCATAACTCGCTTAAATACAAGTCCATAACCAGTAATGCTAGTTTTTACTTTGTCACTCATACTTCATCACTTCCATACAATATCCATTGAGGTGTAGTATTGAATTTTTTAGCCATCTTTTTAATCGCTTTAACTGATGGAATTTGAACTCTATTTTCCCAACGTGTTACAGCAAGTTTTCCTACACCTACACGTTTTCCGAACTCAATTTGTGATATATTTTCATCTAATCTAAGTTGATTAATTCTTTGTGCAATATGAATTCGTTCTTCATCTTTAACTGTTACTGTTCTCATTAGGTTTCTCTCCTTTCAGCATTCTATTTAGTCGTTCATCTACTTTGATCCAGCTATCCTGTAAGATGTATTTCTCATCAAAAGACTTAACGCCTATGTTGTGCTGTTCGGAATGATGTTCTCTGCATAAAGCTAAAACTTCATAATCGTAATGCTGCATCTTCTTACGATTAGCACCACGACCTATTGCGTAGTGATGTGCAAGGTCTGCGCCACTTTTGCCACATAACACACAATTACGATTGACTGTTGCCCAATAAAGTAATGACTTATCACCTTTCAATAAGTTACTTGTTTTATAAGCAAGTATTATTCCGTTAGCGAATACCCAATCGATTGTTACTTCGATAATCTGACTTGCCTGTGTACGTGTGCAGTTACTAAGTGAAATGCGTTCATCATACCCGTAATATGTTCTTACATATTCGATAAACATATGGCGCATGTAGTCCATTGGCATACCTGTATGGACTTCTATATCTTTGACGAGTGCGAATATCTTCTTACGCTGTTTATTCGTTATTCTGAATGGATCAACTGGAATTACATCGACTTCTACATCGAACCCATTATCGAGTAAGAGTGAAGTTTTGTTATCTAGTTCTACACCCTCAATGACAACGGTAGTTGTACCGTCATCTTGAGTGATGTAATTTTTGATAATTGGCATTTATATCAGTCCTAAAAAGGAAGGTCATCCGTATCGATATCAGCATTGTTATTAGAAAACGGATTGTTATTTGCTGGTGCTTGTCCTTGCTGTTGTGATTGATTGTTTTGTTGATTGTTATTCTTCGGCTCTAAAAATTGAACATTGTCTGCTACCACTTCTGTTACGAACACTCGGCGACCTTCATTGTTTTCATAGTTGCGTGATTGGATACGTCCATCTACACCTGCTAATGAGCCTTTAGAAAGGTATTTATTAACGTTATCTGCTTGCTTTCTGAATACAACTACATTGATAAAGTCTGCTTCACGTTCACCTTGTGAGTTTGTGAAACTTCTATTCACTGCTAATGTGAAAGTGGCTACACTCACTCCATTTGGCGTTTGTCTATACTCTGGATCTTTTGTTAATCTACCTACTAAAATTACTCTGTTTATCATTCTTTAATTCCTCCAAGCCATTTATTAATTTGTTGTCTTGTAACGTTGATTTGTTGTTTGTTTAAATCATTTACGTTCATATTTTTTAATTTTTCTATCTGTTCTTGATATTTGCTTGCAGCATTACTTCTTTCAGCAATTTCGATAAAGCTATCTGCTTCTTGTCTAAGCAACTCTTTCAATTGATTACTTGATGTTGCATACTTATCTTGTTTTTCTTTTGCATCGGCATCATCTTCATCAGTTGGAATATTGAAGAATTTCATTAAGAAGTATCTTTCTGCGTAAGTTAATGCAGTACCATGTGCTTTTGATACATCGTCTTGTTGACCTACTGCATAGAAAGTGACTTCGAATTGTTCTTCTGGTTTGTCTGCATTGATCCATACATAAGTTAATTTCATTTCAACGATAAATTCTGATGTTGTAATCTCACGACCAGCTTTTTTATTAAACCTTGTTACGTCAATTTGTTTGTAATTTTCTTCTGATGTTTTTGGTACAAGTAATAAATTGTTTTCAATCATCTTATTTCTAATTCTGTGTAATACTTGAGAGCCACTTACATATGAGTAGTTGTAACTCTTTGCGTCTTTAGTAAAGCCATCAATATTAGCTTTAACATCTGCTATCTTTTGAAATAAGTTGAGTTCTTGTTTTTCTTCACTCATCAGCTTTGACCTCCTTCAAGTCTTTCATTTTTACTGTTTTACGTGTTTCTTGTATTTTGTAAGTTGTTATTTCAATATCGTGTTTATCCCAATCTATACCGATATCATCTAAACCACTTATGACAGTCGCTCTACTGCGCATTGGGTTATAGTTAGCAAAATCTTGTGAACTAGGTTTATTTGTAAGCCACCAGCCATGATGTTCGTCTTGAACACGGTACTCAACTTTTGTTGTTTCTTTCACGTTCATGCACCTCCGTACATTCAACTATTGATTGTGCGTTCTTATCTGCTCTAGCGTTTGCTGATTGGTACATTTTTATCCAATATCGAATATCTTCTCTCAGTTCTTCTTTTTGGCTTTCGAGTAACTCAATTTCTTGTCGTGCAAAGTCTAAATCTCTAGTTAAAATAAATAGATCGAGTGAGTTTTTCTTGAGATTTTCCCATTCCTTAAAAGGTATCGTTATATATTCTTGTTGCATGCTAGTCCTCCATTTCTTCGTTGATAATAACTTCACCATTACGAGTGATATAATAATCAATAGTAGTTTCCAAAGTTCTAGTTCTATGGTTGTAAGATTCCAAAAGAAGTTCGATATATTTAGATATATTTTGTCTTACTCCTAAATGTTCATTTAAATTAGTTTGATTAATTTTGTTTATTAAACGAGATGTGTCCATTTTTTTGATTTTGTATAATTTAAAAATCGCAACTATTAAATTGTTATATTTAGGAATTTTAGTTTTACTAACCAACTCTTTATAAAACTCTAAAAATTCCATTGTTTTTTTATTTCTATATTCATAATGTCCGTCTTTTACTATTTTGTTTGTTGATCCACCCATAGTTATGTTCATTGAAATTGCAGCTAGAGCTGATGCACCAACTATATTTAAATTCACCAATTTAAGTAATTTTTCATAATGTTCATTTCCTTCATTGGCATAGCTTTCTATATAATCTTTTGTACTCCACGATTTTTGAGTAGTATTCATTCTGACGATATCTTTCTCACTTATATCTTTATCTATAAAATATTTGATGGGTACATTAGCTTTCTGAGCATGAAATAATCTTGATTGACCATCTATAACTGTCATATTTTTATCCACTACTATTGGCGCAATAAAACCTTTCTTTGCTTCTTCGAACAGTTCTTTTCTGTAAGCTACATTTCTATTTGATTTGCTCAGTTTAAATGCATCATAATTTGTTGTTTCATATATTTCGTTTACTTTTTTCATATTTGACTTCCTCCGTATATTTTGATTAAATTAAGTTGTATATTTTGATTAAAGTCGGACTGTTACTCATTGGCGTGGGTATCAGTCTTTTATTTTGTAGTAGTATTCGTCAAAGAATACATAGCTAATTGTTGCTGCGAGTAATGCAATACCTAGCGCTTTTGGTATAAACATTCCTGTTATAAACAATGCTGTTGCTAACGTTAAGAACATTGTTCCAGCGATTGATAATGATTTATCTTCGTTAGTCATCTTTTTATTCCTTTCTATGAATTTCTTCAAAATGTTCATCAATGAAATTGCTCATCTTTCTAGCATTAATATGCCAGCGGTTATAATCTTCATTTGGATAATGAACAATTCCTTTTTCTTTGAGTATCTTCATGAATTTAGGTCGAAATAATAACTTCTTTTTAATCGTTTCGTCAGAAGATATTTTCATTTTTTGCTTTAATTCTTCTAAACTCCAAATTGGATCAAGTGAATTATTAACAAGTTCCTGATACTCTTCTTTCGTAATTACAACGTGTGTTTCAGGAATTGGTACTGTGACGTTCAATGTTTGCGTCATTCTTCATACCTTCTTTCAATAAATCAAAATTATTTTTGAATATCGGTCTATAAGTATCATTCAATGTTAAATTTTGTTGCCCTACTTTAATCAGATTTGTTGGCATTATCCAAAAGTGGTAAACATCATCATCAATACCGACAAAAATGAAGTAGTCAGCAAATTTTTGGTAATTCTTTACTGTCTTTCCATTTTTTAATCTCAAAACACTGTCAGACGTTTTACATTGATTTTCACGCTTATTGGCAAAAGAAAATCTAAAGCGACCATCTCGCCCTCTCTTGGAAGACTTAACCTCTATTTTTATTTTTTTATTAACTAACAGGTCATATCTTGATGATTTATCGATTAAATTAAGGTCTTCGACTTCGAAATCTAACTTTCTTAATCTTGAAATCGTTGCTAGTTCTCCTTGTCTCCCAACAGTAGTTGGCTTTGGTATATTGTTATTTTTTCTGTAATGAGTGATATTAGAACGGTGAACTCCTAAGAAATCACCGATTTCCTTATCACTCTTACCTAGTTCGACGGATAAATATTTTATAGCGACATCTTTATCAGTCATATAAGTCCACTTCCTTTACTTTAACTTCACTAAAAGTGAAGTCTAATCCAAAATTTTTTGTGGTAATCTCAGCATATCGGCATTAATTCCATAAATATACGCAAGCGCATAGATAGCCATATGTTTTGGTACTACCTTCCCTTTTTCCCATTGAATATAAGCATTTTTAGTTACTCCTAAACGATCTGCTATTTCTTGTTGCGTATATCCAAATTCATTTCTAGCACCCTTCAAAGATAAAGTTTCCAATTTCTCAACCATATTTATCACCTCCACAAAATTATTTTTTTCTTGGTGTTCCAATCAAGTTGTACACCTAATCTACTACACTAAAAGTAAAGTGTCAACACTTTTGGTGAATTTAAAATTATTAATTCTACTTTTGGTAAAATTACTTTACTTTACTTTATGTAAAGTAAATGTTATATTTTATTTATCAATTAATTATACTTTTAACAAGAGAGGTAAATAAAAATGAGTAAGACAATTTTATCAAATAACTTAAAAGATTTATTAAACAGAAAAGGCAAAACACAAACTGACATGGCTAAAGAATTAGATTTGAAAGAATCTACTGTTAGTAGTTGGATAAATGGTTTGAAATATCCAAGAAGAGATAAAATCGAACTATTAGCTGATTATTTTAATGTACAGCCTTCTGATATAACTGATGATAAAAATACATATGATACTATTGCTGCTCATTTAGATGATGACTTTACCGAAGAAGAACTTCAAAAGATTAGAGATTTTGCAGAATTAGTTCGTCAGGCACGCAAAAAGGACTGATTATGTGGAAAGGTATGAAGAACTTTTAATAAAGTATAATCATTTATTAATTAACGATTGTTATAAACTGCCCGGGGATTTTAAAGGCTTCTACGATAATGGTGTAATTTTAATTGATAAAAATTTATCTAAAGCTAAAAAACTAGAAGTTTTAGCAGAAGAATTAGCGCATCATGAAATAACATATGGTAATATCGTTAATCAAAAAGATATTCAAAATAGAAAATACGAATTAAAGGCTAGAAGGCTTGCCAATGAAAAATTAATCTCTTTAGAAGGTATAATAAAAGCATTTTTGCAAGGCATACATAATTTATATGAACTTGCTGATTTTTTTGAAGTAACAGAAAGTTTTGTCCTACAAAGTATTGAACATTATAAACAGAAATACGGTTATTCCACTCGATATGGTAAATATGTTATTCAATTTGAGCCATTACGAGTGTTTGAATATAAGGATATTGATTAAGAAGAAATATAAAATTACAGAAATAGATTTGGGTAGTTCCACCTACCCTTATTATTTTTTTACTTTTTTGAGGTGGTTATATGAAAACACGTTGTTATGACGGTAAAAAATGGCAATATGAATTTAAATACGAGGGTAAAAGGTATCGTAAAAAAGGGTTTAGAACAAAAAGAGAAGCTGATGCTGCTGGACTAGAAAAAATGAGTGAATTAAAAAATGGCATTGACTATCAACCTAATCTAACTTTGAATGAGTATTTTAAAAAGTGGTGTGAAACGTTCAAATTATCCACTGTAAGCCCTAGAACGTACAAATCATATGCTTCAGCTATAAAACATATAAGTGAACATAGCATTGGAAAAAAGCCCTTAAAAGACATTTCTAGGTATCACTATCAAAATTTTATAAATGATTTTTCTAAATCTCATTCTAAAGAATCAATCAGAAAATTAAACGGTTATATTAGAACGTCATTAGATGATGCAGTGTATGAAGGTTTAATAACTAAAAACCCTACATTCAAAGTAAATTATAAAGCGAGTAATCCTAATAAAAGTGAAGATAGTAAATTTATTAACCTTGAGGATTACGAGAAATTAAAACAATATCTAAAAACTAAAGATAATGCATCTTCGTTAGTTTTATATATTATGATTTGCACAGGTTGTCGTGTTAGCGGTGCATTAAATTTAAAGAGAGAGTATCTCAATCAAGTTAAAAACCAAATATATATAGATGAGCACAAAACAGACTCATCTCCTAGATATGTAGAAGTGAGTAAAGATGATATGAAATTCATCATACAATCTGTTTCAAAGTTACCAGCAACGATTGACGGCAGTGTTTTTGGTAATCTAACTATTAATGCAGTTAATAAAAGATTAAAAGCATATTGTAATGATCTAGGAATAAAAGAAATAACTTCTCATGCGTTAAGACATACACATTGTTCTTATCTTTTAGCAAAAGGTATTTCTATTTATTACATTTCAAAAAGATTAGGCCATAAAAATATTTCAGTTACAACGGATGTATATTCACATTTATTGGAAGAACAATACAAAGAAGAAAATCAAAAAGCAGTAGAAATAATCAGTGCAATGTAGTTGGGGACTTGGGTCCCTGAAAAGTCCCTAAAAATTGATGAACTATGATACTCAATTAATAGGCAAAATAAAAAGAACGCCGTCATTAAAGCGTTCTTAAAATGAAAATGTGGTTAATTAAAAGCTATTAGCGTCCTGGGAGGGATTCGAACCCCCGACCGATGGCTTAGAAGGCCATTGCTCTATCCAGCTGAGCTACCAGGACATTATTTTTTAACACAAGTATTATTATATCTAAAGAAATCTTATTTAGCAATAGCTTTAATATAAAAAAAGTTTATATTTTCCACTAATTACGTATAATTGCAACTAATCACATACTTTCTTCGTTGCTATTTAGTTAAACTAAATAGCTAAATGTTTGTTATCAAATTTGAAATTAGATAGGACTAGACTATCTTACATTGTCGTCCTAGCCCTTTTAATAGTTAATTAATTTCGAATTCTATTGATTGAATGACTTGATGATCTCTATTTCTAAAATTCAGCGTAGCTTTTTTACTTTCATCCTCTATAAGTAGTTCTGCGTACGTTTCTTCTATATTACTACGCGATTGTGAAATACTACCAGGATTTATAATATGGACGTCTCCTAATTTTTCATATTTAGCTATATGTGTATGCCCATAAAACGCAAATTGACAACCAAGAGATTGTGCTTTTTCAGCCAAACGCATACGCGTTTGATTTACACCATAAAGATGACCGTGGGTGTATAATGCTTTAACACTGTTCTTTTCAATAATGTCTTCATTTGGAAATTCAGGATAAAAGTCACAATTACCTTTTACACGTTGATACAAGCTCAATTCAGTATCGTTATATTTAAATTCAGAATCTCCTAAATGTAAGCATATATCTGCGTCTTTATGATAGTCGTATAATTCATACAGAATTCCAGATTCTGTATGATTATCACTTACAATTAACCATTTAGACATTTTAGACATTATTTTTCACGCTCCAAATATTCATTTAAAGCTTTAATTGCATTTCCACGATGACTCACATCGCTTTTTTCTTCTGTAGTTAATTCAGCCATTGTTTTGTTTTTTTCTGGAAGATAAAAAATAGGATCATACCCGAATCCATAATCACCTTTACGTTCTGTTGTAATTTCTCCAGATACAGTTCCTTTGAATATATGTGTTGGTTCATTTGGCGCACTCATACTAATCACACATACAAATTGTGCCTTTCTTTTTGTCTTACCTTCTAACTTTTTAAGTACTTTATCAATATTTGACTCATCATTTTTCTCAAGACCAGCATAACGTGCAGAATATACACCAGGCTCACCATTTAGAGCATATACTTCTAAACCACTATCATCGGCAATCACTCTTTTATTGAGTGCTTTAGCTGCCGCTTCAGATTTTAATCGTGCATTTTCTTCAAAGGTAGTACCTGTTTCTTCAACATCAAAGTCTTTTATAATTTCTGAAATGCCAATAACATTATCATTTGGAAAAATAGTTTTAAAGTCATTTATTTTACCTTTGTTGTTAGAAGCTATAACAATGTCTGCCACTTAAATCTTCCTTTCAATTCTGTTTTAAATTTAATCTACTTTTATACGTTCAACTTCTACATCTAATTTTAACCATTGAGAAATGATATGTTTAATATGAACCGTATCACCTGTTGCAAAAAATCGATGTTTTGGATGTTGCGTATAGCTTGCATGTTCATTACTAAACGTAAGTAATGCACTTACTTCACGTGCAGTTTCAAGCCCAGAAGAAATAACTTTTTTATTTCCACCAAAATAATCATTAATAGGTTTATATAATAATGGATAATGCGTACAGCCTAAAATAACAGTATCGGCAGCTGTGTTACGCCAATGTTTTAAAGTCTGATGTATTACAATACTAGTTATTGTAGGGTCATCATAACGCATTTGTTCAACGAGGGGTACGAAACCTGGACATGCTACCCCATATACTTCGACATTTGGGTTTATTCTTTTAATATGATGGCGGTAAGCTTCTGATTTAATCGTGCCCTCAGTACCTAAAATTAAAACTTTTTGATTTTTTGTAGTCATAATAGCGGTTCTAGCACCAGGTTCAATGACTCCAATAACTGGAATTGGTAATAACTGCTGTAAATGTTCTAACGCCACTGCAGTTGCAGTATTACAAGCAATGACTAACATTTTTATATCAAATTCCATCAGTTTATTAGCAAGTTGCGTCGTAAAAGTTTTTACTTCTTCTCCAGGTCTTGGACCGTATGGACACCTTGCGATATCGCCTAAATAATATATTGTCTCATTAGGAAGTTGTCGCATAATTTCTTTAGCTACAGTTAGTCCTCCCACTCCAGAGTCTATGACACCAATGGGTTTATTCATTTACATTCATCCTTATAATACATAATACGTTTATTTTACCATAGACAAACCTAATCATTCATTAATTGATATTTTTGCTCATTTTCATTTTACTAAATAAACATTTATATACGTATTGAATTCCCTATTAATAAAAACCAGCAAAGATTTTACTTTGCTGGCAAATATGTCATATTTAATTTACTTGATGATCAGAACCAAAGAATGATTTAAACATATGGAACGATGTTTCACGGTTCATTGCTGCAATTGACGTTGTTAATGGGATACCTTTTGGACATGCATTAACACAGTTTTGAGAGTTACCACATTCTTGTAAACCACCTTCACCCATTAAAGCATTCAGTCGTTCATCTTTAGTCATTGAACCAGTTGGATGTAGATCAAATAAACGTACTTGTGAAATAGCTTGCGCACCAATAAATTTATTATTACGTGTTACATTAGGACACACTTCTAAACATACACCACATGTCATACATTTTGATAATTCATATGCTGTTTGACGTTTCTTTTCTGGAATACGTGGACCTGGGCCTAAATCATAAGTACCATCAATTGGAATCCAAGCCTTCATACGTTTTAAGTTATCAAACATTCTTGTACGATCAACTTGTAAATCACGAATGACTGGGAATGTACTCATAGGTTCCAAACGAATCGGCTGTTCTAATTGGTCAACAATGGCTGAGCAGGCTTGACGTGCACGACCATTAATAACCATTGAACAAGCACCACATACTTCTTCTAAGCAGTTCATATCCCATACTACTGGCGTTGTTTTTTCTCCTTTACTATTAACAGGGTTGCGTCTTATTTCCATCAAACAAGCAATCACGTTTAAATTCTCTTTATAAGGAATTTCAAATGTTTCTTCATACGCTTTTGCTTCTTGGTTATCTTGACGTTTAATAATCAATTTAACTGTTTTTTGCGTGTGTTTTTCTTTTTTATGTGTTGTTTCTTGATTATGTTGTTCATCTGTATGACGTAATTCTTCTGGAGTGTCTTTTACTGATTGATTGTTAGCCATCATTTTTTACCTCCTTTAGATTTACTAGTATAGTCACGTTTACGTGGTGGAATTAAACTGATATCGACAGGTTCATATGTGAATTTAGGTGCTTCATATTCACCTTGATATTCAGCTAAAGTTGTTTTTAACCATTCATCGTCATTACGATCTGGGAATTCTGGTTTATAATGTGCTCCCCGAGATTCATTTCGGTTATACGCACCAATTGTTATGACACGTGCTAGTTGCAACATGTTCCATAATTGACGTGTAAAGAATACAGCTTGGTTACTCCAAGTTTGTGTATCTTCCATATCAATATTTTGATAACGTTCCATTAACTCAACAATTTTTTTATCCGTTTCTAATAATTTGTCATTTTCACGTACTACTGTAACGTTTGCTGTCATAATTTCGCCTAATTCACGGTGAAGTTTATAAGCATTTTCAGTACCACGCATATTAAGTAATTCGTCGAAACGTTTTTGTTCTTCATCTACACGATTTTGGTAAATACTGTCATCTAACTCAGTATATGATGTTTCGATATTTTCAACGTATTTAATTGCATTTGGACCTGCTACTGTACCGCCGTAAATCGCTGATAATAACGAGTTAGCACCTAAACGGTTACCGCCATGTTGAGAGAAATCACATTCTCCTGCAGCAAATAACCCTTTAATAGTTGTCATTTGATCATAATCTACATATAATCCACCCATTGAATAATGTACTGCTGGGAATATTTTCATAGGTACTTTACGTGGATCATCACCAGTGAATTTTTCATAAATCTCAATAATACCACCTAATTTAACATCTAATTCATGTGGATCTTTATGAGATAAATCAAGATACACCATATTTTCACCATTAATACCTAATTTTTGATTGATACATACATCAAAGATTTCACGTGTTGCAATATCACGTGGTACTAAGTTACCATAATCAGGATACTTTTCTTCTAAGAAGTACCATGGTTTTCCATCTTTATAAGTCCAAATTCGACCACCTTCACCACGTGCTGATTCACTCATTAAACGTAATTTATCATCACCAGGAATTGCCGTAGGATGTATTTGAATAAATTCTCCATTTGCATATTTAGCGCCTTGTTGGTATACGATAGATGCAGCTGATCCAGTATTAATCATTGAATTCGTTGTTTTACCAAAAATAATACCCGGACCACCTGAAGCCATAATAACAGCATCAGAACCGAAAGATTTAATTTCAGAAGTAGTTAAATTTTGAGCAACAATACCCCTTGCTGCATTTTCATCATCTTTAACTAATCCTAAAAATTCCCATCCTTCATACTTAGTAACTAAACCATCAACTTCAAAAGAACGAACTTGTTCATCTAAAGCATAAAGTAATTGTTGTCCTGTAGTTGCACCAGCATATGCTGTTCTATGATGAAGTGTACCTCCGAAACGTCTAAAGTCTAACAATCCTTCATTTGTTCTATTAAACATAACGCCCATACGATCTAATAAATGGATAATTTTTGGTGCAGCTTCAGTCATTGCTTTGACTGGTGGTTGGTTCGCTAAAAAATCTCCACCGTATACTGTATCGTCAAAATGAATCCATGGTGAATCTCCTTCACCTTTAGTATTTACCGCACCATTAATACCACCTTGGGCACATACAGAGTGCGAACGTTTAACAGGTACAATTGAGAATAAGTCCACATGTGCACCTTGTTCTGCAGCTTTAATTGTTGACATCAGCCCCGCGAGGCCACCTCCGACAACAATAATTTTTTTCTCTGCCATAGAATTGTCACTCCCCTAAAATATATCTGAAACTAACCTATTGATTCCTTTTATAACTATGCTTTTATTACTTTCATTTTTTATGCAAAAGCTAAAATTGCAGTCACACCTATGTATGACAGAATTAAGAAAATAATTAATGAAACCCATGTGAAAATACGTTGTGATTTTTTAGATTGTAAAAATCCCCATGTTACTAAGAATGACCAAATACCATTAGAAAAATGGAAAATGACAGCAATAACACAAATAATGTACACGATAACCCAAATTGGATTTTGTAACGTTTGATTCATCATGTCATAACTGATTTCTTTACCAAAGAAAAGTTTTTGTAAACGTGTTTGCCATAGGTGTACAAAGATGAATACGAAAGCAATAATCCCTGTTAACCTTTGTAACGCAAACATCCAGTTTCTAAATAATGAATAATGGCCGATATTTTCTTTAGCAGTAAAAGCAATATGAATACCATATAATCCATGATATAAAATTGGAATGTAAATTAAAATAAGTTCAGCTGCTAATAAAAATGGTAAAGATTCCATAAAGCCTGCAGCCTTATTAAAAGCCTCAGCTCCTTGAGTCGCTTGGTGGTTAACCATTAAATGAACAATTAAAAACGCACCAATCGGAATAATCCCTAGTAGTGAATGAAGACGTCTAAGATAAAATTCATTTTTAGACTTAGCCAAAAGGAGTCCCCCCTGTTATAAAACTTATAAATTTAATTAGCTTCTTTTTAAGATAGTACTATAAACGCATTTACTATTTTATTTAGTACTTGTATGTATAAACATATAATAGTTATAATGATTGTAAATTTTCTGAAAATTAAACAAATCAAACATCTCTTTTTATTAGATTGAGTATTATTATTTTTTATAACTACAAGTATGTCTTAAAAAAGTAAATACAATTAAAAATAAGACGAATAAATGAGATATACAAGTATTACACAATAACCATGCAACTACTATAAAATGATAATATTTCTCACTTAGAAAACGCTTCCATACTTTCTTAAAAAAATAAGCTTTTTGTTAACTATATTGTAACATTCTTTCTATATGTATGGGGTATGAAATTCAAAGTCATACCCCTTTTTTTAAATTAATCTTCTTTTAAAGCGTATTGTAGATTTTCAGCTACCCTTTTAGGTAATCCTGCAGCTTTTAAATCTTCTATACTAGCTTCTTTCATTTTTTTAATGGAACCAAATGTTCTTAATAATTTTGTTTTTCGTTTACTTCCTATACCCTCTACTGTATCAAGAACAGATTGTAATCCAGTTTTTTGTCGGGTTTGACGATGGAATGTTATCGCAAAACGATGTACTTCATCTTGGATTCTATGGAGCAAATAAAAGGCTTGACTATTTTTCTTTAGAGGTACAACCTCAGCATTTGCACCGTACAATAATTCAGATGTTTGGTGTTTATCATTTTTTCTTAATCCAGCAACAGGAATGTCTAAACCTAGTTCATTTTCTAGTACATCTATGACACCAGACATATGTCCTTTACCACCATCAACGATAATAAGATCTGGTAATGGAAGACCTTCATTAAGTACACGCGTATAACGACGGCGTACAACTTCTCTCATCGACTTATAATCATCAGGACCTTTCACAGTCTTAATTTTGTATTTACGATATCCTTTTTTATCCGGTTTACCATCCACAAATGTTACCATTGCCGAAACAGGATCAACACCTTGGATATTTGAGTTATCAAATGCTTCAATTCTTATCGGTGTTTGAATGCCCATTCTTTCACCAAGTTCTTCAATAGCTTTTATCGTTCTAGATTCGTCTTTAGCGATTAATTGAAATTTATTTTCTAGTGCAACTTCAGCATTATGATTAGCTAAATCAACCATTTCTTTCTTTGTTCCACGCGCAGGTTGAACAATTTTTGTATCAACTACAGAGTGAATGATATCTTTATCTAAATTTTTCGGTACATGTACTTCTTTAGGTAAAATATGTTGATTTAAGCTATAGAATTGTCCAATGAATGTATAAAATTCTTCTTCTTCTGTTTGTTGTAGAGGAATCATTGTTGCATCACGTTGAATCATATTTCCTTGTCTAATAAAGAATACTTGAATACACATCCAACCTTTAGAAACGCTATATCCAAAAACATCTCTAATTGTATTATCTGAAGACATAATTTTTTGTTTTTTAGTTAAATTATGAATATGTTGAATTAAATCTCTATATTCTTTAGCACGTTCAAAATCTAACTTCTCACTAGCATCTAGCATGCGTGTTTCAAGATTATGAAGAATTGTTTTATCTTCTCCATTTAAAAAGTCAGTAATTTCACGCGTCATTTGTGCATATTTTTGTTGATCTACATCATACACACATGGTCCCATACACTGACCGATATGATAATATAGACACAATTTATCAGGCATATTATCACATTTTCTAAAAGGATAAATACGATCTAATAATTTTTTAGTTTCTTGTGCTGAATATGCATTAGGATAAGGTCCAAAATATTTTCCTGTACCTTTTTTTACTGTACGAGTCACAAGTAAACGTGGATGTTTTTCTTTAGTAATCTTTATAAAAGGATAACTTTTATCATCTTTTAATAAAATATTGTAGCGAGGTTGATATTGTTTAATCAAATTCAACTCAAGTAATAATGATTCTGTCTCACTTGAAGTTACAATAAATTCGAAGTTGCGAATTTCACTAACAAGACGTGTAGTTTTTGCATCATGTGCACCAGTAAAATAAGAACGTAGTCGATTTCGTAATCGTTTTGCTTTACCTACATAAATAATTTGGTCATTTCGATCTTTCATTAAATAACAGCCTGGTTCAAATGGGACGACACTTAATTTATCTCTAATTTTTTCTTCGTAGTCGGTCATCCGTCTCCTCCTTTCTATTAACTTGACGTTCACATAAAAAAGACGGAGCGATTACATAACATGTAATGCCCCATTCTTTTATAATTGTACTAAATATTATAGATGTTTATCTAAAACTTCTGCTAAGTTTTCTTTAGGTTGGAAACCTACTACTTTATCTACTGCTTCTCCATCTTTAAATACGATTAAAGTTGGGATGCTCATTACTTCATATTTAGCAGCAGTAGATGGATTTTCATCTACATCTAATTTTAAGATGTCTGCTTTACCATCATAGTCTCCAGCTAATTCTTCTAACACAGGGGCGATCATTTTACAAGGTCCACACCAAGTTGCCCAAAAATCTACTAATTTAACACCTGATTGAATGTTTTCATCAAAATTTGAATCTGTAACTTTTACGATTGCCATAATTGCCAATCCTCCTTAAATATTAAATGATGAGCAAATTATAACAGACTTTCCATATATCTGCATTGCTCTTGCTCATCTTTATCACTATTTATTAATCTTGTCATAAACTTGTGTTAAGATTAAACGCTTGCTTTATTGTACGTCAAATTTTAAAAAAATCAACATTCTAGTTTTATATTATTTAAGTTCTGCTACTGTAACACCAAATCCGCCTTCACTTGGCATTCCACCACGAAAAGATTGAACACTTTTATGTTTTTTTAAATGATTTTGAACTGCTTTTTGAAGTGCACCTGTACCTTTACCATGAATAATATAAACCTGTTCATAGTTACTTAATACAGCTTGGTCAATATATTGATCTAAAGCTCCAACCGCTTCTTCATAACGATAGCCTCTTAAGTCTAATTCTGTTTTAATAGTTTGACGACTTTGGCGTGTCACCATTTTAGTTGGTTTTTCTTTTTTCTTTTTCGTTTTTTCTAAATCTTCAATAGGTAATTTCATTTTGATAATACCCATTTGAACTACAGCTTCATTTTCTCCGCTTAATTCTAATACTTCGCCTTTTTGTCCATAAGATAATACTTTAACTTCATCGCCAGCATGAATATCATCCCATTTTTGTTTTTTTACATTTTGTTTTAAGGATTTAGCTTCATATTGATCTTCTAAATGTTTTTTCTTATCAATTAGTTCATGTTCTTTAACGTCGGCTCCTTTTTTATCTCGCATTTCTCTTAAATCTTTTAGAATGTCATCTGCTTCTTTTGTAGCTGATTTAATGCGTTGATTTGCTTTATCTTTAGCTTCATCCATTAATTTTTGTTCATAATTTTTATATTGTTGATACTGACGTTCCAAATCATCATGCGTTGTTCGTGCTTCTCTTAATAATTTTTCAAGCTCAATACGTTGTTCATCCACACGTTTAGAGTTTTTCTCTAATGATTCTATCATTGAATTAATTTCTTGTTCGTCTGTACCAATCATTGTTTTAGCTTTATTAATGATGTTTAATCCTAACCCTAATTTTTTGGAAATATCAAAGGCATTGGAACGTCCAGGAACACCCATTAATAATTTGTAAGTCGGGCTTAACGTATTCACATCAAACTCAACACTTGCATTCATAACGCCTTCCCGATTATAACTATAAGCTTTAAGCTCTGGATAATGTGTCGTTGCCATAACTAGCGAACCAATATCTCTCACATGATCGAGAATACTCATAGCTAAGGCAGCACCTTCACTTGGATCGGTTCCAGCACCTAATTCATCAAATAAAACAAGACTATTTTTATCTGTTTCTTTTAAAATTTCTACAATATTTTTCATATGTGATGAAAACGTAGATAGTGATTGTTCAATCGATTGTTCATCACCTATATCACAGTATACGTTTTCAAATACACTCAATTGACTGCCATCTAATGTAGGAATGAGTAACCCGGATTGAGCCATCACAATGATAAGTCCCAACGTTTTTAAGGTGACAGTTTTACCACCTGTGTTAGGTCCCGTAATAATAACCGTTTCAATATCATCAATAAATTCAATTGTATTTGCTACTACTGTATCTTTATTCAATAAAGGATGATAAGCATTAGGTAAATAAACCGTTCTTTCCTTATAAAAAGTAGGTTTTGTCCCTTTAATTGATCGTGCATAACGCGCTTTAGCTGTTAAGAAATCAATTTGACCCATAACTGACTCTGCCACTAAACAATTATTATCATTAGCAGCTACTAAACCTGTTAATTCTGTTAATATACGTTCACGTTCTACTGCTTCATCATTTCTTAATCGACTAATTTGATTATTCATTTCAACAATGGAAGAGGGCTCAATATAAAGGGTTTGTCCAGAAGCTGATTGATCATGCACAATCCCTTTAAAATCTTGTCGATATTCTGCTTTTACTGGTATCACATTGCGATCATTTCGCACTGTAATAATGGCATCTGAAAGTTTCTTTTGATTAGCTTGACTTTTAACAATACGATCTAAATTTTGTCTAATACGTTGAGTCGTACTTGATATTTTGCTTCGAATACCTTGCAATTCATAACTTGCATTATCATATAAATCATAAGCATCACATTTTTCATTTATTTCTTGATATAAATCAGTAAGTACAGGTAGTTGATTCATTCTTTCATTTAAAATTGGATACTTTATGACACCTTCATCTTCTTCAAGCAGTTGATTATAAAATGTTTTAAATTGATTTTGTACTTGTATCAACCGCTTAATTACATTTAATTCGGTAACATTAAGCACACCACCAATTTTAGCACGGTGAATTAATGGTGATACTTTTGATAAACCACTTAAACTAGGTAAACGATGTTTATTATAAATTTGTGATATTTCATCTGTCTCATTCATTTGAAATTCTACAGTTTCAAAATCAGTTGCTGGAGACATTTTAGACACTTTTTCACGTCCTAAATCACTTATCGTTTCAGAAGCTACAAATGATTTGATTTTATCAAACTCTAAGACGTCTAATGTTTTTTGTCTCATACAATCCCTCTATTTCTGTAATTTAATATTATTATTAATAAAGTTTTTAAAAGCGTCACGCGTCATTGTATTAATCACTCTATCTTTATTTACAAATCCTTTTTGCGCAGTAGCTACGCCATATTTCATAAAATCAAGATGATCCACATGATGGGCATCCGTATTAATTGTTAATTTAATATTTGGATATTTTTTAACAGTGGCAGCATTTAAATCTAATCGTTTTGGGTTAGCATTAATTTCCATTACCGTTTGTGTTTCTTCGGCAAGTTGCATCAACTGTTCTATATTAGGTTGATACCCTTCACGTCGCTCAATAATACGACCAGTTGGATGGGCAATATGTCTAACATAAGGGTTACGACATGCATGTTCTAGGCGCTTCATAATTTCTTCTTCAGATTGATTGAAACTTTGATGAATAGCTGCAATAACATAGTCAAGTTGCGATAGTATATCATCCTCATAATCTAATGATCCATCAGGTAAAATATCCATTTCTGTACCTGAGTAAATATCTATTTCTGTGTATTCTTCATTCAATTTTTTTATTTCTTCATTTTGACGTAATAGTCGTTCAACTTGTAATCCATGAGCAACTTTTAAACTCTTTGAATGATCCGTAATGACCATGTATTCATAGCCTTTTTTAATGTTTGCTTCAATCATCTCTCGTATAGAGAAAGCGCCGTCACTATACGTTGTATGCATATGAAGATCACCTTTAATATCATCTAATGTAATGATTGAGTTTAAATCACGATCAAACTCGCTGCCATCTTCACGTATTGCCGGAGCAATCCAATGTCTACCGAAGTGTTGGTAAATTTCAGCTTCACTTTGGAATTGGAGTAACGTTCCATCTTGTTGTTCGATACCATACTCACTTACTTTTTCATTTTGTGCTTTAGCAAGTTGTCTAATGCGAATGTTATGATCTTTGGAACCTGTAAAGTGCTGTAAGGTATGATAAAAGGCTTCTGGTTCAACAAGTCTAAAATCTACACCAATCGTTTCATCATCATATTCTAATTCAAGCGACACTTTCGTTTCTCCAACTGCGACTTCTTTCACTTTATTTGGAATATTTAAAAGTTGTTGTTGTACATGAAGAGGGTGTCGTGTACTAATAATATAGTCTAAATCTTTACTTACTTCTTTATAACGACGGAAACTACCTGCTTCAGAATAATGTTCAACTTCTTCTAATTGTTCTAGATAAGTCATAATATCTTTATTTAAATGTCGCATCAAATCAATAGGATAATGATCTTTTTTAGCTCCTAGTGCTTTTACTGCTTCAAGTATGTTTTGTTCTGTTTTTTTAGCAAATCCACTTAATTCACTAACTTTTCCCGCTTCACAAGCTTCTTGAAGACTTTCTTTATCTGTAATATTTAACTCTTTATATAACTTTGCAATTTTTTTACTACCTAAACCTTGAATTTTCATTAAAGAAATTAATCCTTCAGGAACTAAACGTTGCAATTCTTTTAAAGTTGATGAGGTCCCAGTTTCTCGATATTCGCTAATGACCTCTCCTACCCCTTTTCCAATTCCTTTTAATTCAGTAATATCTTTTATTTCATCTAAAGAGCGTTCATCTATTTCAAGACTTTGTGCTGCTTTGCGATAAGCAGACACTTTAAACGTATTTTCTCCATTCAATTCCATATATATAGCAATTTTTTCTAGTAGTTGAATTACATCTTTCTTTGTCATTACATTCACTCCATAAAAAGAGACCAGGAGGTTTATATCCATCACCTAGTCCTGACCTTTTATCTTTTTTATTTATAAATTTAGTATATAAGATGATAAAAACGGCATCTTAAATAGAATAATATGGCTTAAATAACCGTATTTTAAACTTTCTTGAATCCATTCATTAGGATATAAAGATACTAAATATAAAACAAGTTGCAGTACAATCACACTTGCAATACTACCTAATACGCTTCCCAATATTCGACTTGTAACATGAATATTATGATATGACACTATATTATCAAAAGTTACAATAATAAGATATAAAAGCAACTTACTTATAAAAGCAATACATAAAAATGCCACAATAGTATCAAAACGTTGTTGTACATCATGGTATTGAAATGCGAAGTGCGTGTCAAAAGCAACTGTTTTAGGAAATGGAACAAAAACAATCATTTGTTTTGATATATATTGGTAAAAACGATGCGCAATGAATAGTGAGACAAGTGTAGACGACAAATGAAGACTATTCAGCCAAAGGCCTCTTCTAAAACCAATTATCATATACATCAAAATAATAAGTATCATTACTAAATCTATAGTCATTTAGCTATCCTGATGTTTTAATTCATAAATCATTTGTTTTAATATTTCGTTTTCTTCTTCCAATTTCACTTTTTCGTCCATGATATTCACTGCAGTTAAAATTGCTTTTCTTGTTGTATCTAATCCTGCTGATTTACGTCCTAATAATCTTAGCTGTTCATCTACTAAATGTGCTACATAACGTATGTGTTCAGGATCATCGTCACCGATAATCGTAAAATTTTGATCATTGATCGATACATTAATACGATTTTTAAATTCTACCATTGTATTAACTCCTGACTTTTGATAATATTTTAAATTTCTTTGACTAATGTTTTGTTGAGTGAATAAGTAGATTATTATTATTATACATGAGTGTCTCTTATTTGTAATTATAGATTTAAATACTATTGATTTATACCACTAAACCTACGTTCTTATCTTCATTATGTTAAAGTATATCTATTAGAATTTTAAAAGAGAGGTTTAAACAAGTTATGGGAAATGTAGTACATAAATTAACTAATCAAGATATTGAGCAACTGATGAACCAAATTAACTTTAGTACATCCAATTTACCTAATGGGATGAAAGCAAGAACCAAATATCATGACACTGTCATTAGTATTTACAATTCTGGTAAAGTTATGTTTCAAGGAAAACGTGCTGAACATATAGCGCGTCAATTTTGTACTACTGATTCTGGAACTAATTCAAAATCTTCAAAGGCAGATGGTTTCCATAATATAACATATGATGATTATAACTGTATTGGTAGTGATGAAGCGGGAAGTGGCGATTATTTTGGCCCATTAACGGTTTGTGCTGCTTATGTATCTAAAGAGCATATAGATATTTTAAGAACGCTAGGCGTAGATGATTCGAAAAAATTAACAGACACTAAAATTATAGAACTTGCAGAACAACTGATTACCTTTATTCCTCATTCATTACTTACATTAAACAATACTAAATATAATGAAAGACAAGCACTAGGTTGGTCTCAAGTAAAAATGAAAGCAGTCCTTCATAATGAAGCGATAAAAAATGTAACTAACAAGATAGATACTAAAGCATTAGACTACATTGTCATTGACCAATTTGCAGAACGTAACGTCTACAAGCGTTATGCTCTAAGCGACTTACCTTTTCCAAATCAAACAAAATTTGAAACAAAGGGAGAATCTAAATCCCTTGCTATTGCAGCAGCAAGTATCATTTCTCGCTATGCTTTTATTAAGCACATGAATTCAATATCAAAAATGATGCATTTTGATATTCCGAAAGGCGCGAGTCATAAAGTAGATTTAATTGCTGCTCAAATTATTGAAAAATATAATATTAGTAAGTTAGATTCTATTTCAAAAAAACATTTTAAAAATCGTTATAAAGCATGGACATTGGTTAATAAAAAGTATCAATAAAGAACATTTTAGAATGCTATAAGATAGCACTACGACGATGTCTGAATTCATCAAATTCAGTATCGAGAATTGTTTCAACACTATTATTTACATATCGTGACACATCATTTGTGGGAACAAGTGCTGAAGTTTCTATCGATAAAGTAAGTTGAGTCATGCTAGAACTTTATACATAAGGTACCTCGTTAATTTAGTTTAGTGAAGTTTATTAAATTATACGAAAGGACCTTATTTTTAAAAGTATTTCAATGTAAAACTGTATATAAAAAGGATTTTAGCGAGACTCTTGTGGGAATACGATACGTTAAAGACTACAGACTAGATCTGTCCCCTAATAAAAAGAGTCAACTATACAAAGTATTGTAAATAATGAAACCAGTAAATGACTTTATAATAAACTCATTTACTGGCTATTTTTTTAGGATATATGTCCCAATCTCTTCTTTATTTTATTATCGAATTGTAGCGCCTTTAGCTTTTAATGCTTCTAAAATTTTAACATGCACTTTAGAAACACGTTCATCTGTAAGTGTATTTTCAGTATCTAAATAATTTAAACGAATGGCTACTGATTTTTTACCTTCTTCCAAGTGTTCACCTTCATACACATCAAATACAAGTGTATTTTTTAGAATGTCTTCACCATTCTCATGAATAATATCTAATAATTCTGATGAAGGCATGTCACGGTTTACTTCCATAGCGATATCTCTTGACACACCAGGGAATTTTGGAATTGGTTCATAATTAATGTAACCTACAGCTACTCGCATCATTGAATCATAATCTAATTCAAATACATATGTGCGTTTAAGATCATTTTCAGCTGCTAATTGAGGATGTAATTCTCCTACAAATCCTATCTCTTTACCTTCTAATGAAACAATCGCAGTTCTGCCTGGATGAAGGCCTTTAATTTCGCCAGCTTTATAAGTGAAATCTAAATTTAATTTTTCAGCAATTCGATCGACTACACCTTTAGCAATAAAGAAATCAATCTCTTCTTTTTTACCTTGCCAAGTATTAACTACATATTCTCCAGTTAGAATACCACTTAAATATTCTATTTCATCCGGTAATTCATCTTTGCCGTTACCAAAGAACACACGTCCAATTTCATATAATCTTACATTTTTATTTTTACGTGCTACGTTATAAGCTGTTGCTTCGATTAAATGTGGTAATAAGCTTTGACGTAATGTAGAATGCGCTTCACTCATTGGCATAAGTAGACTAATTGTAGGACGTTCTTGTAATGCAAAATCTTTCGCATGGTCTTTAGACACAAGTGAATATGTGATGGCTTGATTTAATCCTGCACCTTCGAGTGTTTCTTTTACTGTACGCGTTTTATATTGACGATCTGTCAATTTTCCACTAGTTACATCATCGAACACTGGTAAAGTTGAAGGAATATTATCATAACCGTATATTCTTGCTATTTCTTCAATTAAATCCTCCTTAATTGAAATATCTTTACGACGTGAAGGTACATATACTGTTAAAGTATCGGCATTTTGAATCGTTTTAAATCCTAATTGTTCAAAAATAGCTTTAATCTCATCATTTGATAAATTAAAACCAATTGTTTGATTTACTTTTTCGGCAGTAATATCAATTGGCGTAACAAGTGAACCTAAATCCCCTTGTGCCACTCTATCTTTTAATACTTCGCCAGAGGCATAATGTTCAAGTAAATAACAAGCTCTATCGACTGCTTCATTGACAAATTCTGTTGCAATACCTTTTTCAAAGCGACTTGAAGACTCACTACGTAAATTCAAACGACGTGATGTGTGACGAATAGATACAGGGTCAAAAATCGCACCTTCTACTACGACATTCATTGTTTGATCAGTCACTTCTGAAAAATCTCCACCCATAACACCAGCTAATGCAATAGGTTCTTTACCATTTGTAATAACGATATCTGTATCAATAAGAGTTCTTTCAGTATCGTCTAATGTTGTCATTGTTTCATTTTCATTCGCTTGACGTACAACAATATCTTTAGAACCCATATGATCTTGATCAAACATATGAAGTGGTTGACCATATTCGAGTAATACATAGTTAGAAATATCAACTACATTATTAATTGGACGGATACCAGCTTTAATTAAACGTGCTTGCATCCAAATAGGTGATGGTGCAATTCTCACATTTTTAACAACTCTTGCACTGTAATAAGGGACTTTTTCAGGATTATCAACTGTCACTGATAACTCATCTGTTGCGGAAGTTTCAGTTTCGTTAAGCGTTGTGTTTGGTTTAGTCATTTCAGCTTGATATAACGCTGCAACTTCATATGCAGTTCCCACCATACTTAAAGCGTCTGCACGGTTAGGTGTTAAATCAAATTCCATAATTTGATCATTAAGATATAATGCGTCTAGTGCATCAGTTCCTGGTGTCACTTCATTAGGAAATACGAAAATTCCATTTTCATAATCTTTTGGTACAACATTACTTGAGACACCAATTTCTTGTAAGGAACAAATCATACCTTCCGAACGTTCTCCGCGTAATTTGGCACGTTTTATTTTAATCCCTCCAGGTAAACGTCCACCTACTTTAGCTACAATCACATATTGATTTTCATCAACATTAGGTGCTCCACAAACAATTTGAACAAGTTCTTCTTCACCTATATCAACTTGACAGATATTCAATTTATCTGCATCTGGATGTTTTTCTTTAGATGTTACATATCCTACTACTAAATTTTTAATATCTTTTGAGTAATCTATAATATCTGCTACTTCAATACCTGTACGTGTAATACGCTCAGCTAAGTCTTTAGCAGGTACACCAGCATCTACGTAATCTTTTAACCATTCATTTGAAATCAACATTATGCTTCACCTCTATCTTCTACAGCTTTAAATTGATTAAGGAATCTCACATCATTTGTATAGAAATGACGAATGTCTTCGATTCCGTATTTTAACATTGCTATACGATCTGGCCCCATACCAAATGCAAAGCCAGAATATTCATTTGAATCAAAACCGGCCATTTCTAGAACATTAGGATGTACCATACCTGCACCTAAGATTTCAATCCATCCAGTATGTTTACATACATTACATCCTTGACCTTTACATTTGAAACAAGAGACATCTACTTCCACTGATGGCTCTGTGAATGGGAAATAACTTGGTCGTAATCGAATCTCACGATCAGCCCCAAATAATTTTTTAGCTACTAACTCTAACGTTCCTTTCAAATCACTCATTTTAATATGTTTATCTACTACTAAACCTTCAATTTGTGTAAATTGATGACTATGTGTAGCATCATCTGAATCTCGTCGATACACTTTCCCAGGACAAATAATTTTTACTGGTCCTTGACCGTGGCGTTTTTCCATTGTACGTGCTTGCACTGGAGACGTGTGCGTACGCATCAAAATCTCATCTGTAATATAAAAACTATCTTGCATATCTCGGGCTGGATGTGATTTAGGAAGATTTAAAGCTTCAAAATTATAATAATCTTGTTCTACTTCGTATCCGTCAACAATTTCATATCCTAATCCTAGGAATAAATCTTCAATTTCTTCAACTGTTCTAGTTAATGGATGTTTTGAGCCAATATTAATTTGACGACTAGGTAATGTAACATCAATTGTTTCCTCAGCAAGTTGTTGGTTTAACTTTTCATTTTTTAATAATTCTTGTTTTTCTTCAAGTTCATTTTGAATTGCTTGTCTTAATTCATTTACTTTTTGTCCATAAGCTGGCTTTTCTTCATTTGGTAAATCTTTCATATTTTTCATTAAACCACTTACAGAGCCTTTTTTTCCTAGATACTGTACTTTGACATCTTGTAAAGCACGTTCATCTTGCGCTTCGTTAATGTCTACTAAAGCTTGTTGTCTTAATTCTGTCATTGAGTCATTTTGAGTCATGACTTACACCTCATACTTTCTATTTATCATAAAATTTGCTTTATTAAATTAAAAAAAGACTTTCATCCCTAAATAACTGGGACGAAAGCCTTCCGTGGTACCACCCAAATTTATGCTTAAGCATACACTTGTTAGCATTGTTAACGAAGATGCACTCCGACTTAAATTTCTTTAAGTAACCAAAAAGGTGAAAAAAACTAATGTAAATTGAAGTAAGTTTCAGTCACGCTTACTTTCCCTGTGCAATTAATCATTTAGTTTACGTCTTTTTATCGGTTTATATTTATCTTTAATAAACATATCATTTTAATTTTGTATACAATTAAGTATAGTCGATTTTAAATCAAAAGGTCAACCTTTCAAATGATAAAGCAAAATACTTCCAGCAATCGCCACGTTTAAACTTTCCGCTTTGCCGTATATAGGTATAATAAGATTTTGCGAGGTATGTGCTAATAATTCTTTATTAACACCTTCTCCTTCATTACCAAGTAATAAGGCAAATGTGTCTTGCGATTCGATGTTTTTATAAGACACAGCATTTTCTAAGGCTGTACCATATACTGGGCCATCAAATTGTTCAATAAATTTATTTAATTCTGTTGTGACAATAGGAATGTGAAATACACTTCCTTGACTTGCTCTCATTACTTTGTCTTGGTATGCGTCTGCTGTACCTTTTTCCATTACAACCATATCTATACCCGCAGCATCTGCTGTACGAATTAACGTGCCTAAGTTACCAGGATCTTGTATACGATCAAGTAATAACACTTGTTTCGCTTTTGAGATATCATGTTTAGGTTTTTCAATAACTGCAAAAAAACCTTGTGGTGTAATAGTCCCTGATAATGATTCAGCCACTTTCATATTAATTTCGTAAGCTTCTTTTGCATACTCTAAAAGTCTAGAATCTGTTCTTTCTGGCTCAATTACAAATAATTGTTTAATCATTATATTACTTTTAAATGCTTCATCAATTAAATGTATCCCTTCGATGAGAGCTAATCCTGTTTTATCGCGTTCTTTTTTCTTTTTAAGTTTATTTGCTAATTTAATTTTATTATTTTGTGTTGAAGTAATTTGTTCCATAATAGTCTCTCCAAATTATTTTTGATAGCAATGGTATAAATTGAGATAATATAAAAAAAGAGTGGGATAGAATTCATAATGAATTCGTATTCCACCTTTTTTTAATAGATATAAATTATTTAGAAACGACTTCTTCACCATTGTAAGAACCACAGTTTTTACATACGCGGTGAGATAATTTGTACTCGCCACAATTTGGGCATTCAGTCATACCAGGTACTGAAATTTTGAAATGAGTACGACGTTTATTTTTTCTAGTTTTAGACGTTCTTCTTTTTGGTACTGCCATGATATATCCTCCTTAATATTAAAACACATAATCTCAAGTATTCGGTCATTTAATTATTATACTATAAATTAAATTAACCTGCTATTACTCTTTATCATATAACTGTTGTAATTTTTGAAGCCTAGGATCAACTTGGCGTGTTTGGGAATCGTCGTTATCTTTAGAGTTTTCAAGCTCAAGCGCTTGTTCTTCATCAATAACTTCCCAACCGTTACCTTCTGTAAGCATTTGATCACTATTCTCAGAAAATGCACGCATTGGCTTCTCAATAATAACCAATTCTTTAGCAATATCTCGGATATTAATCATACCATCTGTAGCAAGATGATAATGTTCATCTTCATCTACTTCTTCTTCGGTATAACTATTATAACCTTCTAAATCAAATACTTCGGAAGTTCTGACATCAAGTGGCACATCTACAGGCACTAATGTACGAGCACAAGGCATAGTATACGTACCAGTAACATGCATATCTGCTATCACTTCATTTGATTTTATGGTTAATTCACCTTCGATATTTACTTCTGATAAATCAATCAGACCTAAAGGCTCTATTAAATCGTCAAAGTTCGCCTTTTTATTGAATTCAAAAGGTTTACCTTGATATTTTCTCAATTGCGTTATTGACCATTTCATATGGCTTCACCTCTAACAAACACAAAATTTATTTTAACTTTACTATTATAAGTTGTCAAGATTTTTTCTTAACATCTTATTATCTGTTACAATACTAATAATGAATACTGAAAGGACGAATTGCAAATGAAAAGTGTTGGATTGATTACAGAGTATAATCCATTTCATAACGGTCATGCTTATCATGCGCAACAAGCTAAAACACAGTCCGATGCAGAGATCTCTATTGCAATCATGAGTGGTAACTTCGTTATGAGAGGTGAACCTGCTATTTATAACAAATTTCTACGTACACAAATGGCACTTTCCAATGTCGATTTAGTTGTTGAGTTACCTCTTATCGCTAGTCTTTCTTCAAGTGATTATTTTGCACAGATAGCTGTTCAAGTTGCTCGTTATCTAGATGTTGATACTATTGCTTTTGGAAGTGAAACACCTGATATAACTCGCCTTAAAAATGCTGCAAATGAAATAATCAATTTAGAACATAGTTCAACTTTTAATCAAAAAGTAAAAGAAGGTAGTAATTATGCAAAAATTATAAATGATTTAATTAGCGATAATACTTTACTAAAAATGCCTAATAATATTTTAGCAATCACTTACTTAAAAGCTATACAACAATTTGCACCTCACATGAAAGGACTTGCTATCCAACGTGTGCATGCTCATCATCATGATGCGACAATTGAAACATCATCCTTTGCAAGTGGTTCTGCAATTAGGCAGTCGTTAATCACTCAAGCAACTCAGTGGACTACAGTTGTTCCCTCTTCAATTCAATCACTGTATACAACACCTCATTTAACTAAAGAGGATACATTTAACTTGATTAAATATCATATCTTAAGTCATTCAATTCATGAAATGGCTCATATATACACTATATCTGAAGGACTAGAACATCGATTAAAAAAATATATTAATCAAGCAACTTCTTTTGAATCCTTTATGTCTTTACTGAAGACAAAACGCTTTACCTATACTCATTTACAACGCATACTTATGCAAATTCTTTTAAATGTAAAAAAAGAAGATTCTATTCAATCCATTTCAGCTGTAAGAATTTTAGGAATGAATCGTCGCGGACAAAGTTATCTCAAACAATTAAAAACCAAATTTCCAGAGCGTCAATTCATCACTAATATTAATAAAACATCTGCTCATTTTTTTAAAAATGAAATTAAAGCTACCGATATTTATAACTTATTATCAGGTCAAAAGAAAAATGATTTTAATACACCTGTAATTAGATTAAATAATTGAATTAAAGCGTATGGAACATTTCATTTCTGTTCTATACGCTCATTTTTTAATCTTCAAATTTTTCTTTTAATGCTCTTTCAACATGACTAGGTACGAAATCTGAAATATCTGCCTTATATTGAGCCACTTCTTTCACAACACTTGAACTAATAAATGAATAGTTTGTACTTGTCATCATATACATTGTTTCAACATTACTATTTAATTTTTTATTCATTGAAGTTAAGCGTAATTCATATTCAAAATCACTCACTGCTCTTAAGCCACGAATAATTGTTTTAGCGCCTATTTTATCACAAAAATCGACAAGTAATCCATTAAAATTATGTACTTTCACATTTGGCAAATGTTTTACAGATTCACGTATTAATTCCATACGTTCTTCAATAGAAAATGTACCTGCTTTACTACTATTTTTTAATATACATACATGAAGTTCATCAAATCGATCAGAACTTCTTTCGATAATATCTAAATGTCCATAAGTAATAGGATCAAAGCTACCTGGAATGACTGCTTTTGTCTTAGTCATTGTGTTCTCCTTTTTTTAATAACAAAGTATCTGTTAAACCGTAATGATATTGCTTAATTACTTCAAAATCATATGTATTGATTTTTTCTTGATTACTAAACTCACAAATGATAATACCATGTTCTTTTAATAAATTAAACTTAGAAATTTGGTCTAGAGCCTTATCTATTAGCCCTTTATTATAAGGAGGGTCTAAAAAAATAAAATCAAATTGAATGTCTCTTTTATTGATAGCCTTTAACGCTCTATCTGCATTATTTTTATATACTTCAGATTGTTCCTCTAAATTTAATTGTTTCAAGTTAGCTTGGATCACTTTAACTGCTTTAAAGTTTTGGTCTACAAATATAACTTTATCCATACCTCTAGAAAGTGCTTCAATTCCTAAAGCACCACTACCAGCAAATAAGTCTAAACCTAAGCCGTATACTTCATGTAAACTGTTAAAAATACCTTCTTTAACTTTATCCATTGTTGGACGTGTATTGCGTCCTTCTAAACTCTCTAGTGGTTTACTTTTATGTTTTCCAGCAATGACTCTCATTTTGACTTACACTTCCATTTCATTCATTTATTTACTATAATTTGTTTTGAAAAAGGAGAATTAAATATTTATGAAACAATCATTTATTATTTTAGGAGAAGGACTTACAGATTTATTCGAATTTCTTACTCTTATTGAATATAATCATGCAAGAATAGACAAGGTTGTCTATTTCCATACACCACAGTCAGACAAACAATTATCGTCAGTCGCAATTATTATGAATCCTACGACCGGTAAACAATTTCAAGCCATGTATATGATGTTAAACGCTTTAAAATATCCCTACCCAAATAGTAATAAAAAATTTGAGATGATTAATGAACAAGCTCAATCGTATGACATTCCTATTGTCGGCATTGATGTTCAACCGCCAAATGCATTTCATACGAATGATTTATATTTTAAATATTTAATTAGCGTACTTCGTTTACAAAATTGGATCCCACCGATGCAATAACAATTTTTAAATACATCTTAAAGCATTTCATGCTTTTCTTTATCATATGTTTTTTTCAAGTTTTTATAGGGGGATCCATCAATATGTAAGACATATTTTAATTTCATTAATTTCTGGAGAATATCGTCTACTTCATGTTCATTAACATACATTACTATATACTTTCGAGGTTTATTAGTATAAACAATATGTCCATATTTACGTATCTGTCTTTCATGTTTAATATGCTTTAAGTAAATAATTAAGCTAACTCTTGGAATCAATTCCATATTATTTCACTCACTCCATTTATTATGCATAATTACTATACCATGACTAATAATTTTATAAAATACATTCAATATCTCAATACTTAACTTTCAAAAAATATTGATTTAATTATTAATTTTAAATGAACTTTAGGAGGTTATACCTTGAAACACATTAAGAAAAATTTTTTTAATTTGGGTATCACTAGTATGGGTATACTAAGCAGTTTATTACTTTTAAAAAGAAATCAAAAGCCTAACATGCTTAAAGACATACCTTACTTTTTTAATGGACCAGCACCTTATATTTTTGCACATAGAGGTGGAATGTCAGTTCGACCAGAACAAACACAATTAGCTTTCGATAATGCTGTTGATTATGGTTTAGATGGCTTTGAAACAGATGTGAGACTAACTAAAGATGAAGAATTGATTGTTTTTCACGACGCTACAGTCGACCGTACTACTAATGGTTCAGGAAAAGTATGTGATTACACACTAAAAGAATTAAAAAAATTAGATGCAGGATTTCATTTTACTGATATCAATGGTCGACATATTTACAGAGGGCATCAACAAGCTAGAATTTTAACTTTCGATGAACTTTTAAAAATGTACCCTAGCAAATATATCAATGTAGATTTAAAAGATGCTCCAAGTAGTTATGAAGGATCTATTGCCCCTAAAAAAATGTATGATATTATAAAGCATCATCATGCTGAGAAACGTGTACTTGTAACGAGTTTTCATAAAGAACAAAATGAACGTTTTAGAGCAATAAGCAATGGAGAAATCGCTACTGGCGCAAGTCAACATGAAGTGACTGAAGGTGTGATTAAGTTTATTTTAGGACTAGGCTATCATTATCATCCTCAAGCTGACACATTTCAAATGCCTATAAAATTCAAAGGTATCCCATTATCATCAACTCATTTTATTCAATGGCTTAACTTATTAAATATTGTGCCAGGTTATTATGGCATCAATAGTGTTGACTTAATGTATGATTTGTATCAAAAAGGTGTTCACACCATTGTTACTGACCGTCCTGATTTAGGTAAACAATTTAAATCACTACTAAAACAGCATACCTTAAGTTAAATACACTTATTCTATATATTATATAAAATTAAACTATATGCATAAAAGAATCTGAGACATACATCATCATTGTCTCAGATTCTTTTAATATATTAATCATCAATAACTAAAATAAAAATATACTTACATCTAATTTTGCAACTCAACCTCTGATTTACTAGATTTTTATTCTTAATTATAAACTACAATTACATGTGCCTCCTGAGGCGCAACCTTTAGAATTTGTTTTAAAAAATGGATTACCCACTTCAATCTTTACATTTTCTGACACAGATAATGCGATTTTAGTCAACACTTCATCTATTAAATTTTGTAATTGTACTTCTTTAGATTTGTAATCCATTACATTAGGCAACATTTCATAAGCTCGCTTACGTCGACGTGTCTCTAACATGACATTTTGATAATCTGGGTGATATCTACCAAAGCGCATCACTTCATCATAACGTTCTTTTGATTTTAAAAAAGCTTGATACAATAAATGTGCTTCATCATCTTGTTTAAGTTTTTTTTGAGCTTCTCTATAATTAAAATACACTTTTGATTGTACAATCATGTCTGATAAATCTTCAATTTCATCTAAAATTGATAATGTTTCCTCTGTATACATTATCGGTCACCTCACAACCTATTTTTGTACAAAAATAAGTGAATAATAATTTCTCATTACTTCTCCACCCATTTCATTATACTTTTTATTTAACATTCTTGAACAGTGTATATCCGAATTCATCCAACTATGAATTAATGTAGGCACATCATTGAAATCATAACCCACATTTTGACTTGTAGCTATAAAATCAATATTTTCGTTATCAAGTTGGCTCTTAAGTGCACCTTCTGTAAATTCAACATCTTCTGTACCAGTTGCTTCATATAAGTTTGCTGAAGCAATGTGTGATATGTCTGAATTTACTTTCAATGGTGGAATATGTTTTAAATCTCTCATTTGATTAGTAATTTCATAGAGTGTTATCAATTGATTTGGGTTTTGTTCATATGGTAATGAATTTTTATTATTTCTGTCATTATTAAATTTATCATCTGATATATCTTCTTCATCTGTTAATTGATACGGTTTTATAAATGCTAATAGTTCTTTATCTAGATATCGAATACCCATAATTCGATTTGATTGTTGATCTACATAAACTTGAGCATAAACATTACCATATTTAATTAGAGTTTGAGTTTTAATATCTTCATCTGATAACTCAAAATTATATTGTTTTCCATTCACTTTAAAAGAGGGGTCAGGATTAATACTAGTTTTTTCAAATATATGTGAAGCATTTTCATTGATTTTTAATGATTCGGTTTGAGCTTTTTCTCCAGTAGCATAAACAGATTTAATTTCGTCATGTTTTGTAGTGACAATATAATATTGTTGCTTTCTCTTAAATATATAATCAGTATATCCGCCTTTAACAGGGTATGTACGATTTGCTTGTCCATATTTATTTGTAAGATAATTAATATCTTTACCTATCCAAGTACCTATCCCATTTTTGGGAGCAGGATTTTCAGTCTGTTTTTTCACGGAATGTGATTCTTGATTTGAATGACTTATTTTATTGTTGTTATTAGGATTTTCAAGGACATCAAATTTTAATCTTGGTGAGTAAAATAAATAAATTAGAAATGTAATTAAAAATACGATTCCTAAAACTTTAATTACTAACTTAGTCATTACTCCCCCACCTCTTTAGAATTACATATATTGTACAAAATAACTATTTTAACAATCAAGTCATTCATTTTTTCTAAACTCCAAATTTATTAATTAAACTACATTATACCTATTTACAAATAAAATAAACAATTAATACTAAACAATTTTATCATATCAATATAGAATCCACTGTTGTTATTTCATGATAAAAAAGGAAGTGAATCAGAATTCATTTTGAATTCGTCGTCCTCCTTAACAATTTGATCATCGACTACCCAAATATTAAAAATACCTGAGACAACTCATTATGTCCCAGGCTATTCTTTAAAATTATTCAATATTGTTATAAACCTAGTGTGGCTTTAATCAACGATGTAGTTTCTCCACCTGGATAAATTACATATAATAATAAGTATACTGCCACACCTGTAATGCCAGTAAAGAACCATATAATTGAAGCGACAGGTCCAATTCTTCTATGCCATTTAAATTTATCTTTAAATGCAGTAATAATTTGAACTAATCCTAATACGCCACCAATCGTAGCAAGATTAACGTGGAAGATTAAGAATATCTTATAATATGTTCTAACAGAATCTGGACCACCAAAATCTGTATTACCTATAAATATCGTTCGAGTTGAGTAAATAATAAAAAACGTTAATGCGAAAAATGCTGCCCATAACATAACTTTTTTGTGAGTATTAACATGACGATGAGCAATTTGCCACCATCCTATCGCTACTAAAATAGCACTAATTACGATACAGCTTGTACTAATAGTTGGTAGAATTGGTAAACTCATATGTTCCATCCTTATTTAACTTAGATATTTTAAATCATTTTTATTAAAGAGATGACAACGACTAATGCAAAGAATACTACTAGATAATTTAGTGAATAGATAAACATTTTTGTTGCCCACTTAGTTTGATCGGTATTTTTCTTAAATGTTGTTAAACCTATAAAAACCCATCCAAAATTTAATAAAGTTGCTAATACAACAAACGTAGTGCCTAAACTAGATAATAGGAAAGGTAATGGTAATAATAATACTAACCAAATAAACATACTTATTCTTGTACGTTTAAAACCTTTTACTGAAGGTAACATAGGAATATTTGCTAATGAGTATTCATCACTACGTTTAATAGCTAGAGCATAGAAATGAATAGGTTGCCAACAAAAGACAACTAAAAATAAAGCAAAAGCTACAAGACTGATTTGTCCATCAATAGCTGTCCATCCAATTAAAGGTGGTACAGCGCCTGGAAAACTTCCTACTACTGTATTCCAAGTCGTATGTCTTTTAGACCAGATTGAATAATATGATACATATCCTACTATACCAAAAAGTCCTAAAACACCTGATGGCACATTTAATAAGAATAGACATGCTTCTCCTACTAACATCATACCAAAACTTAACATCAATAAATGTTTATCAGAAATTCTATCGTTTACTGTTGGTCTACTTTGTTTACTTGGCATAATTTTATCAATATCTTGATCATAATAATTATTTAATGCACAAGCACCACCCATAATTAATGTCGAACCTATCAACATTAATAGGATTTGAGGTATTGACGATAGGAAGGAATGATTTGTCATTACAATAGCTAACCAAGCGCCTGCAAAAGCAGGAATTAAGTTACCCTGTACCAAGCCCATTTTAATAATTTGTTGTAGTTCTTTAAAAGACACTCTACTTGACGGCTGTGATAAAGTGTGTTCTTTACTCATGGTTCCCCTCCTTAAAATTTTCATATAGTATTATGATATAATAATTACTTATAAAAGGCTAGGTTATATTTATTTAAATTGTGACACTTTAACGACTTTCTGTTTCACTAATTTTTTGTCTTTAATTATTGTAGTATAATAGTGGTAATATTTATAATTATATCTTTTATATTAAAATCAGAGCATAAATGGATATCATATTACAAAATATTTTAAATTAATGGCGGGGTGTTTAAACTTGTTTAACAAACGAAACCTTAAATGGTTATCAATCGTAGCAACAATTATTATGGCAATGGTACAACTTGGGGGCGCCTTAGTAACTAAGACGGGCTCTGAAGATGGCTGTGGTGCTTCATGGCCTTTATGTCACGGTGCTTTATTACCTCAAAATTTGCCAATTGCTACAATCATTGAATTGAGTCACCGAGCTGTATCAGGTTTATCATTAATTGTTGTGTTATGGTTGGCCATCACAGCTTGGAAAAATATAGGATACATTAAAGAGGTTAAACCTTTAGCAATTATTAGTGTTGCTTTTCTATTAATTCAAGCCTTGATTGGTGCAGCAGCTGTTATTTGGCAACAAAATTCTTATGTCTTAGCTTTACATTTTGGGATTTCATTAATTAGTTTTTCTTCTGTATTCGTATTAATGCTTATTATTTTTGAAGTGGATAAAAAATATGAGGCTGATGAATTATTTATAAAAAAACCATTGCGTAATCTTACTTGGATTATGACGGGCGTTGTTTATGTCGCTATTTATACTGGTGCTTTGGTTCGCCATGCTAAAGCAAGTTTAGCATATGGAAGCTGGCCATTACCGTTTAATGATTTAGTACCCCATACTGAGCAAGATTGGGTACAATTTGCACATCGCGGTATGGCACTTATCACTTTTTGTTGGATTATGATCACATTTATTCATGCCATCAAAAATTATTCTGAGAACCGTACAATTAGATATGGTTATACTGCCGCATTTATTTTAATTATTTTACAAGTGATTACGGGCGCATTGTCTGTAATGACACATGTTAATTTAATTGTTGCATTGCTACACGCACTTTGTATTACTATACTTTTTGGCTTAATCGCTTACTTTATTTTACTCATGCTTCGTTCAATTAGAAGTGAAAATTCAAAAATTAAATAAAGTTTTAAAAGACACGTTAGAGTTATTGTAGAACATATAATCTCTAACGTGTTTTTTATGCAAAAAAGCATAAGATAGAATGTCATTTAACTTTCTATCTTATGCTTTTAAACTTTTTAATACCTACTCAGATTTTTCAATTTCGATTAATAAATCTCCCGTTGCAATAGCATCACCATTTCCAACAGTAACTTTTTTAATCACTCCATTAAACGGAGCTTGAATTGTTGTTTCCATTTTCATTGCTTCGGTAATTAATAGTGGTTGATTTACTTTAACCTCATCACCTACTGAAACTTTAACTTCAGTCACACTTCCTGGCATTTGAGCTCCTATATGATTTGGATTTGTTTTATCTGCTTTAGGTTTTACATTCGCATTTGTTTTTATGTTTTCATCTTTAATCGTAATACGACGTGCTTGACCATTCATCACGTAATAAATTGTTCGGTTACCATTTTCATCTGCTTCGCTAATTGTTTCAAGTTTAATAATTAAACGTTTTCCGTTTTCAATTTCAATCTCTACAGTCTCCCCGTTACGCATACCAAAGAAGAATGTCGGTGTATCAAGTAATGATAAGTTACCATATTGTTGTCTAGTTTGAATAAATTGATCAAATACTTTTGGATAAAGTACATAACTTATAATATCTTGCTCAGTCACTTCACCATAATTTTTATCTTGTAATTGTTCTCGTATCTCATCAAAATCTACTGGTTTTAAATATTCTCCTGGACGTTCAGTTAGCGGTTGTTGACCTTTTAAAATAATATCTTGTAATTGTTTATTAAAGCCATTTACTGGTTGACCAATCTCACCTTTAAAGTATGACACTACTGATTCAGGAAAATCTAATTTATAACCTTGTTCAATAATCGATTGTTCATCTAAATCATTTTGTACCATATATAACGCCATATCTCCTACCACTTTTGAAGATGGTGTCACTTTAACGATATCTCCAAACAAGAAATTAACACGACGATACATATCTTTGACCTCATTAAAACGTTCACCAAGACCTAAACTTTTAGCTTGTTGACTTAAATTAGAGTATTGACCACCTGGCATTTCATGTTGATAAATTTCTGTATTAGGTGACTTAATATCACTTTCAAAGTCAACGTAGTATGGACGAACAGTACTCCAATAGTGACTTAATTCTTCTAAACCTTGAATATCTGTACGCATATTTCGTTTAAATCCATCTAATGCATAATATAAAGAGTTCACACTTGGTTGACTTGTTAAGCCACTCATCGATGCAATAGCTGTATCGATAATATCTACACCAGCATCGATGGCTTGTTTGTAGATTAATAAACCATTTCCACTTGTATCATGGGTATGTAGATGTATTGGTAAATTAACTGCAGCTTTTAATTCTCCAACCAGTTCATATGCTGCTCTAGGTTTTAATAAGCCAGCCATATCTTTAATTGCTAAAATATGGAAACCTTCACGTTCTAATTCTTTAGCTAATTTAACATAGTAATCTAAAGTGAACACATTTGAACGTTCTGGGTTTAAAATATCACCTGTGTAACAAATAGTACCCTCCGAAATTTTACCTGCTTTTTGTACCGCTTCATTTGCCACTTTCATTTGATCTACCCAGTTTAATGAGTCGAAAATACGGAAAACATCTACACCTGCTTTAGCACTTTCATCTACAAATTTTTGAATTACGTTATCAGGATAATTCTTATAACCCACAGCATTTGAAGCTCTTAATAACATTTGGAATAATACATTTGGAATCGCTTTTCTAAGTTTTTCTAAACGCTCCCAAGGATTTTCTTTTAAGAAGTTGTATGCTACATCAAAAGTAGCGCCACCCCACATTTCTAAAGAAAAACTATCTTTAAATACTTCAGCAGTTTTAGAAGCTATATTTAACATATCTTTTGTACGTACACGCGTAGCAAGTAAAGATTGGTGCGCATCACGGAATGTCGTATCAGTAATTAAAACATCATCTTGTACTTTAACCCAATCCGCAACACCACTAGGCCCTTTTTCATCTAGTAATTGTTTTGTACCATATAGACTTTGAATTTTCTTTTTTGAAACTTGCGGAATCGAAGTTGACTCATAGTCTGGCTTCGTACGTTTTTCGACATTCGGAAAACCATTAATGGTTACATTCCCAATGTATTCTAATGTTTTAGTACCACGGTCTAATGTAGGTGCAATATCGAATAATTCCGGTGTTTCTTCAATAAATTTTGTTGTATAATCTCCACTTCGGAATTTTTCATTACGCATGACATTAACTAAAAATGGGATATTTGTTTTCACACCACGAATACGCATTTCTCGTAAAGAGCGTTCCATTTTTTCTTCAGCTTGTTTAAAAGTAATGGCATGAGTAGATAATTTCACTAATAGTGAGTCATAGTAAGGTGAAATTTCAGCGCCTTGGAAGCCATCTCCTGCGTCTAAACGTACACCAAAACCACCACTTGAACGATAAGCAATAATCGTACCAGAATCTGGCATAAAATCATTTGTAGGATCTTCAGTAGTGATACGACATTGAATAGCATAACCAAGTGTTTGGATTTCTTCTTGAGGAGGTAAAGCGATACGTTCGTCAAATAGGCTTGCTCCATCTGCCACTAAAATTTGAGTTTTAACTATATCAATTCCTGTAATCATTTCTGTAATCGTATGCTCTACCTGAACACGCGGATTGACTTCAATGAAGAAGAATTCATCCCCGGATACTAAAAATTCCACTGTTCCAGCATTAACATATTTGATATTTTTCATTAATTGTAATGCAGATTGACAAATACGTTCTCTTAATTCATCAGGTAAACCTACAGATGGTGCTACCTCAACTACTTTTTGATGACGACGTTGTACAGAACAATCACGCTCATATAGATGAACAATATTACCATATTCATCGCCAATAACTTGAACTTCAATATGTTTTGGATTATCGATGTATCTTTCGATATATACTTCACTATTACCAAATGATTTTTGTGCTTCAGATTTCGCACGATGAAACGCATCTTCTAATTCACTTTCTTCGCGAACAATACGCATACCTTTCCCACCACCACCACTTGTGGCTTTAATCATCAGAGGGAACCCTGCTTCTTTAGCAAATGCCTTTGCTGCATCAAAATTTTCAATTGGTCCATCTGTTCCTGGTATAACTGGTAAATTTGCTTTAATTGCAGTTGTTCTTGCTTTTACTTTATCACCAAACATATCTAAATGGTCTAGGTGCGGGCCAATAAATGTTATGCCTTCTTCATTACAACGTCTTGCAAATTCTTCATTTTCACTTAAAAAGCCATAACCTGGATGTATTGCATCTACATTCGCACGTTTTGCTACTTCAATAATGCGTTCAATATTTAAATAACTTTCGGCAGGTCCTAAATCTTTTCCCACTAAATATGATTCATCGGCTTTATATCTATGTAATGAATTTTTGTCTTCATTTGAATAAATTGCTACTGTTTGAATATTTAATTCCGTTGCTGCTCTAAAAATTCTAATTGCAATTTCACCACGATTGGCTACTAATAATTTTTTTATATGATTCAAAGAAGAAACACCCCTTTATAATTTGAATATTCTAACTAATTAGATAATAAAATTTTATCTTAAAATAAATGAGAAAGCTATTACTTTTTTACATACAATTTATAAAATGAAAATATAGTAAATAGGTTAGCTTAATCACTATTTTAAAATGTAATCATTAATATTTATTATATTTAATAACTTTATATTATCATTTATAATTTGAAGACGCTACTCTAGACCAGTAATCCTTTAACTTGTCACATAAATGTAAAAAGAGTGGAAGCAAATTTTTTAATACTCGCTTCCACTCTCAATAATGTTAGTTACATATTTACACCTATAATTAAGTGATTTTAATATTGTCTAGGAATATCCACTTTGGATTTTTTATTTTTTATCGTTCTTTTTTCTTCAACTTTAATTTGTCTTGCTACTAACAATAATAATCCCATAGCAATACTTAAACTGATCATAGACGAACCACCAAAACTTATAAATGGAAGAGGCACCCCTGTAAGAGGAATCGTGGCTGATATACCCCCTAAATTTACGAACGTTTGACTACCAATATAACTCGCTACACCAACACATATTAATTTATAAAAATATGAAGATGTTTTAGTGGCTAATACAAATGCACGGAATACAATAAAAAATAATAATCCAATTACTAATAAGGCACCGACCAGTCCCAATTCTTCACAAATTACTGCGAAAATAAAATCTGTATGCGCTTCTGGAAGATAGCCCAGTTTCATGATACCGTTACCTAATCCTCGACCAAATAATCCTCCATTTCCGATTGCCATTAATGAATTGGATAAATGATACCCAGTTCCTGAAGAAGAACTAAAAGGATCGTAAATTGTACTAAAACGTGCCTTTAAATATTCTGGCATCATTCCGGTGAAAATAAAGAACCCAGCAATAAGAATAAATCCAAGAATAATATATAATATAGGTCCTTTTACTATTTTCTTAACACCTATACCTACAAATAAAAACATTGATAATATAATAATTAATGTTAATAATGTTTGTCCAATATCTCCTTGTAAAAGTACTAAACCTAAACAAAGGATAATTAAAATAACTGGTCCTTTGATAATTTTTAAATTACCTCTTAACTGTGGTAATTTTTTACTTAATACATAAGAAATATAAAGAATTAAAGCAATTTTTAGTAACTCTGAAGCTTGTAGATTCATAAATCCTAAGTCTATCCAACTTTTTGAACCATTGATATTTTTACCTACCAATAATGTTAAAATTAAAAGGACACAGATGATAATCATAATCCACTGTTGAATTTTTGATTGTTTAAAAACTTTTATATTCATCATAAATGAAATAAAAAAGACAATAATAAAACTCATGATAACATAAATTAATTGTCTGTTATAAAAATATGTACCTGAAACCTCAACGCCACCTGTTAATGTCCCTTTAGTAGCTGCCACCATACTGGCACTGTAAACCATCACTAAACCTATAAAACACAAAATAACATATGAAATTAATAATGGATAATCGATAAACTTAGAGGTTCTACCTATGTATCGAAATATATTTTTTAAATTATTCATAAAAAAGATCATCCAATTCTAAAAATTTAAACTATATATGCTCATTAAAACGATTTATCAAATTAAATTCTGTCTAAACTATTATATACTTTGTAATTATTAATTAACAAACATAAATATAAAAAATAAAATAAAAGGACTGAAAATATTATTTACATAACATTTCAGTCACTATCATAAATTTATTACATATATTAATTCTTGCTCATTATAACACTTTCATATTAAAAGCATTAGACTTAGAGTTATACGTTTGTGAATGCTTCATGCAATTTAGATAATTCTTTTTCTAAACGAAGCATTAAACTTTTACCTTCTTCTTTATCAACTAAACCAAGTTTCACAGCAAAGTCTACTTCTTTTTGTAAACCAAACATTTGTGTGTCGAGAACCTCTTCATATAGTGGGCAAGATGGCATAGTTAAATTATCCATTTGAACCTTAATTAAATGCAAGATTCGGTCAGCATCTTGATTTAATTGCTCATAAGCTTCACTATTTATGTTCATTTGCTTCGGCATCACATTCTCCCCCTATCATTAAATATCTTCATATCAGAAGTTTATCCTACTACCTTTTAAAAAGCAAGTTTATTCAATAAACCCTTCAATCTAAATATGATAAAATAATAGTTAGATTGAAACTAGGGAGTGGGCAAGATGATTCAAATTAAAGGAGATGTCAAATTTCCTATTACTTTAGATAGTACAACATGGATTTTTGATGATAGAAAAGTAAAAATAGAGGATATTGAAAACGGTATTTTTGAAGGAACTAAACCTATTAAATTTGAAGATAACCGCGAATGGAATAGAGCGATATTAGAAGGACAAACCAATCCTCCTACTTTAAACTCTGAAATTAAGTATCGTAAACGTGCTGTATTAGAAGATTCATTTGCAATAAATATGACACCATTTTTTAAAAATGCAGAGCCCTTAGAAAGTGCAACTACAATTAAACTTTCAAATGATACATCTTCAATTGAAATCCCATTAGAATTATTACCTTATCTTTTTTTCCAATTTGCTAAAGATGGTAAGAGATTGTACGATGATAATTCAGTAGATAGCTTTGTTTATAACCCCGAGGAGAACGCCTATTCATATAACTTTAAATATGTAACTCGTATTGAGGTGATTTAAGTTGCGAGAAGTACAATGTATTATTTGTGATACTAAGGTCTTAATTGATGAACGTACAGTTGAAGCTAAACGTCTACGTAATAATCCAATTAAAACATTCATGTGTAGTGACTGTAAAAGTCGATTAGACACACCTAGACAACGACCAAATGAAAATCGTAAATTTAATCTCCATTTTCCAAATGAAAACTTATAGTATACTTTTCAATAATAAAAAGACGCAACATCAAATTTGATGTTGC
>NZ_KV810857.1:288138-374839 GCF_001812925.1 Staphylococcus sp. HMSC057A08 | reverse complement strand
GCAACATCAAATTTGATGTTGCGTCTTTTTATTAGTTTTATTGATCTTGCATCATTTGTTTTACACGTTTCGCTTCTTTTTCACGTGCAGCTTTATTTAATATTTTTTTTCTTAAACGGATGCTTTGAGGCGTTACTTCAACCAATTCATCATCATTAATATATTCTAATGCTTCTTCTAACGTTAAAATTCTTGGACGATTCATTGTTTGAGTTTGATCTTTTGTTGCTGAACGTACGTTAGTTTGATGTTTAGCTTTAGTAATATTAACTGTTAAGTCATTTTCACGATTATGTTCTCCTACAATCATGCCTTCATAAACTTCAGTACCTGGTTCCATGAAGTTTACACCTCTGTCCTCTAGACCAATGATGGCATAAGCTGTTGCTTGTCCTTGATCCATTGAAATTAATGCACCATTACGACGGCCACCAATTTGTGCTTTAACACGAGGTCTAAATTCTTCAAATGTATGATTAATAATGCCATAACCACGTGTCATAGACATAAATTCAGTTGTGTATCCAATCATACCACGTGCAGGTACCATAAAGATTAAACGTGTTAATCCATTATCAGTTGTTAACATGTCTAACATTTCACCTTTACGCGCACCAAGTGATTCAATCACTGCTCCAGCATTTTCAGATGGAACTTCACATTGAACACGTTCAAATGGTTCACTTAATACACCATCAATTTCGCGTAAAATAACTTGAGGTTTAGAAACTTGAAGTTCAAATCCTTCACGTCTCATATTCTCAATTAAAATAGATAAGTGCAACTCTCCACGGCCAGCTACAACCCACGTATCTGGAGAATCTGTTGGTGTAACTTTTAAAGATACATCTGTTTCAAGCTGTTGATCTAAACGTTCTTGGATTTGACGAGCAGTTACAAAATCACCTTCACGACCAGCAAATGGTGAATTATTTACTTTAAATGTCATTTCAAGTGTAGGTTCATCAATACGCAATACTGGTAACGCTTCTTGATGATCATGTGGTGTAACTGTTTCACCTACGTTGATATCTTCCATTCCTGATACAGCAATTAAATCTCCCGCTTGTGCTTCTTCAATTTCTTCACGTTTTAAACCAAAGAAACCAAAGATTTTTGTTACACGGAAGTTTTTCACTGTACCATCTAATTTAATAAGCGATACGTTATCTCCAACACGCATTTTACCTCTAAATACACGGCCAATACCAATACGACCAACGTAATCATTATAGTCTAATAATGCTACTTGGAATTGTAGTGGTTCATCACTGTTATCAATTGGAGCAGGCACATAATCAAGAATTGTTTCATATAAAGACTGCATGTTTTCATCTTGTTTTTCAGAATCAACACTCGCTGTTCCATTTACAGCTGATGCATAAACAACTGGGAAATCAAGTTGTTCATCATTTGCTTCAAGTTCAATAAATAAATCTAATACTTCATCTACTACTGCTTCTGGTCTAGCAGAAGGTTTATCAATTTTATTAACTACTACAACAGGTTTTAAATTTTGTTCTAATGCTTTTTTTAGTACGAAACGTGTTTGTGGCATAGTACCTTCATAGGCATCTACAACAAGTACAACACCATCTACCATTTTCATAATACGTTCAACTTCACCACCAAAGTCAGCATGTCCTGGTGTATCTAAGATGTTAATTCTTGTACCTTTATAATTTATCGCAGTATTTTTAGCAAGAATTGTAATACCACGTTCTCTTTCTAAGTCATTAGAGTCCATTGCTCTTTCATCAACATGCTCATTTTCTCTGAAGATTCCAGATTGTTTAAGCAATTCGTCAACTAGTGTTGTTTTACCATGGTCGACGTGAGCAATAATTGCAATATTACGAACATCTTCTCTTCTATTAGTCATTTTATAATATCCTTTCTTGAGTAAATTCCCACTTTTAATTGCAACTTTTTTATTATATCATAATATTAACAAAAGATAACTAAAAGGTGGGGATGGGGATGGAAAAACCAAAATCTAAAGGTATATTCTGGATACTTTCTATTGTAGCAGTTATATTTTTAGTGCTCTTTAGTTTCAGCGTGGGTGCTGGAAGTATTCCAATGATGATTTTAACATTTATTCTTTTCATTGCAACGTTTGGCGCCGGATTTACGCTTAAGAAAAAGTATCGTGAAAACAATTGGCTATAATCAACCATTAAGATATATAAAGCTTGAGATATTTTTGCCTCAAGCTTTTTTTATTGAAATAAGATTTTTTATTTTTTAAAGCGTTGATGTAAATCTATTAAAGTAGCCGTATTAGGTGCTAGATAAATTTCTAATATTTCTTTATGAATATTTGAATTTCCTACTAATACTGAATTCGCACTTGAAATATTTAATGGTTCACCTAATAAGTTACTAGCTACGCCTCCAACTTCATTTAATACAATAAGACCACCAGCAAAGTCCCAAGGCTGTAATCTAGGTGTGATATAAGCAGCCAATTGTCCTTTAGCTACACTTATAATTTCTAAAGCTGCACTACCATATGCTCTACAGCTTCTTGCATCATTTACTATATCTTGAAATATAGGACCCATTTTAGGTTTGGTTACCCAATTTGGGTTGATACCAATTAAGCTTTTCTTTAGGGTGGTAGATTCAATCGTAGATAATGGATGTTTATTTTCAAATGCACCCTCACCTACCTTGGCATGATATAAAACATCTTTCATTACATCATATACAAAGCCAGCGTATGGTTTACCATTTCGATAGATACCAATTGAGATAGCAAAATTTTCTTTTTGATGTACAAAGTTTAATGTGCCATCAATTGGATCCACTACCCATACGACCCCTTCAACATGAGTTAAATCATGACCATGTCCTTCTTCCCCAATAACACGATGTTCTGGATAACTATGGGTAATCGCATCATATATATAATTTTCAGTAGCTTTATCAACATTTGTAACTAAGTCATTCGGATTTGATTTTGTTTCAATATTTAATTCTTCCTTCATCATTATTCTAACTTTATTTCCTGCTTCTAAAACTAAGCCTTTAGCAAAATCATATAGCGACATACTATCATCTCCTGTTGCTTACTATTATACATCAAATCAATTTTATAATTGTTATACATCATTTTATACCTTCATCACTATATATTAAACTCTTATGAATAGTTTATAAGCATAAAAATAGGTCGCCAATAAAAGCAACCTATCAAATCCATGATATAAAAGACTGAAAACATTTAAAATATATGAATAAATATGTACATTCATCTTATAATTATGGAAGATAAATAAATAAAAGATCATTAAGCTAATTTTAAATGTAAAATCGGGTAATCTCTACCTTGATTGTCTTTTTGAGATTCACTATATGCTTTAAAACCATTTTTAATATAAAATTTCAATGCATGTTGGTTATCTTTATTAACATCTACATATTGGATTTTATCTTCTTGAATCAGTGACTGAAGTATGATTGTACCGTAACCTTTATTAAAATGTTTAGGATCTATAAACAACATTTCCAAATTTTTAGTATTGTATTATAGTCTTTTTTCTTTTACTTTTATTAATCTCATGACACTCTCCTAACCACGAGGGGTAAAATCCTAAAAATTAAATGACTAACATCTAGGTACTGACTCTACCTTTTTAGTTTAAATTAACTATCTATATTGTATATTACTATTCTATCATTATCACTTTGAAATATATGCTACAATAAACTCAACATACTATTAAAATAGGAGGAAGATCAATGACACAATACACATTTACACCTAAAGATTTTAAAGCATTTGACGTTGAGGGTTTAGATGAACGAATGGAAGCTTTAAATAAATATATTAGACCTCAATTACATCAGTTAGGCGATTATTTTAGTGAGTATTTCACTTCTCAAACTGGAGAAACATTTTATGCACATGTTGCTAAACATGCGCGTAGAAGTGTTAATCCTCCTATAGATACCTGGGTCGCTTTTGCACCTAATAAACGTGGTTATAAAATGTTACCCCACTTCCAAATTGGCCTTTTTAGGGATCAATTATTTATCATGTATGGAATAATGCATGAAGGAAAAAATAAAGAAGAACGTGTTAAAGTTTTTGACAAACATTTTAATGCATTAAAACAACTTCCAAATGATTATCAAATTAGTTTAAATCACATGAAAAAAGATAAACAATATATCAAAGATTTAAGTGATACTGATTTACATCAAGCTATTGATCGTGTTAAAAATGTGAAAAAAGGAGAATTTTTTATAGCACGTACTTTAGCCCCTAGTGATGAACGATTAAAATCAGATGAAACATTTTTAGCTTTTATTAAAGAAACATTTGATGAATTCTTAAAATTATATGAATAAATACTATTCTTCGGCCTGGGACTTTACTAGAAGTCTCAGGTGTTTTTTATTTTATTGGTAATCACTCACTGTCTTGAAGATCCATCTAAATTCAGTAATATTCTTTTTTACAACATTTTTAGGTTGACCTAAAAATATATTTAGGTTAATATAATTAAAAAGATTTTAGGAGTGTATGAATGAATCATATGAGTAATAAAAAACAACGTAGTTTAGACGAAATTAATAATACAGTAGACTTTAGTAGTAATAAAAGTGCAAGCCAAAAATTTTTAGCTTTTTTAGGTCCAGGATTATTAGTAGCGGTGGGATATATGGATCCAGGTAACTGGATTACATCTATGCAAGGTGGAGCACAATTTGGCTATATTCTTCTTTTTATTATTTTAGTTTCTAGTTTAGCTGCAATGCTTTTGCAAAGCATGACAGTTAGATTAGGTATTGCTACAGAGATGGATTTAGCACAAATGACACGTCATTATTTAAATCGCCCGTTAGCAATTATATTTTGGATAATAGCAGAACTAGCTATTATCGCTACAGATATTGCTGAAATTATCGGAAGTGCAATAGCTCTAGACTTATTGTTTAATATTCCTTTAATTATAGGTGCACTTATAACTGTTTTAGATGTTTTTCTTTTACTCTTTATTATGAAATTTGGCTTCAGAAAAATCGAAGCGATTGTCGGAACATTAATTTTTACTGTTCTAATTATTTTCTTATTCGAAGTATTTATTTCATCACCTAAAGTGATTAATATTCTTAACGGTTTTATTCCTCATAAGGATATCGTTACAAATCATAGTGTACTGTATATTGCTTTAGGGATTATTGGTGCTACAATTATGCCTCACAATCTCTATTTACATTCTTCGATTGTACAATCACGTAAATATGATAGAACTAATGAGAACGATAAGGCACAAGCAATTAAATATGCAACAATTGATTCTAATATACAATTAAGCATCGCTTTTATAGTAAATTGCTTGTTACTTATATTAGGTGCTGCACTATTTTATGGTGTTAATGCTGATAAATTAGGAGGATTTTATGATTTATATCATGCCCTTAAAACTCAGCCGCTTCTAGGGTCAGTACTTGGCAGTATAATGAGTACATTATTCGCTATTGCACTACTTGCATCTGGACAAAATTCTACAATCACTGGAACACTCTCAGGTCAAATTGTTATGGAAGGATTTTTAAGATTATCAATTCCAAATTGGTTAAGACGATTAATAACTAGAGGTTTAGCTGTCATTCCTGTTATAATTTGTTTAATTGTATTTAAAGGTAATGAAAATAAAATGGAACAACTTTTAGTACTTTCTCAAGTATTTTTAAGTATCGCTTTACCGTTTTCACTCATTCCTTTACAACTTGCAACAAGCAACAAAAAATTAATGGGCCCTTTTTATAATAAAAACTGGATTAACTTTTGTTCTTGGAGTTTAATTATTATTCTAAGCCTACTTAATGTTTATTTAATTATCGAAACATTTAAAGAATTTTTTGCATAAAATAAAACTATTGTTAAGGTATTGAACATGATATCTTAACAATAGTTTTTCTCTGTATTGTTTTAATTCATTATAACTTCCATAATATCATTGCAAACCACACTATATTAAACTTTCATATCAATGTCATAATATGAATAGTATAGATTTAATTTTTAATAATTAATGACCTAACTATGTTATATAATGTAGATTTTACAAATACTCCAATAGAACTGATTATTGCGACTATATCATTTCAATTATGTATGCATTTATTTTAATTTATATCCTTCTATTATTAAATACTTATCCAATTTTATTTTTATTGACGATAAATAAACTCCCAAGCAATTCAATTCAAATTGCTTGGGAGTTACACGTAAAACTAATAACCTTCAATTATTCCTGATCAACCGAGTGTTTCTCTTTGTTTTCTTCTTTATTTAAAATTTGTTTGCGTTCTTCATAATTCATTCGACGTTGATTAACAGCACTTGGCTGATTCTTTCTTTTTTCTTTCATACGTTGATTATAAGCTTTACGTTTTTCTTTTTTCTTAGCACGTAATTCCGCTTTTTCTCTTTTACGTTGTGCTTTTTGTTCTTTCTTATCAATATATAAGTCTTTTTCTACATTATTTTCATCATCATTAACTTCATTCGGCATACTATTTTTTGATTTATATTTATACTTTCTTTGTCTTGAAAGCACGCCAGAAGTATCATCATTTGAAGATTGTTGATATTCACTTTTTACAGCACGTTTAGGATATTGATTATATTTATCTTCCTCAATATCATCATTAAAATCTTGCTCATCATTATTTTGAGTAATATGATGATAATCTTCATAATCATGTTCTCTTTCATTATAATCACTTGAAGGTTTACGACGAATACGACGTTCTGATTTTTTAGTCTTACGAGGTGATTCTATGTACTCTTCTTCATCATTATATTGAGTAGGTTCTTCTTCATAATAATATCTATCATCATAATCATCTCTTTGATTATAATAAGGGGGATAATCGTAAGTAGAACCATATGCTGGAACTGTTTCTATTTTACTTCTTCTTGCAAACATCATAATCGCTGTAATGAAGAAGAAGATTGGAATAATTAATGTAATAAATAATAACACTAAAGGTAAAGTAATAATGGAAGCAATTAAAAATAATATTCCAGATAAAATTCTAATATTCATAGAAATTAAAGCTAAAAATGAAATTAATAAACAAATGATAAAGTACACGATAATTGCCCAAATTCCATTTTGTAACCATATAACAAATTGAGTCGTATTTAGACTATTGTTAACTAGTATTTGTTGTATTAATTGATTATTATTCATGGAATTTTCAAGATTTTGAATTGATGTATCATTACTGAATGATACGAGTGCAATAAACATTGTAATAACCGTTAATATTAATAAGAAAATCCAACTAATCCAACCTAAAAGTTTCTCAGTTAAACGGCTCACAGGTCGTTTGATTTGTGTGTATCGTTCTCCTGACATTTATTACAACTCCTTAATTGACTTGTCAAATTATTATATCTAATTTATAGGAAAATAACTACTAATTATCACTTATTTTAACGACATTTTAAAATTCAAGAAACTTTCGTTATATTCTCCTAATGTTTTCTCCCCTAAATCTTTATAAACTTCTAATCGTTTTTGTTCTTTTTGAGTTGGATAAAAACGGTGATCATTTTTTATGTTATTAGGTAATAAATTTCTAGCCGCCTTATTCGGAGTAGCATACCCAACCCATTCTGTATTTTGTTTATTATTTTTAGCATCTAATAAAAAGTTAATAAATTGATATGCGCCTTCTTTATTTTGAGCAGTTTTAGGAATGACCATGTTATCAAACCATACATTCGAACCTTCTTTAGGAACCACATAATCATAAGTATCTCCCTCTTGAACAAGTGGTGCTGCTACACCACTCCATACTACAGCAATATGGCCTTCATTTTGTTGAAGCATCATAGTAATTTCATCGCCTACTACCCCTCTAACTTGAGGGGTAAGAGATTGTAAGTCTTGTTCTGCTTGCTTAATATGAACAGGATTGGAATCATTTAAACTATAACCCAATTTATTTAAAGCTAATCCTATAATTTCTCTAGCCCCGTCAACAAGTAATATGTCATTTTTGTATTTAGACTGATATAAATTGTTCCAACTATCAAATTGTTCATTAGGATACGCTTTTTTATTGTATAGAATACCTACCGTCCCCAAAAAATATGGTATTGAATAGTTATTATGTGGATCATAAGCCATATTCATATAATCAGAATCCAAATTTTTAATATTAGGTATTTTCTGATGATCTAAAGGTTCTAATAAATGTTCTCTTTTTAATTTTTGAACAGTATATTCACTTGGAAATGCAACATCATAATGTGTACCACCATTTTTAATTTTTGCTTCCATGGCTTCATTCGAATCAAACGTTTCATAAACAACTTGTATGCCTGTCTCTTTTTCAAATTTCTTTATTAAATCGGGATCAATGTATTCCCCCCAGTTATATACATAAACTTTTTTTTCAGTTTTTGTATTATCTTGAGAATTAAACCAATGACTTATTCCTAAACATATCAATCCTACTACAATGGCACCGATAATTAACTGAAAAAATTGTTTCATTCTATTGCACCTCTTTTAGCACTTCTACGTTTTAATATATTTTGAAGTGCATAGTATCCAATAATACCTAGCACAATAGCTAAAAATAAGATTGTTGAAATAGCATTTATTTCCATACTGATACCTTTTCGAGCCATGGCATACACCTCTACTGATAAGACACTAAATCCATTACCTGTCACAAAAAAACTTACAGTAAAATCATCTAGGGAATAGGTAAGTGCCATAAAAAAGCCACCAATAATAGCAGGCATTAAGTTTGGTAAAAGTATACGTCCGAGTACTTGAGATTCTGTAGCGCCTAAATCACGAGCTGCATTTAACATATTATGATTCATTTCATATAGCTGTGGTAGCACAAGAATGACTACTATAGGTATACAGAATGCAATATGCGATGCTAATACTGTTCCAAATCCTAATCCTAATCCAAATATATGTCCTAAAACTGTGAACATAATTAAAAATGAGGCACCTATGACAACATCAGATGAAATCATTAGTACATTATTTAATGTAAGTAACGTCAATTTAAACTTCTTATTTCGCAAATAATAAATTGATATTGCTCCAAATGTTCCTATAATAGTAGATACTGCTGCGGATAGCAATGCAACTGCTATTGTATTGAATATTACAGACATTAAATGATCATCTTGAAATAAAGCTTGATAATGTTCTAATGTAAAATGTTCAAAATGTACCATATTTCCAGCTGAATTAAACGAATAAAACATTAAGAAAAAAATAGGAAGGTATAATATAACAAGTAATATTCCTATATAAAGTTTCCCGTACCATTTCATTTAATTCACCCTCTTCCATTTGTTTCTTTAGATTTAGTAATAATTAAGATAAAGGCCATAAATACAATTAAAAAGATAGCTATTGTCGAACCCATTCCGTAGTTTTGAATAACTAAAAATTGTTCCTCAATAGATGTACCAATATTAATCACTTTATTTCCAGCTATCAATCTAGTAATCATAAATAATGATAGTGCTGGTATAAATGTAACTTGAACACCTGTCATCACACCTTCTTTAGTTAAAGGAAGTATGACTTTACGAAAAGTAGTAAATGTATTTGCACCTAAATCACTTGAAGCTTGTAATAAATTATTAGGAATTGATTTCATGCTATTAAAAATAGGCAAAATCATAAATGGTATATAAATATAACTTGCAACAAGTAAAAACGCACCTGATGTAAACAACAAGTTTAGTGGACCAATATGCATTATACCTAACATTTTATTAATCATACCTTCGTGACTTAAAATTCCAATAAAAGCATACGTTTTTAACAATAAATTAATCCATGTGGGTATGATTAATATAAGTAACCAAATATTTTGGAATTTTGAAGATCTAATAAAATAGGCTGCAGGATAACTTATAATTAGTGTAATGATTGTTATAAGTGCCGCATAAAAAATAGAATCCCACATCATTTTTAAATATTTCATTGAAAAGACTTGTCGATAATTTGTAAAACTAAAGTGACCATTTATATCGATAAATGAAAAATATACAAGTAATAGCACAGGAATAATAATAAAAATAATCATCCATAATAAATATGGAATGATGAGAAATTTATTTAAATTACGCATGTTCAATATCCTCATAACTTTCAATACGTTTATCAAATTCTTCTTCAGTTTCTCCAGGAACCATAATATGAATAGCTTCAGGTTCAAAAAACAAACCTACCTGACTTCCTATTGTTGTCTTTTTAGTAGATTGAATAACCCATTCATATCCTTTTTCATCAATACAACAAATTTCGTAATGTACACCTCTAAAAAGCATTGAATCGACAGTTGCAGTGAATAAACCTTGTGTCGATTCAACTAAAGAAATATCCTCTGGACGAATCACTACTTCAATTTTTTTCCCAGATGGAATCCGAGCATCGACACATTCAAAATCCTGACCATATATATTCACTACAAAATCTTTAACCATTGTGCCATCAACAATATTAGATTCTCCAATAAAATCAGCGACGAATCGATTCACTGGTTCATCATAAATATCTGTTGGTGTGCCAAATTGTTGTATTTCACCATCTTTCATCACAAAAATATAATCACTAAGTGCCAATGCTTCTTCTTGATCATGAGTAACAAAAATAAAAGTGATGCCTAATCTTTTTTGTAACTCACGAAGTTCATATTGCATTTCAGTACGTAATTTTAAATCTAATGCCGAAAGAGATTCATCTAATAATAAAATTTCAGGTTTATTTACAATAGCTCTGGCAATAGCGACTCTTTGTTTTTGTCCCCCACTCATTTCATCAATATGACGTTGTTCATAACCTGTTAACTTAACAAGTTTTAATGCTTCTTTAACTTCTTTATCAATCTCTTGTTTAGAAAACTTTTTTAGTCTTAAACCAAAAGCAATATTCTCATATACATTTAAATGAGGAAATAAAGCATAATCTTGAAATACTGTATTTACTCTACGTTTATTTGCAGGTAATTTTTCGATAGACTGATTTTTATAAATAATTTGACCTTCATTAGGTTGTTCAAATCCTGCAATAAGTTTTAAAATTGTAGTTTTACCACATCCTGAGGGACCGAGCAACGTATAAAAATATCCCGATTCAATATCTAAGTTCATATTATTTAATATTGTTGTATCATCAAATTTCTTAGTAACTTTTTTAAAAGATAATAGTGACTCCAATCCATTTCCTCCTTTATAAATTATAAATATGATGCTGTTGCTACAATTAGAATTTTAACTTCATTTTCTGAATTATTATGTAATTGATGTAATTCATTTGCTCTAAAATAAAATACATCTCCCTCATAAGCTTGATAGCGCTCTTTACCTAACGTAAGTGTTACACATCCCTCTAAACAATAAATAAAGGTATCAGATTCAGAAGGTTCAAAAGATTTGTACGATGATCCAGGCTTAATTGTTATTATAAGAGGTTCCATTTCATTTTCATTTGAACTGGGTACAACCCAATTTAAAATATATCCTCTGTCATATTCATCATAAATAGTCCGTTCACTTTTTTTATACAATACTTTTTCTTTCGCTTTTTCCTTAAAAAAATCACTTGGTGTAGTACCTAATACTTCTAATATACTTAAAAATGTTTCCATACTTGGAGACGCATATTCACTTTCAATTTGTGATATATATCCTTTTGATAAATCAGTTCGTTCCGCTAACTCTTCTTGAGTAAGATTTTTTTGACGTCTTAAATTTTTTAATTTATATCCAATTTGCATAACTAACCACCTAAAAAAAGCTGTATCTTGTTTACTATTATCAAACATTTTGTTTAATGCTTAATAAAAATAACAAAATACAGCTTTAAATTCAATAGGTATATTAAAAAATTGAGATTAAATTAGAGATCTTAATGTTTACTAAAATTTTCTTGATCAGGATGTTTTTTAACTTCTTGGATGACTTTATAGCTATTATAGCCACTTTTTTCTTCAAATTCTTTAAAAATTTGTTTTTCTTCAGCTTTTCCTGGCACAATTTGTTTAAATTTTTTATATTGTTCCATTAGTTCAGTACCTATTATAGACTTTTCATAATAGTTTTCAATTTGATTAAAAAATTTGATAACATCAACCATTTCCTCATTAGACCAATCTAAATCGAGTGGATATTGATATTCCATAGTTACCCTCCAAAATATAAACTTAATTCTATAAAAAAAGGTGGAACTAGATTCCTTATAAAATCATAGTCCCACCGTAAATGGTTATTTCAATTATTTCAAAAGGAAATTACATAGTATGGATTGGTAATCCAATAGCTTTTTCAGCAACTTCCATAGTCATTTCACCTAATGTTGGGTGAGCATGAACAGTTAATGCGATATCTTCAGCATTCATGCCTGCTTCGATAGCTAAACCTAATTCAGAAATAATATCAGAAGCACCATTACCTGCTACTTGAGCACCAATAACTGTGTCATCTTCTTTTAATGTAATTAATTTAACGAAACCAGTTGTATCGTCTAATGATAAAGCACGTCCGTTAGCAGCATAAGGGAATTTAGATGCTTTGAAATCTAAACCTTCTTCTTTAGCCTGAGCTTCAGTATAGCCAACTTGAGCTAATTCTGGTTCAGTGAAGCATACAGCAGGCATACCAATGTAATCAACTTCTGATGCTTGACCTGAGATTACTTCTGCAGCTACTTTACCTTCATAACTTGCTTTGTGTGCAAGTGGTAAACCAGGTACGATATCACCAATTGCGTAGATGTTTTTAATAGAAGTACGACTTTGTTTGTCTACTTCTAATAATCCACGATCAGCAAATTTAAGACCTAATTCTTCTAAGCCTAATTCGTCTGTATTTGGACGACGACCTACAGTTACTAATACATAATCAGCTTCAATTGTTTTTTCTTCACCTTTAGCTTCGTAAGTAACTTTAACACCGTTTTCAGTTTCTTCAGCGTTTTTAGCCATAGCTTCAGTGATAATTTCAACGCCTTTTTCTTTCATACCTTTTTTAACAGGTTGAACCATTTGTTTTTCGAAACCGCCAAGAATTTCTTTAGCACCTTCTAAAATTGTAACTTCAGAACCGAAGTTAGCAAAGGCAGTACCAAGTTCTGAACCAATATAACCGCCACCGACAACTACTAATTTACCAGGAACTTCTTGTAAGTTTAAAGCGCCTGTTGAATCGATAACGCGTTTGCCAAATTCAAAATTAGGAATTTCAATTGGTCTTGAACCAGTTGCAATAATAGCATTTTTGAAGTTATACGTTTGAGCACTTTTCTCATCCATAACACGTAAACTATTTTCATCTACGAAATAAGCTTCACCACGAACGATGTCAACTTTATTACCTTTTAATAAACCTTCAACACCGCCAGTTAATTTATTAACAACTGATTGTTTAAATTCTTGAACTTTATCAAATTTAAGTGATACGCTTTCAGCAATAATTCCTAAATTTTCAGAGTGTTGAGCTTCTACGAAACGATGAGAAGCATGTAATAACGCTTTTGATGGAATACATCCAACGTTTAAGCACACACCACCTAAGTCACCTTTTTCAACAATAGTAACTTTTTGTCCTAATTGAGCTGCACGAATTGCAGCAACATATCCACCAGGACCTGCTCCGATTACAATAGTATCTGTTTCAATTGGGAAATCTCCAACTACCATGTTTTACCCCTCCATTAATAATAATTCTGGATTATTTAATAAGCGTTTGATATGATTCATAGCATTTTGACCAGTTGCACCATCAATTTGTCTGTGGTCAAAGCTTAATGATAATGCTAATACTGGAGCTGCTACAATTTCACCATCTTTAACAATAGGTTTTTGAGCAATACGTCCAATACCTAAAATAGCTACTTCTGGGTGATTGATAACTGGAGTGAACCATTGTCCACCAGCTGAACCGATGTTACTAATTGTACATGTAGCACCGCTCATTTCTTGAGATGTTAATTTACCATCACGAGCTTTAACAGCTAATTCATTGATTTCATCTGAGATTTGGAAAATAGATTTACGATCTGCATTTTTAACTACAGGTACTAATAAACCTCTTTCAGTATCTGCAGCGATACCGATATTCCAGTAATGTTTGTGTACAATTTCACCAGCTTCTTCATTAAATGACGTATTCAGTGCTGGGTATTTTTTAAGTGCAGAAACAAGCGCTTTAACAACATATGGTAAGAATGTTAATTTAATACCTTGTTCAGCTGCAACTTCTTTGAATTTTTTACGGTGATCCCATAAGTCTTGAACATCAATTTCATCCATTAATGTTACGTGTGGAGCAGTGTGTTTTGAGTTAACCATTGCTTTAGCAATTGCTTTACGCATAGCAGGGATTTTTTCTGTAGTTTCAGGGAAGTCTCCTTCAGGTACTGATTGAGTTTGAACTGCAGAAGTATCTTCTGATGTTGAAGCAGCTGCACTTTCATTTGAAGCTGTTGCTGCTTGAGCACCGCCACCATTTAAGTGGTTATCGATGTCTTCTTTAGTAATACGTCCATTTTTACCTGAACCAGAAACTGCTTTAATGTTCACGCCTTTTTCACGTGCATATTTACGTACAGATGGCATTGCTTTAATTCGTCTGTTTTCGTCTACTTTTTCATCTTGTGATGTTGAAGCTGCTGGAGTTTCTTCAGTTTTAGCTTCTTCTTTTGCAGGTTCTTCTTCTTTAGATGAAGCATCGTCATCATCATGACCTTTAAATTGCATTTCTTCTGCATCTGGTGCGTCAATTTTAACAATGACATCACCTACAACTGCTACAGTGCCTTCTTCAACTACTACTTCTTCAATTGTACCGCTTACAGGAGATGGGATTTCTACTACAGATTTATCATTTTGAACCTCTGCTAATACGTCATCCTCTTCAATTGTATCTCCGGCTGAAACAAACCACTTAACGATTTCACCTTCGTGGATACCTTCACCAATGTCGGGTAGTCTAAATTCAAATGCCACGTTCTTATCCTCCTAAGATTTAAATATTTATTATTTAAATAAATTTATAACATAGAGGAAGGACAGAATAATATGTCGTGTCTGTTAACACTTTATCATTTTGTCCTACGTCTCTAGTTTACAATTAATTATATATACATAAAATAAATAGAAAATACTTATTTTAAATATATAGATTCATATATAGCTTACTGTTTTGTATATACTATTAGAATTCTAAAGTAGCTTTAGCTTGTTCAATAATATCATTTTTATTTGGTAACCAAACGTTTTCAGCTTGAGTAAATGGATATACAGTATCAGCAGCAGCAACACGTGCAATTGGAGCTTCTAATGAAAGAATAGCACGTTCAGCTAATTCAGCTGCTACAGTAGCACCAACACCAGCTTGACGTTGAGCTTCTTGAACAACTACTGCACGACCAGTTTTTTCAACTGATGCAACTAATGTATCAATATCGATTGGTTGAACTGTACGTAAATCGATAACTTCTACAGAGTAACCTTCTTTTTCAAGTTCTTCTGCAGCTTTTTCAGATTCTTGTACCATTGCACCGTATGCAATTAATGTAATGTCATTACCTTCTTTTTTGACATTTGCTTTACCAATTTCAATTGTATATTCTTCTTCAGGAACTTCTTCACGGAATGAACGATATAATTTCATGTGCTCTAAATATACAACTGGATCGTTTGATCTGATTGATGAAAGTAATAAACCTTTAGCATCATAAGGACCAGATGGAATAACTACTTTAATACCTGGTGATTGAGCTAAAATACCTTCTAAGTTATCTGCGTGTAATTCTGGAGTGTGTACCCCACCACCAAATGGTGTACGAATTGTTACAGGAGCAGTTTTAGAACCACCTGAACGGAAACGCGTACGAGCAATTTGACCAGCAACTTCATCAAACACTTCAAATACGAATCCTAAGAATTGAATTTCCATTACAGGACGGAAACCTTCTACAGTTAAACCAAGAGCTAAACCACCAATACCAGATTCAGCTAATGGTGTGTCGAATACACGGTCTTCACCGAATTCTTTTTGTAAACCTTCAGTAACACGGAATACACCGCCGTTAACACCAACGTCTTCACCGAAAATTAAAACGTTTTCGTCATTTTGCAATTCAGTTTTAAGCGCATTGTTAATCGCTTGAACCATTGTCATTTGTGCCATGGCTTATTTCGACTCCTTCTCTTTGTAAATTTCATATTGTTCAGCTAAATTTTGAGGCATATCTTCATACATGATATCCATTAAATCAAGAACAGTTTGTTTTGGAGTATTGTCAGCCTCTTTAATTGCTTTCTTGATGTCGTCTTTAGCACGTTCAATAACTTCGTTTTCTTTCTCTTCGCTCCATAATCCTTTATTTTCTAAGAATTTTCTGAAACGAACTAACGGGTCTTTTTTCTCCCACTCTGCATCTTCATCTGAAGTTCTGTAACGAGTTGGATCATCTCCAGCCATTGTATGTGGACCATAACGATAAGTCATAGTTTCGATTAATGTTGGACCTTCACCATTAATTGCGCGATCACGAGCTTCTTTAGTAGCTTGATATACAGCTAATGCATCCATACCATCAACTTGGATACCAGGGATACCTACTGCAATTGCTTTTTGAGCTAATGTAGTAGCAGCTGTTTGTTTACTACGTGGAGTAGAAATAGCATAGTTATTGTTTTGGATAACAAAGATTGCTGGTGCTTTATAAGCAGAAGCAAAGTTAATACCTTCGTAGAAATCACCTTGTGAAGAACCACCATCACCAGTGTAAGTGATAGCAACTGCTTTTTTACCACGTTTTTTAATACCGAATGCCACACCAGCTGTTTGGATATATTGTGCACCGATAATGATTTGTGGACTGAATGCGTTTACGCCTTCAGGGAATTGGTTACCTTTAAAGTGACCTCTTGAGAATAAAAAAGCATCAGTTAACGGTAAACCGTGCCAAATAAGTTGTGGTACATCACGGTAACCAGGTAAAATGAAGTCTTCTTTTTCTAAAGCATATTGAGAAGCTAATTGAGATGCTTCTTGTCCTGCTGTTGGAGCATAGAAACCTAAACGACCTTGTCTATTTAAAGAAATAGAACGTTGGTCAAGAATACGTGTCCACACCATTCTTTCCATTAATTCTACTAATTGTTCATCAGTTAAATCAGGTACTAAGTCTTCATTTACGACATTACCATCTACGTCCAAAATTTGAACCATTTCAAATTTCGACTGAGTATCATTTAATACTTTTACTGCATCGAATTGGGCTTGTAACTTAGGAGCCATTCAATTCACCATACCTTTCCCATATAATAGAAATTCATTTTATCCACTCATAGTGTACCACAATTATTTTAGACTGTTAAACATTTTCATAAAGTTCTGTATTACTAAAAAAAGATACAGTCTGAGAAACTGTATCAATGTAACAATTAACACTGTATTAGTGATGTTAAGAGATTAAATGATCGACGTCTTGTTTTTCTTTATTAACTGTATTCATTGCCTTAGCATAAGCCTGGAATTTTTTCTTAAAGTTTTCTTGAGCTTTATTAAGCGCATTGTTTTTTTCGTCTACTTGAGATTGCGTTACTCCATCTTGTTTGACTAATTCAAATAAATCTTTTTCTTTACTTAATACATTTCTATAAGCCTTAGCATAGTCGTCATGTGTTTTATATTTGTTTTTTATAGCATCATCAAGTTGTTTAACTTCTTTTCTTTTATTATCATTTTTAATATCGTTAATATGAGAATCGCCTTTTTTAAATTGCTTTTCGGAATTTTTTAAAATTGAAACTTCCTTATCAAAGGTTTTTTCTCGTTTATCAATATTATCAAGTACATCGTCAGCTGCTTTACTACGTGTATTACTGTCATTACTATTTGCTTTTTTATACAAACCTTGTTTCTTTTCTTCAAGTGAATTTAGTTTTTTACTAACCTCATTTATAGATTGTTCTTTATCAAATGCTTTTTGAACATTATCGTCATAAGCTTTTACCTCTTTTTTATCAGTTGTACAACCAGCTAATAAAAGTGTAGAGGCAGCTGCAACAACTATGGTTTTACGTAATTTCATTAATGTCATTCCTCCTCATAGTGTTTCGATTGTAATATTATATAAAGATAGTTTATAAATCAAATGAAACTATATAATGTACGTAAATGTATATTATCTGTTATATTTTATATTATATAAGGAAGGTGTATAACATGTTAACAATGAAAGATATTATTAGAGATGGACATCCTACGTTACGCGAAAAAGCAAAAGACGTGAATTTACCTCTTTCTGAAGAAGACAAAAATACTTTGCGTGATATGCGTGAATTTTTAATTAATAGTCAAGATGATGAAATTGCTAAAAAATATGGTCTACGCTCTGGAGTAGGTTTAGCTGCACCACAAATTAATATTTCAAAAAAAATGATAGCTGTGTATTTACCTGACGATGGGGAAGGTAAATCTTACGACTATATGTTGGTCAATCCTAAAGTAATTAGTCATAGTGTTCAACACGCTTATTTACCTACTGGTGAGGGTTGTTTAAGTGTAGATGAAAATATACCTGGTTTAGTTCATCGTCATTATAGAACAACAATTAAAGCTTATGATATTGATGGTAATGAAGTTAAATTACGTTTAAAAGGTTATCCAGCAATTGTATTTCAACATGAAATTGATCATTTAAATGGTATTATGTTCTACGATTATATCGATAAAGATCATCCTCTTACTCCATTACCAGACTCAGTTGAAGTTTAATATTCAAGCCTAATGCATTTTTACATTATTGTAATAAATGTGTTAGGTTTTTCTTTTTTTATTCAATTTCCTCCTACTTTTACTACATATAAACTGCTTTATTTATTCTGATACATAAGGTAAAATAAAAATTAACTGAAATCATAGTAAATTACTATCTTTCAAAAAATGAACGACATGTATGATTTGCCTTTAAGCACAGTAAAATAAATATTATTTTATATTAAAAATTTAAAATGCCTGTTATGTAGCATTCACGTTAGATGTGAAAATAAATAAACATGTATATTTTATTTATTTTCTACTTGTGCTCATAAGACAATAAATAAACATTTATTTAGGAGGAAATATATATCATGGCAGTATTTAAAGTATTTTTTCAACATAATAAAGACGAAGTAATTGTTCGTGAGAACACAAATACAATTTATGTTGAAGGTGAAACTGAAGAACAAGTAAGACGTTATTTAAAAGATCGCAATTATAATATCGAATTTATTACTAAATTAGAGGGCGCACATTTAGAATATGAAAAAGAACATTCTGATCACTTTAATGTGGAGAACGCTCAATAATGAAACAATTACATTCTAATGAAGTAGGTGTATATGCTCTAGGCGGCTTAGGTGAGGTTGGTAAAAACACTTATGCTGTGGAGTATAAAGATGAAATTGTTATCATCGATGCTGGAATTAAGTTCCCTGATGATAATTTATTAGGTATAGACTACGTTATTCCTGATTATACCTACTTAGAACAAAATCAAGATAAAATTGTTGGTTTATTTATTACTCATGGACATGAAGACCATATAGGTGGTGTGCCCTACCTATTAAAGCAAATTAATGTACCTATTTATGGTGGCCCTTTAGCTTTAGGTTTAATACGCAATAAATTAGAAGAACACAATTTACTGCGTAATGCTAGTTTAAATGAAATTACAGAAGATAGTGTTATAAAATCTAAACATTTTGAAATTTCTTTTTACTTAACTACGCATAGTATCCCAGAAGCATATGGTGTTGTTGTTGACACACCTGAAGGTAAAATTGTCCATACTGGTGACTTTAAATTTGATTTTACACCTGTTGGTGCGCCTGCTAATATCGCCAAAATGGCAGAGCTTGGTAAAGAAGGCGTATTATGCTTGTTATCTGACTCTACGAATGCGCTAGTTCCTGATTTCACATTAAGTGAACGTGAAGTTGGACAAAATGTCGATAAAATTTTCCGTAACTGTAAAGGTCGTATTATTTTCGCAACCTTTGCATCAAACATCTATCGTGTCCAACAAGCGGTGGAAGCAGCAATTAAATATAATCGTAAAATTGTAACTTTTGGCCGTTCAATGGAAAATAATATTAAGATTGGTATGGAGCTGGGTTATATCAAAGCACCCCCAGAAACATTTGTTGAGCCTAACAAAATTAATAATATTCCTAAACACGAGTTACTTATTTTATGCACTGGCTCTCAAGGTGAACCAATGGCTGCACTTTCACGTATCGCTAATGGTACACACAAACAAATTAAAATTATACCTGATGATACTGTAGTATTCAGTTCTTCTCCTATTCCAGGGAATACTAAAAGTATCAATCGTACAATTAACGCATTATATAAAGCTGGTGCTGATGTTATTCACAGTAAGATTTCTAACATTCATACATCAGGACATGGTTCCCAAGGCGACCAGCAGTTAATGCTTCGTTTAATTCAACCTAAATACTTCTTACCTATTCATGGTGAATATCGTATGCTAAAAGCTCATGGTCAAACAGGTATTGATTGTGGTGTTAAAGAAGAAAATGTCTTTATTTTTGATATTGGTGATGTTTTAGCTTTAACACACGATTCTGCGCGTAAAGCTGGTCGAATTCCATCTGGTAATGTATTAGTTGATGGAAGTGGCATCGGTGATATTGGTAATGTTGTCATTCGAGATCGTAAATTATTATCTGAAGAAGGATTGGTTATTGTTGTAGTAAGTATTGATTTTAATACAAATAAACTTCTTTCAGGTCCAGATATTATTTCACGTGGTTTTGTTTACATGCGTGAATCTGGCCAATTAATTTATGATGCACAACGAAAAATTAAAACGGATGTTATTTCAAAACTAAATTCAAATGATGATATTCAATGGCATCAAATTAAATCTTCAATCATTGAAACGTTACAGCCGTATTTATATGAAAAAACAGCTCGTCGTCCAATGATTTTACCAGTAATTATGAAAGTAAATGAAGAATAAACACACACGGTATTTCTTAAGAAATACCGTGTGTTTTACTATCTTACTATTTTTTTCTCAAAACGATTTAAATCATTATCGTGGCCGATCATTATCATAATATCTCCAATTTCAATATTCATGTTTGGATCTGGTGACACAATGATTTCTCGTCCTCTTTTTATTGCAATAATATTAATACCGAATTGTGCTCGAATATCTAAATCTCTGATTGTTTGACCAGTCAATTTTTCACTTACTTTTAACTCTACTAATGAATGCTCATCTGCGAGTTCAAGGTAGTCTAGTACACTTGCACTTGCTACATTATGTGCAATACGACGACCCATATCTCTTTCTGGATGTACCACAGTATCAGCACCAATTTTATTCAAAATCTTTGCATGATAATCGTTTTGTGCTTTGGCCGTAACTTTTTTAACACCTAATTCTTTCAATATTAAAGTTGTTAATGTACTAGATTGAATATTCTCACCTATTGCCACAATGACATGGTCAAAATTTCGTATACCTAAACTTTTCATTACCGCTTCATCTGTAGTGTCAGCTACAACAGCATGTGTCGCAATTTCACTATATTCATTTACTCGAGCTTCATCTCTATCAATAGCCATAACATCCATATCTAAAGCATTTAGCTCTCTTACAATACTTCCTCCAAAACGACCTAATCCTATCACTACATACTCTTTCTCCATGACTTCTGGAACTCCTATCTAAAAAATAAGAGCTAAAATGATAAGTTCATTTATATACTAGAAACTTATTCAAAGTTCTATAAATATAAATTACTCTCATTTTAGCTCCTCTCTTAATTTAAATTACTTTTTACCTTCCACATATTGTTTATCGAAAACGAATAATCTCAATAACAATATTAACGATGGAAGTAATAAAAGTAAACCTAAAATAAAGACGATTGTTAATGCTAAGCCCATTGATGAGTTTACACCTGAATCTGAAATTTTAATATATGGATAAAGAATATAAGGTAACTTACTCATACCGTATCCGTAAAAAGCGAAAGCCATTTGTAAAATTACCATAATAAATGCTAAACCATGATACTTTTTAATCATATTTAAAATTCCTGCAATTAAGAAGAAAATAAAACTAATTGCAAACATCCACCAATAATGCGTAATTGCATTATAAAAGTGATTAGAGTTTTGTATTCTTAATGATAAGAATACAAATAATGAAATAATAATCATCGGTGGACCCCAGAACATAAACCATTGACGCATAAATTTATAAGCTACTTTATCTTTTGCTTTAGAAGCATAATATGTTAAAAATCCTGATGATATATATAATACACTTACAATTGCTAAAAATACAACTGACCATGCGAAAGGACTTAATAGTAACTGTACCCAATCCAAATCAAAATGATTGCCTTGTTCATTAATGTATCCACCTTCTGAGATAGTCAATACAGTTGCGAGTGCTGCGGGTATTAAAAGTCCAGTAATACCATATAAAAATATCCAGGGTAGTTTATTATCTTGTCCATAATGTTCAAAAGCATAAAAACTACTTCTAATAGAAATAAGAATTAAAGCGATTGAACCAGGAACTAATAACACTGTCCCTAAATAAAGAGCTGAATCTGGGAAAAATCCTACAAAACCTACAAAGAAAAATACAAAAAATACATTTGTTACTTCCCATACAGGATTTAAATATCTTTCTATAAGATGATTAATCTTTTTTTCTTCTCCCGTTAATTTTGTATGCAAAGTTAAAAATCCAGCACCAAAATCAATAGACGCTACGATAATATAAAAAAATAGGAAAGTCCATAATACTGTAATACCTATGCCAGTATAATCCATTATTCTTGACCTCCAATCACTTTATCAATATCCTCGCGAGCTGGTTTATTTCTAAACATTCTCAATAATACATAGGCAGATGTAAAGAGAAGTACAAAATAAAGTAAACCGAATAGAATTGTTACTAACGTAATTCCTCCTGCCTGTGTAGCAGCTTGGCTAACACGCATGTAACCTCTAACAATCCATGGTTGACGTCCCATTTCAGTTAAGAACCAACCAAACTCTATAGCAAGCATTGAAGCAGGTCCTGTTAAAAGTACTGCATAAAGCATTACTTTTTTAGTTATAATAGGACGTAGTTTTTTTATCATTAATGCTAATATGAAAATGCCTGATACGATAAAACAAAAGATTCCCATCGATACCATTAAATCAAAGAAATAATGAACGATTAATGGAGGTAAATCATTTTTAGGAAATTCATTTAAACCTTTTACTTTAGTATTAATATTATTATCAGCTAAAAAGCTCAGTAATCCAGGAATTTTTATGGCTCCTGAAACTTCTTGTGTTTTTTCATTTAAGACACCAAAAAATACTAAATCTGCTTTAGAATGTGTATCAAAATGCCACTCGTAGGCGGCTAATTTTTCTGGTTGTACTTTATGAAGAAACTTAGCAGACAAATCTCCAGCTAACATTGATAATAATGTTTGAATAAATCCAAGAATCATAGTCATTTTTAACGCTTTTTTATGATATGGCGCATCTTCACTATATTTATTTTTCAATAATTTAAATGCAGCGATTGCTGCCAAAATAAACGCCATCGTCATACCAGCTGTTGCAACAACATGAAATGCTCTAACTAAAAATGAAGAATTGAACATTGCTTCAAATGGTTGAACATTAACCATTTTGCCTTTTTTCATTTCAAAACCTGCTGGAGTATTCATAAATGAGTTCACTGAAGTAATAAAGAACGCTGAGAATGAACCACCAATAATAACAGGTAAACTAATTAAAAAATGTATCCATTGATTTTTAAAACGATTCCATGTATATAGATAAATACTTAAAAAGATTGCTTCAAAGAAGAAAGCAAATGTTTCCATAAAAAGAGGAAGCGCGATAACATGGCCACCCATTTTCATAAACGTAGGCCAAACAAGTGAAAGTTGTAATCCAATAATTGTTCCAGTTACAACTCCAACTGCAACTGTAATCGTATACCCTTTTGACCAACGTTTTGCTAATGCTATATATTTAGGATCTTTCTTTTTGATCCCTAAAAACTCTGCGATTGCAAACATTAATGGCATTCCTACTCCAATAGTAGCAAAAATAATATGAACGCCTAATGTCATCCCTGTCAAAAAACGACTAATTTCGACAGAATTCATACTTAACCACCTTTTCTATAATTTAAAATTAAAGCCTATAGATTTAAATTATATACCTAAACATTAGTAACTAAAATTTTTTTGTTTACTTTTTAATAGAGAATTTAAATGGAATTCACATAAAATTCACAATTTGCATTTTTTAATTACCTTATATATAGTAAGAAAAGTATAATTAAAAGGAGAATATGATTTATGTCTAAAATAATTATCTATACACAAGATGATTGTCCACCTTGTAATTTTTTAAAAAATTATTTAACGGAACATCATATTAATTTTATTGAAAAAAATATTAAGTATCCTTCTTATCGTAAGGAAATGTTAGAATATGATGCATTCTCTACACCATTTATCTTATTAAATGAGGAGCCTATGTATCAGGTAGATTTAGAAAAAATTAACAAAATATTTGATATCCAACTGTAGTATATAAAAAAAGAACCTGAGACATCATAAGTTGTCTCAGGTATTTTTAATATTATTTAGAAATGTGATGAACAAGTTCTTTAACTTCATCTTGTGTTGCACAATTAATGGCACGATTTGCTAATTCCGTCATTTCGTTTTTACTTAAACCATTAATTTGTCTTCTAGCTTTAAGAATAGAAGTTGCACTCATAGAGAATTCATCTAATCCTAAACCTAATAATAATGGAATTGCTGTTTCATCGCCAGCCATTTCACCACACATACCAGTCCATTTACCTTCTTTATGAGAAGCTTCAATAACCTGTTTAACTAAACGTAAAATTGCTGGATTATATGGTTGATATAAATATGAAACACGTTCAGACATACGATCAGCTGCCATAGTATATTGAATTAAGTCATTAGTTCCTATACTAAAGAAATCTACTTCTTTAGCAAAGATATCAGCTAACGCAGCAGTAGAAGGAATCTCTACCATGATACCTACTTCGATATCATCAGCAACTTCTTGTCCTTCGCTAGTTAATTTATCTTTTTCTTCTAAAAGAATAGCTTTAGCATCTCTAAACTCTTTAATAGTAGCTACCATTGGGAACATAATATTTAATTTACCATAAGCAGATGCGCGTAATAACGCACGTAATTGTGTTCTGAAGATGTCTTGTTGATCTAAGCACAAACGAATTGCACGATAACCTAAGAATGGATTCATTTCTTTAGGTAAATTTAAATATGGTAATTCTTTATCTCCACCAATATCTAAAGTACGTACAACAACACGTTTATCTTTCATAGTTTCTAAAACTTTTTTATATGCTTCAAATTGTTCGTCTTCAGTTGGCATTTGATCTCTACCCATATATAAAAATTCTGTTCTATAAAGACCAATTCCTTCAGCGCCATTTTCCATAACACCATATAAATCATCAGGTGTACCAATATTAGCAGCTAATTCTGCATGTTCACCGTCAACAGTTACAGTTTCAGCATCACGAAGTTTTTGTAATTCTTTTTTATCTTCAAAGAAACGCTCACGTTTATTTTGATAAGCAATGAGTTCATCTTCAGTTGGATCTATGATAACGTCACCAGTAATACCGTCAACAATAACCATATCTCCTTGTTTTACTTCATGAGTAATCGATTTAGTACCCACCACGGCTGCAATTTCTAATGAACGGCTCATAATTGCAGAATGACTTGTACGTCCACCAATATTTGTAACAAAACCTTGAACAAACTCTTTGTTTAATTGTGCAGTATCAGATGGTGTTAAATCATTTCCTATAATAACTACACTTTCATCAATCATACTAGGATTTGGTAAGTCCACGCCTAAAAGATGAGCAAGTACACGCTTAGAAACGTCACGAATATCTGCTGCACGTTCTCTCATATATTCATTATCCATAGATTCAAAAATAGTAATGAATTGAGTCGTAACTTCATTTAGTGCTTCTGGAGCACTTACTTTCTCATTCGCAATTTTATCTTCAATTGGCTGAATTAACTCTGGATCATCAAGTACAAGTAAATGTGCATCAAAAATAGCAGCTTTATCTGCACCTAATGATTTTTCAGCATTATTTCTAATTTTTGTTAATTCAATTTTGGAAGCTTCTAAAGCATTTCTGAACTTTTTAATTTCAGCATCAGTATCAGTAATGTTCTCATTCGTAAATGATAAATCAGGTTCTACTAGTAAATATGCTTTGGCAATTGCAACTCCATCAGAAGCTGCAATACCTTTAATTAATTTAGACATAATTACTCTGTTAAACCTTCTTTTGATAAAACTTCACTGATCGCTTGAATTGCATCTTGTTCATCGCTTCCATCAGCATAGATAGTGATTTCAGCATCTTTACCTACACCTAAACTCATAACGCCCATAATTGATTTTAAATTTACTTTTTTACCGTTATATTCTAATTGAATATCTGAATCAAATTTAGATGCTGTTTGCACTAGCATTGTAGCTGGACGTGCATGAATTCCAGTTTCGTCAACAATTACATATGATTTTTGTTCCATAATCTATTTCTCCTCCGTAAGTTAGAAAATTAATTTTCTTATTATCTAACATAAAAATTTATACCCTAACACTACCAAAATATATAACTGAATTCAATTCTTATATAATTGAATTATTATAGAAAAATACACTTATGTTAGCAAAGTAGCAATCATTATATAAGTAATCAAACAAAGTTTGATTACTTATAATAGGTATAGCTTTATGTCAGTCAATTTTCTAATATTATATATAAATTTCTTCGCTTTTATTATACTACATTTTTAAAAAATTAAATAATATCACGTAAAACTTTTTCACATTTTTCTATATGATCTTGACCTAATTTATTCATAAAGTAGTAACTAATTGAAGCTGAAACAGCTTGCCCCACTACTGGGAACCATTTTGTTTGTTTTGCTGCTGTACGCTTAGCAACATCTCTAATAATTAATTTCAAAGCACCACTAGTTACTTTTTCACCAATCATTGAACTACCTTGAATTGCTGCTGCTGATAAAATACGTTCTTTAACATCTTCACCAAGAGAATTGACTTGTTTTTGATCAAGACCGTAAATTTTATTAATATCTTCAATAATATCTTTCATCAATTTGATATCTACACCAAAGTCTAATCCTGGAATTGGCACAACACTCATCCCTGAAGATAATAAAGATTTTTTCTTAACGACTGCTTTAGCTTTTTCTCTACGTTGTGCAATTTCTTCTTCGTTTTTAGGTAAGATATCTTTTTCGTTAATTTCTTCTATATCTAAGACTTTTTTACCAACTTTATCAGTAACTCCATTTGTAATTTTATGAATAATCCCCATTTACTAACTCACCTTTCGTTTTTCATAATATTTTCAACATACATGTAATACCCTATTTCAGTACTTTAATGCTTAATATTTATGAATACAGCTTTTAAATATTTAGAAGGTTTATAATGTGGATGTGTTTTAAAGTCTTTTGGTAATCCCATGACTTCTTCTATTTCATATTCTACGTTAGCTTGTTCCAATGTTTTCTTAATTACATTTTTAAATGCTTTTAAAGAAAAAGCACTTGAATTTGTACATAGCAGCAATGTACCATCTGGTGCTAAAACATCTAAAGCACCATTAATTAAATCATCATAATTTTTTTGTACTGAAAAAGTTTTCTTTTTATTACGTGCAAAACTAGGCGGATCAATAACTATTGTGTCATATTGTTTTCCATGACGTGCTGCATAATTATAAAAATCAAATGTATCCATAACATAGATATATTGACTTTTAGGGTCTACACCATTTAACCCAAAATTTTCTTCGGTTAATGTACGAGAACGATTAGCTAAATCTACACTTGTTGTAACTTTAGCATTTTTAGATGCTACTACTGAAAACGCGCCCGTATAACTAAATAGATTTAAAACACTTCTATTTTCGGCAAAATAATCACGTAATTTTTTACGAACTTCTTTTTGATCTAAAAATATTCCTGTCATCAATCCATCGTTTAAATCAACATTGTAAAATGTAAAATTTTCTTCAATAACTATTGGAAATTCTGGAGTTTTTCCAAGTACATGTCCCCCTGTATACTCCGTATCTTTAAAGCGCATTTTTTCAAAAACAGATTCAAATTTAAATACTTTTTTTATTGCTTCAATAATTATATAACGAAACTTGTAAATTCCTTTTGAATACCATTGAATAAGTAAATGTCCATTATAATTATCAATAGTTAAGCCTCCAACGCCATCTCCCTCAGCATTAAATAGTCTAAAAGCATTAGTTCCTTCTATATTGTAGTAATACGCTCTTTCTTCTAGCGCTTTTTTAAATAAATTTTCAAAGAAAGTAATATTGATATCTTCTTCTTGGCTATATGTAATTACCCATCCTATGCCTTTATGTTGACGTCCTACATAAGCTGTTGCTATGTATTGGTTATTTTCAGTAACTATATTAAACAAGTCACCTTCTTTTAAATGATCATGTTGAAAAATATCTTCTTCTTCAACTAAAGGATATTGATTTAAATATTTAGTTTCTTTGCCTTTATTTAAAGTTGCTATTTTCATTTTAATTTCTCCTATTTTAATTTTTTTAACGAATCTGTTGTGATTTACTCTACTATTTTAACAAATTTAAAATTCTTCACCTAAATATTAAATTAAAAAAAGAAGTGGAACAATGAATTCAAAAATGAATTCTATTCCACTCCCTTACTCAGATTATGGTTTTTCTTTTAATTGCAATGAAAATGCTATAATTACAGGTATTAACATAATAATTAATGTAGGTGTTATAAATATTGAAAGTAATAGACCATGAATCATTATATTAATAAATTCAGTAAGCAATTTGAAAAATAGAATACTAATCATAAACAACTGTAAATAGTAAAATTTGCCTCTTAAAAAATGAGTAAATGTCGTAGCAATGTAAATGATAATAATAAAGAGTAATATTAACAATGTAATCCATTCAATCACGTATTGAGTTTGTGATAATTCCCATTCTCCAGATACAAATAGAGCATTTCTGTTATTAAATTCTATAAATGTAAATAAGAATAAGATAAACCCACAGAAAATTTCCACATATGCTGGTTTAATCCATTTAGGACGTCTCATCCACTTAGGAATATCATCTTCTTCTATATCTACAATATTTTTAAATTTACTTTTAAATTTATCGCGTTTAGATCTAATTTTATCTAAATCTACACTTCTTCTTGTCTTATGTGCATATTCTGATGTTTTATCTTGAAGTTGTTTAAAATGAACTTTTGATTGAGTCGAAACGTTTCCTTTTTGAGTTCTTGATAATTCAGGCTCTTCTTCCCCTAATTCTTCTTTTGTTAAAGGTAACGCACGGCGTAAGAATAAGAAATTCCAAATTGCCGCTTGAGCTAATAACCACATAATGATGAAGAATGTATTTACACTTAAAATATCAATAGGCTCAATCTCATTTGCATCGATTTTGCCATACAATGACATTTGAGTAATCAAGTAACTTATTCCATATGAAATAATAATCCATAAATAATGAACTTTTCTATTTTCTTGATACAATTCATCTTTATAAACGATATATCCTGTATGAATCACAAATGGAATAACGAATATAATTGCCCAAAAACCATATACTTGAGTCATCAATGTAATTGTAATGAGGAAGTATAAAATACCAATGACTAAAAAGAAAATTGAGATGTCGTAATCGTATTTGGTTGTTCTAAATAACGTATATCCAATCAATATGACTAGAATACCAAATAGAATAATTATGACTGCACTTACAACTGGAAAGTTGCCTATGAATCTACTCATCACTCTAATTATTTCACTAAAAAATGCATTAAGAAAGTCCCATATATTATGTATTTTTAAGTCAATTTTATCTTTATTTTTTAGTTTATGAATTAAAGGCAAATTGATCAAGATAATGAGACCTGTGAAGAGTGAAACGATACCGATCAAGTAACTATAGATAATCTCGGCGTGTTTCTTAAGAAAAGACATACAGTTCACCTCAAAATTAATTATATATGAACTTTCTATTCTTGTCTTTAATAAAAAATAAAATACTTCTCTAGACTGAGATTAAGTTTATCCTTTTATTAATTGGGTATATTAATTTTGTAAAGTAATTTATGAAAAAGGAGAGTTGTCCTATGACACATGAAGATGCAAAAAAAGCAAAAGAATATGAAGAAAAATTAAAAGAACAAAAAGAAGAAAAAACTGATGATATTGAACAAACTAAACAAGACGTTCAAAATACATTAGACTAATTTTCTTATTTATGTCATCATTAATAGTAATTAATGAATAAGCCTGAGACATACAAGTTGTCTCAGGTATTTTTAATATATTGGCTATCGATGACTGAGTTGGAAATAAATTGTCCTACTTTTATTCAATTATTTTTAGAACTAATTACATTTCACTTATTAAATATGTAAACTGTTTAATTATAATTTATTTTTAATTAAATATAGATTAAAAGCATCTTGACATCTACTATTAAAAGTCATACATTTAAAATAAATAAAATATAAATGCACTAGGGGTGTATAGCACTGAGATGAGGCTTAACCTCAAACCCTTTGAACCTGATCTAGTTAAATACTAGCGTAGGAAAGTGTTAACTTAAATAAATCATGTTTTTAATAATCAATAGCATTTTTATTTAAATTTACGCACAACTTTTCTACGAAGGGTTGTGCGTTTTTTTAGGAGGAACTATTTTATGTCTAAAGGTTTAAAGCTTTCAGAAATTCTAGTTACTGTGCTGATTGCTGTTATTTTTGCAATCATTTATAACTTATGGTGGTTGCCATATAATTTAGCTCAAGTAGCTGGTATACATCTAGAACAACTTACATACGGTATTTGGTTTATGGCTGCTATTGTAGCTTACTTAATTATTCCTAAACCAGGTATTGCATTAATTGCTGAATTTGCTGCTGGTGCAGGTGAAACTATTGTTATGGGGAAATTTGATATTCCTACTATAGTATATGCAATTTTACAAGGTCTAGCATGTGAAGTTGTGTTTGCTATCTTTAAATACAAATCACGTTCTTTAATGGTAGCAATGTTAGCTGGTTTAGTAACAGCATTAGTATCTTTCCCTGTAGATTATTTTTATGGCTATCTAAACGAAGTTGCGGGTTGGAACTTACTACTTTTCATCATTTTCCGTGCTATTAGTGGTATTGTACTGTCTGGTATACTCTCTTATTTAATTGTAAAAGCCTTAGATCAAACTGGAGTAACTAAATTATTCCGTCCTGCCTCTCAAAAAGATTACGACAACTTATAAGGGGAAATGATTGTGTTAAAAGTCAAAAATTTACGTCTAAAATATCCAAATGGTGATCGAAAAATTTTCGATAATCTAAATATAGAAATTAAAGATAAAGAAAAAGTGCTTTTACTAGGTCCTTCAGGATCTGGTAAAAGCACATTACTTAATGTACTGAGTGGTATTGTTCCTAATCTTATAGAATTACCGATGAAATATGATGAACTAGACATTGACCCTAATTCAGGGGTTATTTTTCAAGACCCAGATACACAATTTTGTATGCCAAAAGTTTACGAAGAATTAGCTTTCGTCTTAGAAAATCAACAAGTGCCAAGAGAAGACATGGATGAACAAATTAAAAAAGCACTTGCGTCAGTAGATTTAGATGTAGATAATTCAACTTTCGTAAATAATTTAAGTGGTGGCATGAAACAAAAACTTGCTATCGTCGAAACCATTTTACAGAAAGCTGATACACTCTTTTTAGATGAACCTACAGCTATGTTAGATGTACAAGCAACTGCTGACTTATGGCAACGACTCATTCAATTATGGACTGATCAAACGGTATTAATTGTAGAACATAAAGTGGAACATATTTGGCATCATGTAGATCGAGTCATATTAATGAACTATGATGGAGAAATTATAGCTGATAATACACCTGAATACATACTCAAACATTGTGAATCGTTACTTACTGAATTTGGCGTATGGCACCCTCATGCATGGGATTATGCACCTATACGAACAGATTTAACACCACAGACTTCTAAAACACTTTTTAAATTTCAAAACGGACAAATAATTCGCAGTAAAAATACACTATTTGAAGTTCCAGAACTAAATATTCATCCTGGAGAATGGATTACAATTACTGGAAAAAATGGAGCTGGCAAAACTACTTTACTTGAATCTATGATGCAATTAGTGAAATACAACGGTACAATGTTTTATGAGAACCGATTACTGAAGAAAATTAAAGATGCTGCTCAAAATATGTATCTTGTATACCAAAATCCTGAACTTCAGTTTATTACTAATTCAGTTTATGACGAAATTAATATTCATTATAATCATCTTGATAAAGCAAAATCGAAAGAAGAAACTGAACATCTTTTGAAACTTTTACATTTAGAAAAAGTTAAACATCATCATCCTTTTGAAATATCTACAGGTCAGAAACGCCGATTGAGCGTAGCAACTGCTTTAAGTTCAAAAGCTGAAATTGTTTTATTAGATGAGCCAACATTTGGACTTGATAGTCATAATACATTTCAATTGATTAAGCTGTTTGAAGAACGTGTAAAACAAGGACAAACTATCGTAATGGTGACGCATGACCCTGAAATTATTCATCGTTATCCAACACGTCGACTTGTCGTAGAAAATCATAAGCTTTTAGAAATGGCAGGTGAATCAAATGTTTGAACGTTGGAAAAAGCGTCATACACTTGTAGATGATGTAAACATTATTACGAAATTAATTCTTGGAGTTTTATTATTTATTTTTATCATTTTTGTGCATAATTTTGATTATATGATTTATATTACTTTATTGATGTTTATATTTTTATTATCTTTTAATGGTACAGCTTTTAAAGTCATTGCTGCATTTTTATCAGCAACCATTCTCTTTGCCTTGCTATCATCATTATTCATGATTTTATATGGTGATGGTACACATATGTTATTTGAATGGGGAATTATTCATATTAGTACTGAGAGCATTGTAAGAGGTCTTCACTTATCTTTAAGAACAATTACAGTTTCAATGTTTGGTGTGTTAATTGCATTAACATCACAAATTGTAATGATTTTCTATAGTTTAATGCAACATTTAAAAGTAAAACCTAAAATCGCTTATGCATTTATGGCTGCTATTCGTATGGTACCACTTATTTTCACATCATTTATCCAATTAAGACGTTCTTTAAAAATGCGTTACCAAATGATTGATGCTTCCAATTATCGTGGATTTAAACGTATAAAACACTTACTTATTCCAGTCTTAAGCCAAAACATACGTCGTGCACATCAATTATCAGTAGCTATGGAATCAAAAGGATTTAAAGATGGCCCACGTACCTATTATTATAAAGCACCTTTCTCATACAAAGATATTCTTTTTATTGGTATGACAATTGCTTTACTTATTATTGCTTTTTATTTATCTCAATATTTTCCAATCACTGGTATTAAAGATGCTCGTGTTTCAGAAATGTTAGAGTAATATATAACATGAGACAAACTAAAGTAAAGATTGAGTTCAAAGATAAAAGCAGTTTCAAAAACACAGTAAATTCATCTTGCTAGTATATTAAGCCCTAGCATTATAAAATACCCATAGATGAATGTCATCTATGGGCTATTATTTTTAGTTTATTTGAGCGCTTTATTTCCAATATCTTTACGATAAAATAGTTGATCACTCTTAATTTTTTCTACATTTCCATAAGCATCTTTTTGTGCTTGTTGAATAGTTTTTCCTTTTCCAATGGCTAATACAACTCGTCCGCCAGATGTAAGAAATGTATCATTTTCTTTTTTCAAACCACTAACGAAATAATGGTTATTTACTTCAAAGCCTGAAACCTCTGCACCTTTCTCATATGACCCAGGATAGCCTTTCGAAGCAAGCATTACCCCTACCACATAATCGTCAATCCATTGAAAACGAATAGGTTCTTTACGGTCTAGAGCTACGATTTGTGCCATCAAGTCACTTTCTAGACGACTTAACAATACTTGCGCTTCTGGATCACCAAATCGTGCATTAAATTCAATAACTTTAGGACCTTCTTTAGTTAAAATTGCACCTATATAAAGTAAACCAAAATAGTTATAACCCTCTTCTTTTAACGCTCTAGCAATTGGTTGAGCAATATCTTTGTTTGTACGCTCTAAAACGTCATTTGAAATATGGGGAACAGGACAATAAGCGCCCATCCCACCAGTATTAGGACCTTCATCATTATCATAGGCACGTTTATGATCTTGAGCAATACAGTCAAAAGGAACTGCATAATCCCCATTTATGAATGTCATTAATGAAAATTCTTCTCCTTCAAGAAATTGTTCAAAGACAACTTTTCCATCTTCTTGTGGATATAGCACTTCTACCGCTTCAATTGCTTCATCTCGTGTATTAGCAATAATTACGCCTTTACCAGCAGCTAACCCATCCTTTTTAACTACAATAGGTAATTCACATTCATTTACATAATTAAGTGCCTCAGTTTTATTGTCTATTTCTTTATAATCAGCAGTTGGAATATCATATTTTTCCATTAACCTTTTAGCAAAAGATTTAGAACCTTCAATTTGGGCTGCTTCTTTGTTAGGACCAAAAACTTTAACATCATTGTCTCTCAATTTATTAGATAAACCATCTATCAATGGTTGTTCTGGACCAATAATCACCCATTCTATGTGATGTTGTTGGACAAATTGTAAAATAGCCTCATGATCAGTTTCAGCAATTTCAGTGTGTACTTCGGCTAAATGAGTCATTGCATCATTTCCAGGAATAGCATAAAGTTTTTCAATAAGTGGCGACTGATGTAATTTTGATACTAATGCATGTTCACGACCGCCTGCACCTATAACTAAAACATTCATTTCTTTTCTCCCTCTATTCTCTCAATTATTTTAAATTAGTGTTTAAAATGACGCATACCAGTAGTAACCATAGCAATACCATGTTTGTTAGCCATATCAATCGAATCTTGGTCTTTAATTGAACCGCCTGGTTGAATAATAGCTTTAATACCATGTTTTGCAGCAAGTTCAACAGTATCATCCATTGGGAAGAATCCATCAGAAATCATTACTACATTGTCATTTATTTCAATTGCGCGCTCTAAAGCAATCTTAGCTGCACCTACTCTATTCATTTGTCCTGCACCAATTCCAACTGTCTGTTTATTATTACTTAAAATGATCGCATTACTTTTCACTGATGGAATAACTTTCCATCCTAGAAGCATTGCCTCCCACTGAGCATCGGTAGGTTCAACGTCTGTAACAACTTTCATTTCCTCTTTAGACACTTCATAATTATCTTTATCTTGAACCAAATATCCACCTGAGACTGAAACAAATTCTTCTTCACGATTATCAATTGTCATATCAATTTCTAATAAGCGAATATTTTTCTTTTGAGTTAAAATATCTAAAGCTTCTTTATCAAATTTTGGTGCAATGACAACTTCTAAGAAAATAGAGTGTAACGTTTCGGCTAAATCTTTGGTAACAGTTCTATTTAGTGCAATAATCCCCCCAAAGATAGACTGATTATCTGCATCATACGCATTTTTAAATGCGATTTCAATATCAGTGCCAATACCTACACCACATGGATTCATATGTTTAACTGCAACGGCAGCTGGTTCTTTAAATTTTTTCACTAATGCTAATGCTGAATCTGCATCTTTAATATTATTAAAACTCAATGCCTTACCATGCAGTTGTTTAGCACCAGCAATAGTATGTTTACTATTAGAAGTACGAACAAAACGTGCTGATTGTTGAGGATTCTCACCATATCTTAATTCTTCACTATCTCCTTTGAAGAAACTTACAATTGCATGATCATATTCATTTGTATGTTCAAATACTTTAATCATTAATGACTTACGGTATGATTCATCTAGTCGATGTTCCTTAATTCGTTGAATGACTTCATTATAATCAGATGGATGGACAATAGTTGTTACATGTTTAAAATTTTTGGCTGCAGCACGTAACATGGTTGGACCACCAATATCGATATTTTCAATTGCATCATCTTCAGTTACATCTGGATTAGCTACAGTTTGTTGGAAAGGATATAAGTTGACCACAACCATATCAATTAAATCAATGTGTTGTTCTGATAATTGTTCTAAATGTTCAGGTTTATTACGATCTGCTAAAATACCACCGTGTACTGCTGGATGTAACGTTTTTACGCGACCATCCATAATTTCAGGGAATTGCGTCAACTCTGATACAGATTTAACAGTTACATTTGCTTCTTCTAAAGCACGTTTTGTACCGCCTGTTGAATACAATTCATAATCTAATTGCGTTAATGATTTAGCAAATTCCACAATTCCACTTTTATTTGAAACACTAATAATTGCTTTTTTCATGATTAACTATGCTCCTTATTTAATAACTTTAGCTATTACACTTGGATAAAGTTCATATTCTAATTGTTTCACACGTTCTTCTAACGTTTCTTTTGTATCGTCCGGGTTTATATCACATTTTCGTTGTTCAATTATTTCTCCCGTATCCATTCCACTATCTACATAGTGAACTGTTGAACCTGTTTCCTTATCGCCACTATTAAATGCTTGACCAATTGCATCTTTCCCCTTGTACTTTGGTAATAATGAAGGATGAATATTCAATATTTTACCTTCATAAGCATTTAATAAGTCTGGTCCCACTAATCTCATATAACCTGCTAAGATAATCCACTCCACTTCTTCACTATGAAGAAGTTGAATTAATTTTTGTTCATATTCTCCTTTGTTTTCAAAGTCTTTAGGTTCATTAATATGAACCATCACTTTCAACTGTTTTGCACGCTCAATGCAATAAGCATCGTGATGATCTGTATACAAAGAAGTAATTTCTATATTATTAAGCTGCCCCTTATCAACTTTAGATACAATATTTTCGAAGTTACTTCCTGATCCAGAGGCAAATATAGCCACCTTAGTCATATCTATACCCCCTCAAGATAAATCGGTGCATCATTACTTTTAACAATTTCCCCTATTTGATATGCAGCAATATCTTGTTCTTTTAAGACATCAAGTGTTTTATATACATCTTCTTTATTTACAATGACAGTATAGCCTATGCCCATATTAAAAACGTTATACATTTCACTCGTTTCAATGTCAGCTTGTTGTTGTAACCATTCAAATACTTTTGGTGTTGGGAAGGATTGTGTATCAATTTTAGCTGCTAAGCCTTTAGGTAAGCCTCTAGGTATATTTTCATAAAATCCACCACCAGTAATATGATTCATGCCTTTGATTTTAACTTTTTCTTTTAAAGTTAAAATAGGTTTCACATACAATTGAGTCGGAGCTAAAAATATATCAAGATAAGTACTTCCATCAAATGAATCATTCAAATTAATTCCAGATTCTTCAATTAACTTTCTCACTAAACTATATCCATTAGAATGAATACCATTAGAAGCTAAACCAATGATAATTTGTCCTTCTTCTACTTCAGATCCATCAATATATTCATCTTTTTCGACTGCTCCTACAGCAAAACCTGCTAAGTCATATTCTCCTTCGTGATACATTTCACCCATTTCGGCTGTTTCCCCACCAATAAGAGCAGTATGAGTAGCTTCACAACCATCACTAACACCTTTTACAATTTGCTCTATCACTTCCGGAACAACTTTATTTGTTGCTATATAATCTAAAAAATATAGTGGTTCTGCGCCCGTTGTAAGAATATCATTTACACACATGGCAACTGCATCAATACCAATCGTGTCATGCTTATTATGATCAATGGCAAGCTTTAATTTTGTTCCTACGCCATCTGTACCAGAGACTAATACTGGTGTTTTCATATTAAGCTGGGATAAATCAAAAGTCGCACCAAATCCACCTAATCCACCAAGTACTTCTTTACGCATTGTACGTTGAACATGACTAGACATTCTTTCTACCGCTTCATAACCTGCATGAATATCAACACCTGATTGTTCATAAGCTTTAGACATGTATATTTCCCTCTCTATCAAAATAATGTTTATGATTATCAATATATTCTTTTTGACGTGTACTTAAATTATTTAAATAGTTTTCTTCATAGTCAAATAGACCTGCTGGATAATCTCCTGTAAAACTTTCTACACATAACCCACTATAGGGTGCATCAAAATCTAATCCAATTGATTCTATAAGACCCTCAACACTTAAATATGCAAGAGAATCTGCGCCAATATACTCACAAATTTCTTCTGGAGATTTATTAGCAGAAATCAATTCAGCAGTCGTAGACACATCAATTCCATAAAAGCTAGGGAACATAAATTCTGGAGAAGCTATACGTACATGTATTTTATTTGCTCCAGCATCTTTAAGCATTCTGACAATACGTTTACTTGTTGTTCCTCTTACAATAGAATCATCAACTAAAATAATGTCTTTACCTTCTACAATATCTTTCACTGCCGATAGCTTAACGCGCACCCCTTGTTCACGTAATTCTTGTGTAGGTTGAATAAAAGTTCGTGCGACATATTGGTTTTTTACAAGCCCCATTTCATAAGGTAATTGAATCTCTTCAGCATAGCCACTAGCTGCAGATAATGATGAATTTGGAACACCGATAACCATATCTGCTTGAGCCGGACTTTCTTGAGCTAATTTTTTACCAGAAACTTTACGAACTGCATGCACATTTTTTCCAGCAATGGTTGAATCTGGACGCGCAAAGTAAATATATTCCATTGCTGAAATCGCTGTGTTAGTATGACTTGTATATGATTTTACTTCAATACCATTATGATTAATGACAACATACTCTCCAGCATGAATATCTTGAACATATTCTGCTCCTAGCACATCTATGGCACATGTTTCACTAGCCAAAATGTATGTTCCATCTTGCATCTTACCAACTACTAGAGGACGAATCGCATTTGGATCAACAGCACCATACAAAGCGTCTTTAGTCAATATTGCAAAAGTAAATCCGCCTTTAATTTGTCGTAAGCTTTCTTTTAGCGCCTCTTCAAATGTAGGAGCTTTACTACGACGAATTAAATGCATAATCACTTCAGTATCAGAAGATGAGTGAAAAATGGCGCCATGTTTTTCAAGGTATTGTCTTAAAGTTTGTGCATTAATTAAATTACCATTATGACAAATTGCGACACTCATATCGTAGAAATGATATAAAAATGGTTGAATGTTTTCGATACCTTTATTTCCTGATGTCGCATAACGAACATGTCCAATAGCATGGTTGCCATCTTTTAGTTTATTAAGTTGTGGTTCTTTAATGGCTTCAGTAAGTAAGCCTAAACCACGTTCACCCTTTAGAGTATCTTCATCAGAAACTACAATCCCTGCACCTTCTTGCCCTCTATGTTGTAAACTATGCAATCCCATATAAGTTAACTGAGCTGCTTCTGAATGATTCCAAATGCCAAAGACACCGCATTCTTCGTTTAATCCACTGTAGTTAAACATTCTGAAATAGCTCCTTCCCAAATTGCTTTAATATCTGAGACTTTTTCTGTAATTGTAGATGTAGTATTAGATACTTTAAATTCATCAACATCTGTTAATTCACCAATTTTAATAGCTCCATCGACATCAAGTGTTTGTCCTTCTTTGACTGCAACGACATAACGTCCTTGTGTTTCACTAAATAATTGTGCATCAGAGAGTTCTACTTTTGCTTCTAATCCTAAATTATAATAAGCACTTATTTTAGCAAGCGTAATAAGTAAACCGCCTTTACCTACAGTTTGTACATGAGAAGCAATTCCATTTCTAATAGATGTTTTTATTGCTTCGCCTTTTGCCACTTCATCACCTAAATCAATTTCTTCATACTCATGATTGACTTTACTATATAAAAGTTTTTCAATTTGACTTCCACCAAAGTCATTTCTTGTTTCCCCTACAAGATATAATGTATGTCCTGTTTCTGGATGAAAATCATTTAAATATTGAATATCTTCAATGAGTCCTACCATTCCTACTACTGGTGTAGGGAAAATAGAAGTTCCTCTAGTTTCGTTATATAAAGAAACGTTTCCTGATACTACTGGGGTTTTTAATACTTCACAAGCTTCTGCCATCCCTTTTGTAGAATCAATCAATTGTTGATAAATGTCTTTCTTTTCTGGAGAACCATAATTTAAACAGTCTGTCATAGCTAATGGTGTTGCGCCTACAGCAATTAAATTTCTATAAGCTTCTGCCACAACCATTTTTCCACCTTCGTAAGGTTGATTAAATACATATCGAGCTTCACCATCAATGGTTGAAGCAATAGCTTTATTTGTTCCTTCAACTCTTACTACAGATGATTGTAGTCCAGGTTTAATAATGGTATTAGCACCTACTTGTTGATCGTATTGCTCATATAAATAATGTTTTGAAGCAATTGTTGGATGCTTTAATAATTTCTTAAATACATCTTGTACATTGATCTCACTATAATCATTTTTTGAGGTATTATATTCTTTTTCTTCACCTTCTAAAATATAGACAGGTGCTTCATCAGCTAGTGCATCAACAGGAATATCTGCATATACTTCATCTTCGTATTTAAGAACGAAGCGGTCAGTATTCGTTACTTCACCAATTACTGCACTATCAAGTTCATGTTTATCAAATAAGTCCAAGAATTTTTGTTCTGTTCCCTTTTCAACAACAAGTAACATTCTTTCTTGGGTTTCAGATAACATCATTTCATATGGTGAGATTCCTGGTTCACGTGTTGGGACTTGATCTAAGTGCAGTACTAATCCACTACCGCCTTTAGCAGCCATTTCTGATGAAGAAGAGGTAAGACCTGCTGCTCCCATATCTTGGATACCTACAAGTTCATCAAAAGTGATTGCTTCAAGTGTGGCTTCCATTAATTTTTTACCTACAAAAGGGTCACCAATTTGTACTGAAGGTCGTTTACTTTCACTTTCTTCAGTTAATTCTTCAGATGCAAATGTGGCACCATGAATACCATCGCGTCCAGTTTTAAGGCCTACATAAATGACTGAATTTCCTTCACCTTTAGCAGTACCTTTTTGTACCATATCATGATCGATAACACCTACACACATTGCATTGACAAGTGGATTTCCATCGTAACGTTCATCGAATTCGATTTCTCCTGCTGTAGTTGGTATACCAATACAATTACCGTAACCACCAATACCACGGACAACGCCTTTTAATAAACGTTGATTTTGTTTTACTGATAATTCACCGAATCGCAAACTATTTAGTAGGTTAATGGGTCTTGCTCCAATCGATACAATATCTCTGATGATACCTCCTACACCAGTAGCTGCACCTTGATAAGGTTCGATTGCTGAAGGATGATTGTGAGATTCTACTTTGAAAACCACCGCTTGATTATCACCAATATCTACAACTCCAGCACCTTCGCCTGGTCCCATAAGAACATGCTCACCAGTTGTCGGGAATTGCTTTAAGAAAGGTTTAGAATGTTTATAAGAGCAATGTTCACTCCACATGACTGAGAAAATACCTACTTCTGTAAAGTTAGGCTCTCTTCCTAAAATTTCACGTACCTTATTATATTCTTCATCACTTAAACCCATGTCTTGATATAGTTTTTCAAGTTTAATTTCTTCAATACTAGGTTCGATAAACTTAGACATTTTGTTCCCTCCAACTATTTACCATTGCTTCGAATAATTTAACACCACTGTCTGTACCAAGAAGTGTTTCAAGTGCTCTTTCAGGATGAGGCATCATTCCACATACATTGCCTGCTTTATTTACAATACCTGCAATATGTTCATGAGACCCATTCGGGTTATCTTCATATGTTAAAATAATTTGATTATTTTCAACTAATTCATTGTACATATCATCTGTACAATAATAATGTCCTTCTCCATGTGCTACAGGATAAACAACAATTTCATTTTCTCCATATAAATTAGTAAAAGGAGTTTGATTATTAACAACTTTCAGTTTTTCATTTCTACTAATAAATAGATGTGAATCATTATGTAATAAGGCGCCGGGTAATAGTCCTATCTCAGTTAAAATCTGGAATCCATTACATACACCTAAAACGGGCTTACCTTCACTGGCAAAACGTTTCACTTCGCTAATAATTGGAGCGACACTTGCCATAGCCCCCGAACGTAAATAGTCACCAAATGAAAAACCACCTGGAATTAATACCCCGTCAAAACCATTTAAAGATGTTTCACGATAATCTACATATTCAGCTTCTGCACCTGTTTTAATAGCTGCATTATACATATCTCTATCACAGTTAGATCCTGGAAAAACGAGAACTGCAAATTTCATACTATGCATTCTCCTTTTCATCAACAATTTTATAACTATATTCTTCAATAACCGTATTAGCAAATAACTTTTCGCTTAATGTCGTAATAATATTATTTACTGCTTCATCTGTAGCTTCATCAACAGTCATGTATAATACTTTACCTACTCTAATGTCATTAACTTGTTTATAACCTAAGTCATGCACAGCGCGATTTAATGCTTGACCTTGTGTATCTAATACCTGTGGTTGTAATGTAATGTGAAGTTCAATTGTTTTCATTATTTTAGTTCCTCCAATTTATCCAAAAATGTTTGATACGTATCTATTAAAGAACCAGTATCGTTTCTATATACATCTTTATCGAAATTCGTATCTGAGTATTTATCCCAAATACGACAAGTATCTGGTGAAATTTCATCCGCTAATAAAATATCACCATTTTCTGTTTTTCCAAATTCAACTTTAAAATCTACTAATCTTAAATCCATTTCATTCATTAATTGAATTAATACTTTATTAATATTTTTAGCCATATCTTTTAATGTTTTAATTTCCTCATCATTAGCAATATGAAGTAATTTGACATGATCATCAGTAATCAAAGGATCATTTAAATCGTCATTTTTATAAAAGAACTCTACAAGTGGTTCATCAAATACGTGGCCTTTTTCAAAACCTAAACGTTTCGTAATAGAACCTGTTGCGATATTTCTTACAACTACTTCTAATGGTATAATCTTTACTTCTTTAACTAATTGCTCAGTTTCAGAAAGCTGTTTAATAAAATGACTTTCAATACCATGTTTATTTAAATATTCAAAAATAATTGAAGTAATTCGATTATTTAAACGTCCCTTCCCTTGCATCTTATCCTTTTTAGCGCCGTTACCTGCTGTGACTTCATCTTTGTATTCAACTCTCAACTGATGTACTGTTTCTGTTGAAAATACTCTTTTCGCTTTACCTTCATAACGTAATGACATTGATTATTCTCTCCCTTTAAATTGTTTCAACATTTCATTTTCAGTTTCATTAACATTATTTGTAAGAATGGTCATATGTCCCATTTTTCTATCTGGTTTTCGTTCTGTTTTTCCATAGATGTGGACATGCCATTCAGGATGATCTCCAAATTTATCTTCTAATAAGTCTAAATCGCGTCCTAATAAATTCATCATCACTGCTGGTTTTAAAATTTCTATCTCTTGAGGTAAATCTTGACCAGTTACTGCTAAAATGTGTGTATCAAATTGAGAATAATCACATGCTTCAATCGTATAATGTCCAGAGTTATGTGGTCTCGGTGCAATCTCATTTACATATAAGTGATTTGATTTATCAATAAAGAATTCCACGGTAAAAGTACCAACAAAGTGAACTTTTTCAATTATTTTATTTACTTCTTTTCTCGCTTCTTGTTCTTTATCGCATCTAGCTGGAATAATAGTTTTAAATAGTATTTGATTACGATGCTCATTTTCTTGTAGTGGGAAATAAGCAATTTGATTTTGATTACCAATCGTTACAGTTAAAGATACTTCTCGATCGAGATCTAAAAATTTTTCTGCCACACATTCATGTTTTGAAACAAGCGCTTTAGCTTCTTCAATATTGGAATCATTTTTCACTAAAATTTGCCCTTTACCATCATATCCACCAAAACGTGTTTTTACGATAAATGGATAACTTAATGTTTCAATTGCTTGATTCAAATCTTTTTCATCTTTTAAAGATACATAAGGAACAATTTTTGTACCTGCAGATTCTAATGTTTGTTTTTCAGTTAAACGATCTTGTAATAATTCAATTGCTTGATAACTTTGGGGAATGTTAAATTGTTGAGTTAGTTGCTTAAGCTGTTGAGCAGATATATTTTCAAATTCATAAGTAATCACATCTGATTGTTGACCCAATTTATTTAAGGCTTCTTCATCATCATACTCTGCTGTGATAAAAACATCTGCTACTGATTTACATGGACTATCTGGATTAGGATCTAAACACGCTACATTAAAACCCATTTTTTGGGCAGATTGTGCCATCATCTTACCTAATTGTCCTCCACCAATAATACCAATCGTTGCTCCGAACTTTAATCTATTGAAGTTCATCTTGCATTTCGCCTACCTTATCTACTAAAGATTGTTCATATTGTTCAAGATGTTTACGAACTGAGTCATTTCCAATACTTAAAATTCTCGCTGCTAAAATACCAGCATTTTTAGCTCCAGATTTACCGATTGCCGTTGTAGCAACAGGAATTCCACCGGGCATTTGAACAATAGATAATAGTGAATCTAGTCCTTTTAAACTTTTAGATTCAATAGGTACACCGATAACAGGTAACGTTGTCATTGAAGCAACCATTCCAGGTAAATGTGCTGCACCACCAGCGCCAGCAATAATAACGTCATAACCATTTGTACGTGCTTCACTTGCAAAATCAAACATTAATTTTGGCGTACGATGTGCTGACACTACTTTCTTTTCATATGGTATTTCAAATTGTTCTAACATTGCACAACTTTCTTGCATAATCTTCCAGTCTGAGGAACTACCCATAATGACTGCTACTTTCACTTTGTACACCCTTTCAAAGTTTAAAATATAAATCTTATTAGTTGTATATTACACGTATAGCATACCAAGTATAAAATTTAATTTCAATCAAAAATCGAACTTTATTCGTGTTTTTTAACTTAATTTACGTTTTCTAGTTAAAATTTGACGTTTTTATACCTTTAAAGTTAATCTATAGACAGATATTTAATAAACAAGGAGGAATTTTTTGTGGTTGCAAAAATTTTAGATGGGAAACATATTGCAAAAGATTATAGACAAGGGTTGCAAGACCAAGTTCAAACTTTAAAAGCAAAGGGATATACACCAAAATTATCCGTTATTTTAGTTGGGAATGATGGCGCAAGTCAAAGCTATGTTAATTCTAAAAAGAAAGCTGCTGAAAAAATAGGGATGATATCTGAAATTATCCATTTAGCTGAAGACACTTCTGAAGAAGATGTATTAAAAGAACTAGATCGTTTAAATAATGATGATTCGGTAAGTGGCATTTTAGTCCAAGTACCTCTACCTAAACAGGTTAGCGAACAAAAAATTTTAGAGGCAATTAATCCAGAAAAAGACGTTGATGGTTTCCATCCATCAAACATTGGTAAATTATACATTGATGAACAGACGTTTGTCCCTTGTACGCCATTAGGAATTATGGAAATTTTAAAACATGCAGATATTGATCTAGAAGGTAAAAATGCTGTCGTAATTGGCCGAAGTCATATTGTAGGTCAACCCGTATCTAAGTTATTATTACAAGCAAATGCGACAGTAACGATCTTACATTCACGTACTAAAGATATGCATAGTCATTTAAAAAATGCAGATGTAATCGTCAGTGCAGTAGGTAAACCTGGATTAGTTACTAAAGACGATGTAAAAGAAGGCGCAGTAATTGTAGATGTAGGTAATACTCCTGATGAAAATGGTAAACTAAAAGGTGATGTGGAATTTGAAGAAGTAAAAGAAATTGCGGGTGCTATTACTCCAGTACCAGGCGGTGTAGGTCCTTTAACCATTACTATGGTTTTAAATAATACATTATTAGCTGAAAAAATGCGTAGAGGCATTGAATAATTTAAATTCAAGCGTTTATTATAAAAAAAGAGAGCGACATAATTTCACATTAATTATGCCGCTCTCTTTTTTCAATAATATATTACATTTATACTGACACACTTAATTTTGGAACAAATGTTTCATAATGAATATGTTCTTGGCTTATGCCTATTTCTTTTAATACTTCAATCACTGATTGAATAAATTTAGCACTTCCACAAACATATACTTCACTATCATTATTCACATAATTTTCAAGCGTTTCTTTAGTTAAATAACCTTTAGCTTGTCTATCATATAACTCATATTTCGCTTTGTCGTAGCGTTTTGAAATATCTCTTAAATGAGAAGTGAATGGTGTATCATTAACGTCTCCAGTTACTTGAATAAACTGTGCATGACTTCCATTTTCAGCTACTTCATCAAACATTGAAACAAGTGGTGTGACACCAATACCCGCACCAATAAACAATTGTGGTTGTTCTTGATTAACCACACCAAATGGACCTACTGGAGCTGATAAGTTAATATCATTTCCTTCTTTTAATTCATCATGTAAAATAGTTGAAACTTCACCTTCATGGTCTGTAGATACATCACGTTTGACAGCAAAAGTTAAATGATTGTTATCACCACTAACAATTGAATAGTGACGTTTTGCACGATAAGGCATTTTTTCACTGCTTACATCAACTGTAATATATTCTCCTGGTGTAAATTGACTTAAATCATATTGATCTGATACTACCGTAAAGGCTTTAATATCAGATGAAAGTTGTTCAATTTTTTCAATTTTAAATGGTTGGAAACCTTCCCATAACATTTTACTATAAATATCTTTTTCAACTTGAATAAATACATCAGCAATTTCTTGATATGCTTTTTTCCAAGTTTGAATAATAGGATGACTATCTTCTAATCCTAAAACGGCTTTAATTGCTTCAATTAAGTTTTCACCTACGATATCGTATCCAGCTGGTGGTACTTGTAACGCACAATGTTTATATGCAATTTCTTTAACAACTGGCAAAATATTTTCTAAATGCTCAATATTAACTGCAGCTGCTAATACACTTTGAGCTAAAGCAGTAGATTGGAATCCTTTTTGTTGGTTAGTTTGGTTAAACATATTTTTTAACTCTGGATGTTGTTGGAACATTCTATTGTAAAAATAAGAAGTAATCTCTGTTCCTCTTTCTTGTAATACTGGAACAGTTTCTTTTACAATTCCTTTTTCTTGTTCTGTTAACATGCAAATCCACTCCTACTTAAAATAATATGTGTAAAATATAGTTATTTCCCACAAATATATTTTAGTACGATACTTATTATAATGTAATATAGTTTTTTTAAATTCACAGAACTTTCATTTTACATAAATTTAATATTTATTTATCTTAAGTTCATTTAAATTTAATCTTGAATAAGCTATATTAAGACTATAGTATGATGTTAAAAATCAGAAATTAAAGTATAGTTAAGTTATTCAAATGACTTATTACATTCGGAGGTTAACGTAATGAATAAACTCATACAATCTCTTTCAGCTCTCGGTGTCTCTGCTACTCTTGTGACCCCAAATTTAAGTGCAGAAGCTACTACAAATCATACTCCACAGCTTAAAGGAGTAAATGATATTGTTATTGAAAAAGGTCAAGATTATAATGTATTAAATGGAATTAGCGCCTACGATAAAGAAGATGGCGATTTAACACATAAAATTACAGTTGATGGTCACTTAGATACTTCAAAAGTAGGTACATATAAAGTAAGATATAATGTCATCGATTCAGAGGGAGCCGAAGAATCATCAACACGTTACATAAAAGTTAAATAAATGTGTCAATTTTCTGAAAAAGACGAGATAAATATCTTGTCTTTTTTATTTAATTTCTATTGTAAACGCTAGAATTGATAATGTTTCTCAAATGTAACGACTGATTTTCTATTTTTGACATTTTTCACAGAATAGACACATAATTTTAACAAACCTTACATTCCCCGTCATTCCTATTGTTACTAGTTTTTTCCTATTTATTATTGTAATTTTTTTCTAATAAGGTCTTGTAAATATCGCGTAATAAACTAAAATTAATGGTAAGCCCTACATTTGTAGTATTAGGAGGTCAAAAAAGTGTCAAAATTTAAGTCGTTGCTTCTTATGTTTGGCACACTAATTTTACTTAGTGGTTGTTCAAACTTAGAAGTGTTTAATGCAAAAGGGCCAGTAGCAAGTAGTCAGAAGTTCTTGATTATTTACTCAATCATCTTCATGCTTGTTATTGTTGCTGTTGTACTTACTATGTTCGCTGTTTTTATTTTCAAGTATAGTTACAATAAAAATGACGAATCTGGTAAGATGCACCACAATTCTTTAATTGAAACAATTTGGTTTGTGGTACCAATCTTAATCGTAATTGCTTTAGCTATTCCAACAGTTAAAACATTATACGATTACGAGAAACCACCTGAAAGTAAAGAAGACCCACTAGTTGTCTATGCAGTTAGTGCCGGATATAAATGGTTCTTTGCTTATCCAGAACAAAAGGTTGAAACAGTGAATACATTAACTATTCCTAAAAACCGTCCAGTTGTATTTAAATTACAATCTATGGATACAATGACTAGTTTCTGGATTCCTCAATTAGGTGGTCAAAAATATGCCATGACTGGCATGACAATGAATTGGACTTTAAAAGCCGATCAAACTGGTACATTCAGAGGACGTAACTCTAACTTTAATGGTGAAGGTTTCTCTCGCCAAACATTTAAAGTTCACTCTGTAGACCAAAAAGATTTCGATGCTTGGGTTAAAGATGCTAAAAGTAAAAAAACTATTAGCCAAGATGAGTTTGATAAACAACTCTTACCAAGTACTCCAAATAAAGAATTAACATTTAATGGTACTCACATGGCATTCGTCGATCCTGCAGCTGATCCAGAGTATATCTTCTATGCATATAAACGTTACAACTATACTCAAAAAGATCCTAACTTCGTTGCTGAAAAAGATCTTTATAAAGATGTAACAGATAAACCTCAAAAACCAGCTCGTAAGGTAACAGTTACTAATGTCAACTATCCTCGTCATGGTATGAAGCCAATGATTTTAGGCAACAATGACCCTTACGATAGTGAGTTTAAAGATGAAGAAACTCACAACGCTAAGGAAATGGAAAAAATCAATAAAGGAGCTAAAGACGAGAATGCGTCTAAAGCAGATAATGATCATGGAGGTGAACATTAATGAATTTTCCATGGGATCAATTACTCGTTAAAGGTAACTGGATGATTACAATGGCACAAATCGGCGCGCCATTCCTAATTATTGGTTTAATTGCGGTAATTACTTATTTCAAGTTATGGAAATATCTATACAAAGAATGGTTCACATCCGTAGACCATAAAAAAATCGGTTTAATGTACTTAATTAGTGCAGTATTAATGTTCGTTCGTGGTGGTATTGATGCGTTATTACTTCGTACTCAATTAGCTATTCCTGATAATACTTTCTTGGAATCAAATCACTATAATGAAATTTTTAGTACGCACGGCGTTATTATGATTATCTTTATGGCTATGCCATTCATTTTTGGATTATGGAATGTTGTTGTTCCATTACAAATTGGGGCTCGTGATGTGGCATTCCCTGTAATGAACAACATCAGTTTCTGGTTATTCTTTGTTGGTATGATTTTATTTAACCTATCATTTATCGTAGGTGGATCACCAGCAGCTGGTTGGACAAACTATGCTCCACTAGCAGGAGAATTTAGTCCTGGTCCAGGAGTTAACTACTACTTAGTAGCAATTCAAATTTCAGGTATCGGTACTTTAATGACAGGTATTAACTTCTTTGTAACAATACTTAGATGTAAAACGCCTACTATGAAATTTATGCAAATGCCTATGTTTACTGTAACTACTTTTATTACGACATTAATCATAATTTTAGCATTCCCAGTATTCACAGTTGTTCTTGCTTTAATGACAGCTGATAGAGTATTCGGAACTCATTTCTTTACAGTAGCAGATGGCGGTATGCCAATGTTATGGGCAAACTTCTTCTGGGTATGGGGGCACCCTGAAGTTTATATTGTTATCTTGCCTGCATTTGGTATTTATTCAGAAATTATTCCAACATTTGCTCGTAAACGTTTATTCGGTCACCAAAGTATGGTGTGGGCAACTGCTGGTATCGCGTTCTTAAGTTTCTTAGTTTGGGTTCACCATTTCTTCACAATGGGTAATGGTGCTTTAATTAACTCATTCTTCTCAATCTCAACGATGTTAATCGGTGTACCTACCGGAGTTAAATTATTTAACTGGTTATTAACATTATATAAAGGACGTATTACTTTTGAATCACCAATGTTATTCTCATTAGCCTTTATCCCTAACTTCTTATTAGGTGGGGTTACTGGTGTAATGTTAGCAATGGCATCAGCTGACTATCAATATCACAACACTTATTTCTTAATAGCTCATTTCCACTATACATTGGTTACCGGTGTAGTATTTGCCTGCCTAGCTGGTTTAATCTTCTGGTATCCTAAGATGATGGGTTATAAATTAAATGAAAAATTAAATAAATGGGCATTCTGGTTATTCATGATTGGATTTAATGTATGTTTCTTACCACAATTCATTCTTGGATTAGACGGTATGCCACGTCGTTTATACACTTATATGCCATCTGATGGTTGGTGGTTATTAAACTTCATTTCAACTATCGGTGCATTAATGATGGCAGTCGGCTTCCTATTCTTAGTAGTAAGCATTATCTACAGCCACATTAAATCTCCACGTGAAGCAACTGGAGATAACTGGGATGGTTTAGGTCGTACTTTAGAGTGGTCAACAGCTTCAGCTATTCCACCTAAATACAACTTCGCAATCACTCCAGATTGGAATGACTATGATACATTTGTTGATATGAAAGAACATGGTCGTCATTTCTTAGACAACCATAACTACAAAGACATTCATATGCCTAATAACACGCATACTGGTGTATTTATGGGTATATTCATGTTAGTTGGTGGTTTCTTCTTAATCTTCCAATCTATCATTCCATTCCTAATTTGTGTAGCTGGTATCTTCGGAACTATGATTTATCAAAGTTTTGTACAAGATCACGGTTATCATATTCCAGCTTCTGAAGTTGCTGAAAACGAAGCACGTTTAAGAGAAGCACGTATTAAAGAAAGGGAGGCTGTAGGTCATGAGTCATGATACAAACACTATTGATTCACGTACGCATGAAGGTCAATTGAATAAGCTTGGCTTCTGGATTTTCCTTACAGCCGAATTTGCATTATTCGGTACCCTATTTGCAACGTTATTAACGTTGCAACATGGGGGCAGTTACGGTGGTAAAATGACAACTGAATTGTTTGAATTACCACTTGTCCTAATTATGACATTTGCCTTATTAATCAGTTCTTATACTTGTGGTATTGCAATTTACTACTTACGTAAAGAAGAAAAAGGCAAAATGATGTTTTGGATGATTTTAACAGTAATCCTTGGCTTAATATTTGTCGGATTCGAAATTTATGAATTTGCACATTATGCTTCTGAAGGTGTAACACCTAAAGTTGGCTCTTATTGGTCAAGTTTCTTCATCTTATTAGGTACACATGGTGCCCATGTTTCGTTAGGTATCGTTTGGATTATTTGTTTATTAATCCAAGTTGCAACACGTGGATTAAATAAATTTAATGCTCCAAAATTATTTATAGTAAGTTTATACTGGCACTTCTTAGATGTTGTATGGATCTTCATCTTTACTGCCGTATATATGATAGGGATGGTGTATAGCGGATGAATACAATCGTAAAACATACAGTTGGCTTTATTGCTTCAATCGTTTTAACGTTATTAGCAGTTTTTGTAACTCTATACACAAACATGACATTCCATGCTAAAACAACAATTATCTTTGGTTTTGCTTTCATTCAAGCTGCATTACAATTATTAATGTTCATGCACTTAACTGAAGGTAAAGATGGACGTTTACAATCTGCCAAAGTTATCTTTGCGATTATTATTACTTTAATCACAGTTATTGGTACTTATTGGGTTATGCAAGGTGGCCATTCTAGTCACTTATAATTCAATTTCTACCTTACTTAAACAAAAAGCCTGTACGAGTTTTTTAACTTGTACAGGCTTTTTGTTTTGTTTATATTAATGACTTCTTTGTGTATGATAGATATAAGAAAAAGTAAAAATCTTTGGAGGGGTATTCATGTCATTACCTATTATTATTGATACTGATCCAGGTATAGATGATGCAGCAGCAATCGCTCTTGCATTATCTCATACAAAGTTTGATGTCAAAATGATTTCTACTGTAAATGGAAATGTAGGTGTTGAGAAAACCACAGCGAATGCTTTAAAATTAAAGTCCTTTTTCAATAGTGAGGTCCCTATACATAGAGGAGCTTCTCAACCATTAATAAGTGAAATACAAGATGCTAGTCATATTCATGGAGAAAGTGGTATGGATGGCTATCAATTCCCTACAATTTCTACTTCAGATTTAGCATCTTCTCATGCTGTAGAAGCTATGAATGAGATATTAAGTCATTCTAATGAACCTATTACTCTTGTAACTTTAGGCCCTTTAACAAATATAGCTCTACTTTTTAATACGTATCCTGAATGCAAAAACTATGTTAAAGAAATTATTATAATGGGGGGTAGTACTGGAAGAGGTAATGTTACTCCCCTAGCTGAATTTAATATTTATTGTGATCCTGAAGCAGCCCATATCGTTTTTAATGCTGGTTTACCTTTAACGATGATTGGATTAGATTTAGCGCGCCAATCATTATTTACTCATTCTTATTTAGACACTCTTAAAGATGAAAACAAAACGACACAAATGTTGTATCATATTTTCCAACACTATCGTGGTGAAGATTTTAAAGAAGGAATAAAATTATATGATGCATTTACGATTCTTTATTTACTTGATCCTAAGAGTTACGAAATTAAAGAAGCAGATGTGCAAATTGAATTACAAGGGGCACTGACTCGTGGTGCTACTGTAGTTGATTTTGAATCTTCCTATCCTAATTGTTCCGTAGTCGTATCAAGCATAAATGAACATTATAAAACAATATTTTTAAATACTTTAAAAAATTAAAGGTCGAAACAATTAATGTTCCGACCTTTAATTTTACTCTTATTGATAATAAGAGTGTTGATTTAGTATTTTATGATAAATATATGAGATTCGCTTTTCATTTGTTACTTTAGAATTATCACCTATATTTGAAGCAAGTACGATGACATAATGTTGATTGAAATAGACAGTAAATATTTGTCCATAGAACACACCATTAATTCTGTTATATTGCGGTGTAACATAAAATCCATATCGATAAGATTCAGGATATGCTGTTGTTCCTAATTGCTGAGTCAGTGGTATTGACACTGATTCACTAAAAATATTATTATTTTTAAAATTATTTACTAAATGAGCCATATCATATGTTGTCATATATAAGTTACCCGCTCCATAATATTGATCTAATATATTTGGTTTCATAGCAGTTAATTTACCGTCAATCATTTTATATCCAGTAGCCATATGTTTTTTATATGGTTTTTCATTAAAGAAAGCACTATGTTGTAAACTAAATGGTTGTGCTAAATCATCATAATAATTTGCAGCATAGGATTTATGTGTAACTACTTCTATTACTTGAGCAAGCACTAAGTAATTAGCATCATTATATAAGTGTTTATGATAAAATTTTTCATCAATTCCCCTTGCTTGTATTGCATGTACTGCACCATCAAGACTTTTAGTTTTAGGAGAAGCTTCAAATTTATATAGTCCACTTCTATGTAACATTAGATCTTTTAAAGTTATATTTTTTGTCGTTTTAAACCAAGGTAAATATTTAGTGAGAGGATCATTTATATTCACTTTATTTTCATTTTCTAATTTTTTTAGAATTAATCCAGTTGTAAATTTCTGTGCGGAACCAATTAAATACATTGTATTTGGTGAGTTTTTAGTTTTATGCTGAAAATTTTGATAACCGTATCCTTTATTCAACTTTAATTTACCATTTTCAAGAACTGTAACTGCCCCATTAAAATGAATTGCTTTTAAATATTCATCAATATTTTTGATATGTGGTTCTTCGACTTCAATTGTCTTTAAATGTGGCACTTTCGATACATGATAATCTCTTTTTTGTAAATACGTTTTATTATCATTTACTTTGTTATATTCTGTATCTTTATGATTTGTTTTATATACTTTCATTAAGAATATGATGAATAATGTTACTAAGATGATTAAAACTATGGTTAATGTTATTATTTCTATTCTTTTTTTCATTTGCTGCCTCATTACAATTTAATAAAAATAATTAACTCTACGCTATTTTATTAAATTATTATTCTTTCAATAAATTATATTATATATTATTTTCACTAAAATATCATCTTTAATATATCTTACTCCGACTATTTTTTCCATCATTCTTTAGCCCGATAAAGTAAGTTTTCAAGCCTGCTTCATTGTAAATAAAAGTTTTTAAACATTATCTTTTTATATTAAAATTAAGTTGTAATTTTAGCCAATTAGTAATACAATTTATGGCTATGGGAGTAATAATTATTATTCTTTTATATTAAAATGGTATGATTAAATTATTAACTTATTTTTTTAATAAATACGTATAGGAGCACATAATTATGAATCGTTTTTTAAAATATTTTATGATGCTATTAACATTATTACTTATTGTTGTTCCTGTCATTTTTATTGTCAATTTATATCATCATTCTGAGAATGCTTTGCAATCTTCATATAATAAATCTGATGCAAAACGTCATTCTACTTTAAGAAATAGCAAAATGAATCCTTCTAAAAACGCTATCTCAATATTATTTCTTGGGATAGACGATAATGAAGGTAGACGTAAAAATGGTCAAACAACTGAACATTCAAGAACTGATTCAATGATTTTAGCAACACTTAATCCCAATAAACAGCAAATCCGTTTATTAAGTATTCCTCGTGATACAATCAGTTATATTCCTAAAGTAGGTTATTACGATAAAATCACACACGCACATGCCTATGGAGGTCCTATTGCTGCTATGGATACTGTTGAAGCCACACTTAATATCCCTGTCGACTATTATGTTCGAATTAATATGGATGCCTTTGTTCAAGCGGTAGATAAATTAGGTGGTATTTATTACGATGTACCTTATGATTTAGATGAACCTAACACAGATGATACTGGAAGAATCAAGGTTAAAAAAGGGTATCACAAATTAAATGGTGATGAAGCTTTGGCTGTAGCACGCACGCGTCATCACGATTCAGATTTAAAACGTGGCGAGAGACAAATGGATTTAATCAAAATTTTATTTCAGAAAGCAAAAAATTTAGATTCATATGACAGACTAGATGAACTCGTTCAAATAGTAGGTAAAAATGCTAAACATAACCTAACAACAGAAGAAATTAAATCTATAGCTTCAATTTATTTATCTGATAATATAGACTTTAAAAAGTCTCAACTTAAAGGTGACAATGATTATTTAAATGGTATCTACTATTATAACCCTAGCATTAAGAGTATATTAAAATATTCAAATTTATTGCGTTCTGATTTAGGACTATCTAAAATAACAGATAAGAATGATTTATTGGATGAAAGAGTCATTAATTATTATGGCAATCTAGTACCGTTAACACCTATTGATTCGTTTCTTTTAGAAAATAATCAAAAAGATACCACAACAGATGAAAACTCTATTCAGAGTAATGGTACTAACCCTTCTACGCAATCACAATCAGAACAAAATCCATCTGATAGTACTATGGATCAACAAAATCAAATGAGTAATCAAGTCAATAGCAACAATTCAGACAACTCAAACGACTTCAACAATCAAAATGAAATAAATCAATTATATTAATTTGAGAGGAGTACGTAGAATGTCACGCAAAACATATGAAAAAATTGCTAATATTAACGGCATGTTTAACGTATTAGAACAACAAATTATTCATAGTCAAGACATGGCTTTATTCAGAAGTGAATTCTTTTATGTTAATCATGAACATCGTGAAAACTATGAGGCACTATTAGTATACTATGGTGAGAATTCAGTGAATCCAATTGTAAATGGCGCTTGTTACATTGTTGCTTTACCTGAAATTTTTAATAAAGTAGATGTATTTGAATCTGATTTACCCTTTTCTTGGGTATATGATGAAAATGGAATTACGGAAACAATGCAAAGCATTAGTATTCCTTTGCAATATTTAATTGCAGCCGCTTTAGAGGTTACAGACGTTAATCTTTTTAGGCCTTCAGGTTTCACTATGGGGATGAATAACTGGAACATCGCACAATTAAGGATCTTTTGGCAATATTGCGCAATTGTTCGCCAAGAAGCATTATAATTTATTACTCCTTTTTACTTTTTAGTAAAAGGAGTTTTTCTTTTTCTATATCTAAATAATATAAAATGATTGAATTTATTTAATTTAAGAAAGTAGGTAAATGCCACATGTTTAAAGAAGTAATTAATCAATCTATGCTTTCTGATTGTTTTGAAATTAGAAAGTCAGTTTTTGTAGAAGAGCAAGGGGTTCCATTAGAAAGCGAATTAGATATATTTGAAAATACTTCTACTCATATTATTGGATATTACAACAATCATCCATTTGCTTGTGCACGATTTCGTCCATATGAAGATGGTATAAAAGTAGAACGTGTAGCAATTTTAAAACCTTATCGCAATAAAGGGTTCGGTAAAACATTAATGAACACGATTGAAAGTATTGGAAAACAAAAACATCATCATAAACTTATTTTAAACGCACAACTACAAGCTAAACCATTCTATGAAAAACTAGGTTATATTAGTATTGGTCTTCCTTTTCAAGAAGAAAATATTGCTCATATTAAAATGTATAAAATAATTTAAATGATATTTTTCGATACTTGAATTTCAATGACAACAGCTAGATATTTATAAGAACAAAATTAAATTTAGTTTACAAATGAGTAAAAAATAATTACTCTTACTTTTCTTGACGTTATAATAAAAAAGTAAATTAAAAAAGGAGCAACTATTATGTCGAAAAAATTTAGCTTTAAATTCCCATCAATGATCGCCCTTACTTTATTTGGTGCAGCATTTACTACACATCATGCTGAAGCCTCTGAAAACAAACAAAACGCTGCTAATAATGTAATCGATGATCAACAAAATATTGAAAATGCCAATGTAGCTAAACATCAAGTCAGTAATGCAGCACAAAATATTTCTGGAGTGCAAACTTACCAAGACCCTACATTAGTAAAATCAAATACTACTAATAATACATATAATACATACACATATGATGCAAAATTAGATAACTTAAATCAATCAGCGTCATCTCAAAATAACTCAACGCGTTCTAATACTAATGATACAGTTAAAAACAGTGATACAATATCAAATTATCAATCTGATAATACAAAACATAATAATAATGAAGTAGCTACTACCTCTACTACTTCAACTGATTCAACTAAATTAGTTACATCAGAAGATTCTAATCATAAATTAAATTCAAATCGTATAACTACTGAAACACCATCAACTCATAATGAAAGCGCTCAAGTTTCAAATACACATAAGTTAAATACAGATGAGCCTAAAACAACATTAAATAACGTAGAAAATCAAAACAATAGCATATCAAAAGCGCAATTAAGCACTACTGTCGTTAATAATAAACAACAAAAAGTAGAAGATAATGCTACAACGACAAATAATGACAATAATAAAGCATCATTATCTTCTACTACAGAAAGTGACAGTACGTCTAAAAATTTATCAAATACATCAGATAACACTACAGTTAACAATGAAGATACTACGCTTAAAAAGAATAATACTCAAACTTCACCAATGCATAATACTTTAAAAGTACGTGCATACAGTACAGCTTTAAATAACACTCATGTTAATAATAAAGCTACAACTTCAACTCAATCAAATGATGCATCTGTCTCTGACTCTACATCATCAGTTCATAAAGGTATTGGTGGAAAAGGTGGTCCAGCTACAGTAAGTACATATTCAACTACGTCTTCACTACCAAAATATGTACCGCAAGTTAAATCTTCAATTAATAATTATATTCGCACAAATAATTTGAAAGCTCCTTCGATTGAAGAACATTATACATCTTACTTCCCTAAATATGGATATCGAAATGGAGTAGGAAAACCTGAAGGCATCGTCGTGCATGATACTGCAAATGACAATTCAACGATTGAAGGCGAAATTAATTATATGAGAAATAATTATACAAATGCGTTTGTACATGCATTTGTAGATGGAAACCGTATTATTGAAACTGCTCCTACTGATTATTTATCTTGGGGAGCTGGACCATATGGGAATAATCGTTTTATTAATGTTGAAATAGTTCATACACATGATTATGCTTCATTTGCACGTTCAATGAATAACTATGCAGATTACGCTGCTACACAATTACAATATTATGGATTAAAACCAGATAGTGCTGAATATGATGCTAAAGGAACAGTATGGACTCATTATGCTATTAGTCGTTATCTTGGAGGTACAGATCACGCTGATCCACATGCCTACTTGAGTAATCATAATTATAGTTATGATGAATTATATGATTTAATTAACGAAAAATATTTAATTAAAATGGGCAAAGTTGCACCATGGGGTACAACATCTACAAATAATTCAACTCCTACTACTAAACCAAGTATAAATAATAAAAAATTAACAGTAACATCTAATAATGGCTTAGCTCAAATTAAATCAGATAATAGCGGTCTTTATACTACTGTATATGATTCTAAGGGGAAAACGACGAATCAGGTTCATAATACTTTAGCAGTTACAAAATCTGCACAGCTTGATAAAGACAAATATTACCTAGTATCCGATTATAATAGTGGAAAATTATATGGATGGGTTAAACAAAATGAAACGATTTATAATACTATTACTCCTAAAGCGAAAGTAAATAAATCTTATACTATTAAACCTGGAACGACACTATACACTGTTCCATGGGGTAATTATAATCAAATTGCTGGAACAGTATCTAAATCAAATCAATCTCCATTTAAAGCGAGTGCATCACAACAAGTAGGTAAATCAACATATGTATATGGTTCAGTAAATGGTTTAACTGGTTGGGTAAGTAAATATTATTTAAATGATGTTCAAAACAAAGCGGATACAACTAATATACTTAATGTTTCTCAATTAAATAACACTTTAGGACAAGTAGCTAAAAAAAATAATGGTGCTTACACAACAGTATATGACTCATCTGGAAAAATAAATCCTTCTATTAACGGTAATACTTATCGTGTAACTAAAAAAGCGACATTAAATAACAAAAACTTTTATTTGATTTCTGACTTTAATGGTAATCAATCACACGGTTGGATTCCTTCATCAGAAATTAATATTCAAACTACAACACCTATAAATGATGGTATTAAAAAATACAATATCAAAGGGAATAGTAATATATATGAAACACCTTGGGGCAGTTCGTCTCAAATTAAAGCAACAGTTCCTTCAAAGGGAGATGTTCTAAAATCGATAGACGCTTTAAAAGTAGGCTCAAATACGTATCTTCACGGTGTTATTAATAATGTTTGGGGCTGGATTTTATCAGACGATGTTCAAACTGTAAAAACGAGTCAAAAAACAAGTAGTATTCAAACTGTTTCAAAAATTGCTCAAGTAAATTCAACCAATGATGGTATACGTTCAAGTATTTACGATGCAAGTGGTAAGCATGCAAAACAATATGCTAACAAAACATATGTTGTAACTAAAGAAAAAAAATTAGATGATCATACATATGTTTTATTATCTAGTACTTCTGGAAATACTCCATTAGGTTGGTATAATGTTAAAGACTTAAATATTAAAAATTTAGATGAAGAACAAAAAGTGAAAGGTACTTATACTGTCAACCAAAATAATAATGGCTTATATACGATTGCTTGGGGCACTAATCAACAACGATTAGATAAAAACAACATTGCTAATCAAACTTTCAAGGCTTCTAAATCGACAATTGTTGATGGTAAAACGTATTTATACGGTACAGTTAATAATCAAACAGGTTGGATTGCATTAAAAGATTTAACAAACGCTTCATCTTTCGATACAGCAGAAGACTATAACGATGATTTAGTTATAACTAATGGTAATAGTTTTTACTATGACGACCCTACTTCAGCTAAAGCGTACTCACTCAAGCCATTTAATGAACAAATTTTTCAAATTACAAAACGAAAAGTAGTAAATGGTATCACTTGGTATTATGGTAAATTAAGTAATGGTAAATCAGTATGGATTAAGAAAAGCGATTTACAACAACAATTAGTTAAACTATCTAAAAACTATAGAACACTTGATGAGGTCACTAAAATTCAACACAATGTTTACGGTGCACCACCACAAGTTCAACGTAATAATAGCGGTTGGTCAAATGCAACGTATAGTGAAATTAAAAATGCGATGAACGCGAAAACACTTGCAAAAAATCCAGCTTTAAAATATCAATTTTTACGTTTAGATCGTCCACAATTATTATCTGTAGATCGTTTAAATCGACTACTTAAAGGTAAGGGAATGTTAGAAAACCAAGGTCAAGCATTTGCTAATGCTGCAAAATTGACAGGTGTTAATGAAATTTACTTAATTGCTCATGCCTTACTTGAAACGGGTAATGGCCAATCTAAACTTGCTAAAGGTGCAAATTTGGTTAATAATCAAGTCGTTTCTAATTCCCCTATTAAATATTATAATGTATATGGTATTGGAGCTTATGATTATGCACCACTTGTAAATGGAATTAATTACGCAAAACAATCTGGCTGGAATAGTATTTCTAAAGCTATTATTGATGGAGCTAAATTTATTGCTCAAGATTATATTAAATCTGGTCAAAATACACTTTATAAAATGCGTTGGAACCCTGATCAACCTGGTACACATCAATATGCTACTGATATTAATTGGGCAAATTTGAATGCTAAAAGTTTAAAATACTTATATGATCAAATTAATTCAGTTGGTAAATATTTTGAAATACCAGTATTTAATCAATAATAATACTTGGGAGTTAGACTGAATTCAGTTTCAATTCAGTTATCGCCTGCCCATATGTAAAAGAATCTGAGACACTTATTTCTGTCTCAGATTCTTTTTTGCTCTAAATTTTATATTTAATACAAACACCCATCTTATTGTGCTATGTTATAAAGAACAATAAGATGGGTGCTATGTTAGATATAAAGATGACGACTATTAAGTTTATTTAAAAGATGATTCAAATTATTGATTTCCTCTTCTGTTAAACATTGACATCTCGCTTCGATTAATTCACATCTTGCTATATTGATTTGTTTAATTAAATCTCTAGCTTCAGTTGTTAAACATAAATCCTTACAACGTAAATCTTCATGTGACTGTTGACTTGTAATATAACCTTTATGAACTAATTTCTTTATCCAACGAGATACAATGGATTGCTCTCTACTAATTTTCATTGTTAAATCATATTGTGATAATCGATCATAGTTATAAAGAATTCTTAATAATTCCAGTTGGTCATTTGTTATATCAGTCCGTTGGCCAAAGCGTCTATTTACTAAATTAAGATCATTATTTGTTAGGGTAATAAGTTTTTCTAGTTGATTATACATAGCTGTTCTACTCCACTCTAGTAATTGTTTATATTATAAAGTTAATTTTATAATTAGACAATACTATTCAATAAATTGACTAAATTCATTTTAATAATATGGTATTATCTATTCATTATACACGATTTCTAATTTTTCTATTTAAATTAAGAGAAAGTGAGATTTTATTAATTAAATATTATAAATAAAAATATGATATGATAATTATATTCTATTTCAAAGTAATGAAGTCATAATACTTTGAATGATTATATTTAGAGGTGTAAATATGAAATTAACTTTAAATTCAAATTCTAAGTTTTTAAGAGCGCCAAGTATCCGACAGTTTTCAAGTCGAATAAAAAATATTGACGACTGCGTTAATTTAACTATTGGCCAACCTGATTTTCCAATGCCTGATGTGGTTAAGCAAGTATATATTAATGCAATAAGCGAAGATAAAACAAGTTATTCACATAACAAAGGCCTTACTGAAACGCGTCAAGCGATTAGTCAATATTTTAAACGTAGATATGGATTTCTTTATAGCGAAGAAGAAATTATTGTTACAAACGGTGCAAGTGAAGCGTTAGATACATCGCTAAGAAGTATAATCGAACCTGGAGATGAAATTTTAATCCCTGGTCCTATTTATGCTGGATATATCCCATTAGTTGAAACTTTAGGTGGTAAACCTATTTATATTGATACCACACATTCTGACTTTAAGGTAACACCTGAGCTAATTGAAGCTTACTTTACTGATCAAACTAAAGCAATTTTATTAAATTATCCTACTAATCCAACTGGTGTTATATTAGAGCGCTCAGAAGTTGAAGCCCTTGTACATTATTTAAAAACTAAAGAAATATTTATTATCAGTGATGAAATCTACGCTGAAAATACGTTTACAGGAACACATACTTCTTTTGCAGAATATGAAGAGATACGTGATCAACTATTACTCATTGGTGGCTTAAGTAAATCGCATTCAGCTACAGGCATCCGTATCGGTTTTTTAATCGGTCCTGAATATTTAATTGAAAAATTAACTTTCATGCATGCATATAACTGTATTTGTGCTAATGTTCCTGCTCAAATTGCTTGTATCACTGCATTAAATGAGGGCTTAGAAGCACCAAAATATATGAACGAAGCTTATATTGAACGACGTGATTATTTAAAAGCTAAATTGTTATCGCTAGGATTCGAACTTGAAGCTCAACCTGAAGGTGCATTTTATATTTTCCCAAGTATTAAACGATTTACTAATAATGATTTTGACTTTTGTGTCAATGTACTGGAAGAGGCACATGTTGCGATGGTACCAGGATCTTCTTTTACAGATATAGGAAAAGGCTATATTCGTATTTCTTATGCTTATGAAATGAACGTCTTAAAAGAAGGTATGCGCCGTTTAGAATTATATTTAAAAGAACACTATCCTAATGTGTTAGATAATTAAAAAAACGCAAGATTGACTAAGTCAATTTTGCGTTTTTTTATTACTATTGTTTATGGGAATTTAGGGAATTGATCAAAATCAGGATCGCGTTTTTCTTTAAATGCGTCACGACCTTCTTTTGCTTCATCAGTAGTGTAATACAGTAATGTAGCATCTCCAGCCATTTGTTGTAAACCAGCTAAACCATCTGTATCTGCATTCATTGCAGCTTTTAAGAAACGTAATGCTGTTGGTGAATGTTTCATAATATCTTTACACCAAGCAACTGTTTCATCTTCTACTTTATCTAAAGGTACTACAGTATTAACTAAGCCCATTTCTAATGCCTCTTGAGCATTGTATTGACGACATAAGTACCAAATTTCACGTGCTTTTTTGTGGCCTACGATACGAGCTAAGTATCCTGAACCATAACCAGCATCAAATGACCCTACTTTAGGTCCAGTTTGACCAAAGATTGCATTATCTGCAGCAATTGTTAAGTCACATACTACATTTAATACGTTACCTCCACCAATTGCATAACCTCTAACCATTGCAATAACTGGTTTAGGAATAACACGAATTAAACGTTGTAAATCCAATACATTTAAACGAGGAATTTGGTCTTCACCAACATAACCACCATGTCCACGTTTCTTTTGATCTCCGCCTGAACAAAACGCTTTATCGCCTTCACCTGTTAAGATAATAACAGAAACATTTTGATCATCACGTGCTCTAGTAAATGCATCAATCATTTCAGCTACTGTTTTAGGTGTAAATGCATTACGTACTTCTGGACGGTTAATTGTTACTTTTGCAATTCCTTCGAAGAATTCATATTTAATTTCATCATATTCTTTTAGTGTTTCCCACTGTCTAGTCATTTTGCTCCTCCTTTAAAAAACCTAATACTATTGTATCAAATTCTGCTTCATCTTCCACATGAATTGTGTGACCTACATTTTTAAAAATATGGATTTGATAGTTTTTAATTTCTTGTGCCATTTTTTTAGCAGTATTAACGAATTTTTCATCTAATTCTCCTGCTAAAATAAGACAATCACTTTTTATACGCTTAATATCTCCCCATAAATTAGGCATATGTCCAGTCCCATAATCTCTTAAAGCTTTCGCTAACTTATTAGGATTCTGCGCAAGTCGCATACGACGCATTGCCTGTTTTTTATTATCATCTAATAGATATTGTGTTTGAAATAAAGGAAGTTTTTCCCAATCATTTACAAATACTTCAATTCCAGCTATTTCTAATACACGTCCACGTGCTTGATCGATAGCCTGTCTTTCTTTACGTAAGGCTTCGTCAGCAATGCCTGGTGATGTACTTTCTAATATTAATTGTTTGATTTCATATTGACCATGTATTGCATAGTAGAGTGCTACGCGTCCACCCATTGAATAGCCTAATAAACTGAATTTATATTTCTCAAATTGAGTTAAAACTCGATTTATTTGTTCCGTTATATACGGAAAGTCCCATATTTGATCTGTAGGTGAGTCATCTTTGCCATGTCCAGGTAAATCAATAGTTAAAACATTACATTGAGTAAGAAACGCCTCTATATGATTCATATAAGTTTGACTGTCACTAATAAAACCATGAAGTAAAATTAATAATTGATTGCTTGGATGCTCAGATTTATAAAAATTATAATGTAACATTTAAGATCTCACTCAATTTCTTATATAAAAGTTGATGTTGTTCTAAGTTATCTTCACGATTTGTAAGAATTTCGTATATATATGAATTCATATTTGAAAAGGATACTTGAGAAAAATCGGTAATATTATTTAAACGTTTAAATGAAAAGTCATATAACATGGCAGTGTACTCAAAATTTAGTCCAGTTGGTGTACCAAATAGACGTTCAAAGTATTGCTCTGCTGCTGTTTTTTGAGGCAAATAAGAAAATATCCCTCCACCATCGTTGTTAAGTATAACAACATTAATATGAATATCGTTTAATTTAGCCATTAATAATCCATTCATATCATGATAAAAAGCTAAATCTCCAATCAGTAATGTCACTTTTTTATGTACTGCCATACCTAAAGCAGTAGAAATAACGCCATCAATACCATTTGCACCTCGATTAGCATACACTTCTACTTCACTATCAAATAATAAATTATCTACATCACGAATAGGCATACTATTACTTACAAATAATGCATCATCTTTAGTGAGTTTTTGAATCAGTGTACTTACAAATGCTGATTCATCTGTCGCTTGAGACATATGTTGAGTGATTGCTTTACGAGATTGTGCTTCTATTGACTGCCAACGTTCAATCCAATCCTTACGGTTTACTGTTGGTTCATTCACTAAACTTCTGAAGAAATCATTTGCTGATATTTCATATGAGATGTGTGGTGGTGTTGGAAATACATCAATTTTATCATTATTTTGAACTAATATTTGAAATGCATTTGTGCGTGTAAGCCATTGATTTAATTTTTTAGAAATAACTGGTTTACCTACACGTATAATAAAATCAGCATCAATATTTAAATGAGAACGGTATAATAAATCATATGTTGTAATGACATTAGGATGATTATACTTACGTAATTGACTAAGTGGATCTGCAAGAATTGGTAAGTCATGAATTGTAGCGTAAGTTAAAATTTGATCGACTGCTTGGTGCTGCATGTCCCCTACAATAATCAGGCCTTTCTTATCTTTTAATATATTTTTTATATCTTGTATATCTATATTTTTTTGATAATGAGGCAATATTTTATGTTCAGATTTTAAATTCTCAGTCATTTCAAGATCTGGTGTTAACGGTTCTCTAAATGGCAAATTAAAATGTATTGGACCACGGTGTGGGCCATATAAATATTGACTTGCAATTTGCATTTGATAATTAATAGTATTCAGCATTTCTTGACTGCCATCAGCTACAGGCATATCAAATTGGAAGTTAATATAATTTGCAAACATATTGACTTGGTTAATCGCTTGTGGTGCACCTACACTTCTAAGTTCATGTGGACGATCGCTAGTCAATACTATAAGCGGTATACGGCTGATTTGACTTTCAGCTATAGCTGGCGTGTAATTAGCAGCCGCTGTTCCAGAAGTACATAAAATCGCAACTGGGCGTTCGCTCCCTTTAATTAATCCTAAGGCAAAAAAAGCTGCGCTACGTTCATCAGGATGTATCCAAGTTTTAATATTTGGATGCGCTTCAAATGCAATCGCTAAAGGAGTCGAACGTGAGCCCGGACTAATAACGACTTCTCGCACACCATAGGCATATAACTCTGATGCAAATGTATAAACTTGTTTAGTTAAAGCTTCTTTATGATTCATTCTTATTCACTACTCCTAAAGCATTCATCATTGGTGAAAATTTCACCGACGTTTCTTCAACTTCACTTTCAGCATTAGAATCTTTTACAATACCACAACCTGCAAACAAAGTAGTTTGATTTTGTTTAATTAACATAGAACGAATAGCCACAATAAATTCACAATCATCATCTACGTCAATATATCCAACTGGAGACCCATATAATCCTCGTGTACCAAATTCATTTTTTTCAATATAGTCAACTGCTTCTTTCTTAGGATAACCCCCTAAGGCAGGTGTAGGATGCAACTCATCAATTAAACTAATATACGAATGATTCAATAATGTTCCTTTTATTTCAGTATACAAATGATACATATGATCATTTTTTAAAATATTAGGTTTTTGATTGTACTCTACATTTTCTACATAAGGCTTAATATCATTTAATATGCTTCTAACGACAAATTGATGTTCACCTAGATTTTTACTGTCTTGTAGAAATGCTTGAACATTTTTTTCATCTTTTTCAGCATCTTGTGTTCGAGGAATTGTTCCTGCTACAGCCTTCGTAGATAATACACCGTCCTCAACTTTTAATAATTGTTCTGGTGTTTGAGAAAAGAATACAGATTGGTTAGCCTCTAGGATAAATAAGTAACTATTTTTCTCATTGTTTAACGCACGATTAAGTACATAAGGAATACTAATTGGCTTATCAAACTTAATTAAGCGACGTCTCGCAAGTACTACTTTTTTATCTTTATCAAGTTGTTCAATCGTTTGACTTACAAGATCTTTCCATTCATCAACATAAATGTCTTCCATGCGTGTTACATTGCCTAAAGCTGTCTCTCGTTCTGTCGTATCGACTTGAGCATTTTCGAAATAATTAATCATTTGATTTAATTTTTCCATTTCAAATTGAGCTTTTTCAACTGTATATGTCAAAATGGTTTGATTGTTAACTGAAGAAATAAGTACTTCAGGTACCACAAAATGATTAATCCCAAATTCACGCCACTCATCATCAGATTTATGATTTGAAAATTGGAATCCCCCTACTATTTTAAGGTGATGCTTTTGCGTATTAACATGAATTAGTTCTACATCATTTTTAAATTTTTCCCATTCCCGAAAGATAGATTGTTTATTTTCAAAGTTATTCTTAAATCTTTGAATTGCATGATAGCCGAAAAATGAAGACATATTATCGTTTAATCGCAAATAAAATCGATCTCCAGCTTGTTTTTCAGTTAAATTAAATAATTCACTTGGTGTTAAAGATTTATTTAACACGACTTCAACAGAAACCCAGTTTTTATTGCTTTCATATATAGATTCCAAAATTTTGTCTTCCATTAGGTTAGCAGCCATTCATTTCACTTCTTTCATTATCTTTTTTTTACTCATTAAAATATTGTAACATTTTTCGTTATTCATCGTATTATAATTGCTTAATCAATTTAGAGAAATATTTCACGTTGATTGACCTTTCTTACCTATTCCTTTAAAATACATATGTTAAAACTTTATATTATAAGAGGTAGATTATATTATGGCAGATCAATATCAACAATATTCAACTGTTAGAAAATATTGGCATTTAATGAGACCTCATACTTTAACCGCGTCTATTGTCCCTGTATTAGTAGGAACAGCGACAGCTAAACTTTTCTTACTGGGCAGTCAAGATCATATTAAATTCAGCCTATTTTTAGCAATGTTAATCGCATGTCTTTTAATTCAAGCAGCGACTAATATGTTTAATGAATATTATGATTTTAAAAAAGGATTAGACGATCATACATCTGTAGGTATCGGTGGCGCGATTGTTCGAAATGGTATGAGTCCAAAACTTGTCATGAATCTAGCAATTGCTTTTTATATTATTGCCGCTTTACTTGGTATATATCTAGCTGCTAATAGTTCATTTTGGATTATTCCAGTTGGTATTGTATGTATGGCAATTGGTTATTTATATACTGGTGGACCTATTCCTATTTCATGGACGCCATTTGGTGAATTATTCTCCGGATTATTTATGGGTATGATTATCATTTTACTTGCATTCTTTATTCAAACAGGTAATGTCAATGGTTTTGTTGTTTGGATTAGCTTACCTATTGTTATTACAATCGGGTTAATTAATATGGCTAATAACATTCGTGACCGTGTTAAAGATAAAGCAAGTGGTCGTAAAACCTTACCTATTTTATTAGGTAAAAAAGCTTCTATTACGTTTATGGCAGCAATGTATATCTTAGCTTACTTAATCGTAATATTTACTGCTTTATTCAAATCAGGCGGCTCATTATTCTACTTGTTAGTATTATTCTCATTCCCAATGCCTATCAAAGCAATTCGTCGTTTTAATAAAAATGATACACCAGCAAGCATGATGCCAGCGATGGCAGCGACTGGCAAAACGAATACATTCTTTGGTATTTTGTACGCTTTAGGTATTTATATCAGCGCACTTTTAGGTGGAATCTAATTTGTTTTAACTAGCATTGTTTTTTAACAATGCTAGTTTTTTTATTATTATATATATATCATATGTAGATAATCATGGCCATATAAATTAATATCTTCAACCCATTTGAAACCTAGTTGTTTATAAAGTTTAAGTGCTTTCTCATTATTATAATCACAATTTAAACTCCATTTTTTATTAGAACTTGTGGTGATCAAATGTTCCAACAATTGTGTCGCAATACCTTGTCCTCTATAATCAGGCGATGTGACCACTGCTTCAATATACCACTCATCATTTTTAGCTTCTTTTATAGGTAAAGGTGTTCCAACTAATCTGATATCTTCTTCAAGAGGCAGTTGGTTCCATTGTTCTTCAAACTCCATTTCTTTCGATCCATCATAAGCGATAATACAACCGGCTACTTCATTATTTTTTTCATATACCCATATATTTTTATAATAGGTACGATAATGTACATTGACTATACTAAGTTCGAGCAAATTGATTATACGCTTTTCAGAAATTTCTTTTACAATGTCAAGTTCCATATCTTTCCATATTAAATAATAAAGTTTTGCGATTTGCTTATTATCACTCGGTGTCGCTTTTCTAATCATATTATCACCCCCATCTACATCATACTCATATTCTTACAAGAAATTAAATATTATAGTAAGTATAAACTAATTCTTTTATAAGTGACATTCTTGATTTTAATCATAAATTACTTACAATATGAAAATAAGGAGGCATCCATAATATGAGAGTAAACAAAGCATTATATGTATTATGTGCATTGTTCTTAGGTGGCGTTGGGATTCACAAGTTCTATGCGGATAAAGTTGGCCAAGGCGTATTACATTTGGTCTTTTTTTGGACACTTATTCCAACAATTATTTCGATCATTCATGGCATTATCATTATCTTTACTACTACAGCTGATAATAATGGATATATTTTTATACCCAGATAAAAAACAATCGAGAGTATTTAAACTTTCTTCTTTAAATTAAAGAAAATGGGGTATAAATTAATAATAGTTTTAAAAAGGAGAATGTGACTATGAAAAACTTTATTAAACGTATTGTGAGAACAATTATTACAGGATATGTATTAAAATGGATTAAAAATAAAATAGAAGGAAATTCAAAAAGAAAATAATTTAAAAAGGTCTATTCACTTTATTTTAGAGAATAGACCTTTTTATAATGACTCATTGGAACCGGATTTACTCATTGAGAAATGCCTCCAAATGTTTTAATTCAGTAGTATATTGATTAAAATCATCTTCATTTCTATTAACCAAGGCTTCATCAATTAATGTTACAAGTTGTTTCTTTCTTTCTAAACGTAAAGCTTCGTCAATCACAAGTTCTACACCTAAATCATTCACCGTCGTTACAAATTCTTCTAGTGTGGTATGTTTAACATTTGTATTGTAATACATAAAATTCACTACCTTTCTATTAATTTAAAAATAGTATACAAGCTTTTTATTTTGAAATCAATGAATATTCAGACTTTTCTAAATAAAATAGTGTAATTTTATTTTTAAATAATAACTTGACAACATATACTTTTTTTATATAATAATTTTATATTATTAATCACTCTTCGTTTTTAATAATAAATAATTAAATAAGGAGCTGATCTTATGACTCAGTTCAATAAACCACCTAATACGATTTATGTCATACGTAAAGGTGATATGGTGATTAGACCTACATTTGACAATCATCAACAACCGAACGGCTCAGAAATCCTCAAATTCGATACCTCACGAGAAATAAGCCCTTTTAAAACTCAAAAAATTATTGAACGATCATGTAGATTTTATGGCAATAACTACTTAAGCAAGAAAGCTGAAACTCAACGCATCGCTGGAATAACTAGTAAACCTCCCATCCTTCTCACACCATTGTTTCCAACTTACTTTTTCCCAACACATTCAGACCGTTTAGAAGAAAATATATGGATTAATATGCATTATATTTCTGATATTAAGCCATTAAAGAACAGAAAGAGTAAAATTATCTTTGCAAACCAAGAAGCACTAACATTAAATGTATCTTTTCATAGTTTATGGCATCAATATTCTAATTCTATTTTCTATTACTATATGATTGATAAACAAGCAAGAATGAAGTCTAATAATCCAGATATGCCAATCGATTATGAAAAAACATCTTTAAATATTTTTGAGGCCCTTTCACACTATTCTTTATTAGAAGATAAATAGCTGTATGTTTATTTTTAAAATATACGGAACGATTATATTAATTTAGTGTAAATGTTCCGTATATTTTTTAAAGATTATCTCTTGCAAATTTTTATATTATTGATATAATTGTATTTGTGTTGATTAAAGAACACGTTATATTATTCCGCAGTAGCTCAGTGGTAGAGCTATCGGCTGTTAACCGATCGGTCGTAGGTTCGAATCCTACCTGCGGAGCCATATGGAAACGTACTCAAGTTGGCTGAAGAGGCGCCCCTGCTAAGGGTGTAGGTCGCGAGAGCGGCGCGAGGGTTCGAATCCCTCCGTTTCCGTCATTTAACTCTTTACTTTTTAAGTAAAGAGTTTTTTTATATAAAAAAAGAGCCATTGTTTCTACAATTTGACTCCTCTTTTATATTGAAACTAATACGCCATTAATTTCAATATACTGTCTTTATCAATATCACCAAAGTAATGATAAAAGTCATAGTCTTCCATTACTTCTTTTATATGAGTATAATCGTGTAATGTTCCTACTAAAGCATCTTCTAATTCATTGACATTTCCTTCTCCAAAGAAATCGCCAAAGATTTTAGCATGTTCAATTTTTCCTTTTTTGACATCAAATTTAACTTGAATGAATCCTTTTTCAAACTTCTCGTCCCGTTCAAAATTATATTTAGGATTTTTACCATAATTCCAATCCCAAGTACGATATTTTTCATTGCTTAATTGCTTAATATTGTTCCAATCTTCTTCCGTTAAATGATATTCCTCTACTTCATGCTCACCAAAGATGGTTTTTAAAATAATTTGCTTAAATTGATCAATTGTAATAGAGTCATCTAAAAATTCTTCAATATTTGCTACGCGTTTACGTACAGACTTCACACCTTTAGATTGAATTTTTTTAGGGTTCACTTTTAAAGCGTTTTGTACTTCTTCTAAATCGCTATTTAGCATTAATGTACCATGACTAAACATACGATTTTTAACCTTAACCATAGCATTTCCGGAAATTTTAGCTGCGCCTACTTGAATGTCATTACGGCCTGTCATTTCTGCATCTACACCCATAGATTGTAAAGCTTGAACAATAGGCTCAGTGAATTTCTTAAAGTTATGAAAACTGTTACCATCATCACTCGTTACAAAGCTAAAATTCAAATTTCCTTTATCATGATACACAGCTCCTCCTCCAGAAATTCGTCGTACAACATGAATATGATGATCATCTATATACTGTTTATTAACTTCTTCAATTGTATTTTGATTTTTACCTACAATGATTGAGGGTTCATTAACATAAAATAAAAAGTAACTATCATCTGCAGGTAAATGTTTAAGTACATATTCTTCCATAGCTAGGTTAATTGTAGGGTCAGTAATATTATTATTACTTACAAATTTCATAGTACTCACCTTTCTCTTTCTTTTAAAATTTAATAATGCAATACATCATCCATTATCGATTGTTTAACTTAATTATGGCATTATTTTCAAAAATAATATAATATTTTCTAATTTTAGTATATATTTGTTTATTTGTAGTGTAAATTTTAGTACAATATAGTCTAGCTATGATTTGAGGAGGACTCGAAATGACTGTTGCAGAAGTTGGAAATATTGTAGAATTTTATGACGGTTTAAGAGGCCGTGTTGAAAAAATTAATGATAATTCAGTTATTGTTGATTTGACAATTATGGAAAATTTTAATGAACTAGATTTACCTGAAAAAACAGTTATTAATCACAAACGATATAAAATCGTTGAATAAGAAGGTTAATATTAAATGAAAAATACATCTAAACCCTTAATTTGGTTTGTTGCAAGTTTTATTGTATTTCATCTCATCTTATTTATAATGTGGGGAGAACATCAAGAATATTGGTATTTATATACTGGTATAATGTTAATTGCTGGCATTAGTTATGTATTTTATCAACGGGATATCACATCAAAACGTCTATTAACCTCTATTGGTGTGGGAGTAATCACAGGTGTTGTATTAGTGATAATACAACTTATATTTTCACTTATATCGTCACAAATTACTTATACCGAATTAATTAAAGAATTATCAAGAACGGGTGTATATTTTAAATGGCAAATGTTAATTACTATCTTATTTGTCATTCCTTGTCATGAGTTATACATGCGTGCTGTCTTACAAAAAGAGTTAAATAAATTCAGACTACCTCGCTGGATAACAATTTTAATACCTGCATTATGTTCTAGTTCTTTATTTATCTATCTTGATAAATGGTGGATTGTTATTTTTATCTTTATAGCTCAAGTCATATTATCATTGAGTTATCAGTATACAAGACGTATTGTTACATCGTCTTTAGGTCAAATTGTTGCCATCATTTTATTACTTATTTTTCATGGATAAAAACCTTTTCTTAGTTGCTAAAACTAAGAAAAGGTTTTTTGATTGGTATCACGATTCATTTCAATAACGATATTACTTTTTCATTTAAAACATAACTATCTATATACAAAAAAGAGTGGGATAACGAATTCAAAATGAATGTATCCCACTTTCCTTTCTCTGTTTATCCAATTTGAATTCTTTCTTTTGGATAACTAAATTTATCAGGTTCTTTACGCCCAGATATCATAATAATAAATGATATTAAACCGACACGTCCTATAAACATAAGAAGCATTAAGACTACCTTAGTAATACTGCTAATATTATCTGTCACCCCAAGTGATAGGCCACATGTTCCAAATGCAGACATGACTTCAAAAAATACCTGTAAGAATGATAAATTATTGGCTTCTGCTGCTAATATAATAATGATACTTACAAAAGTAAGTACTGTCGCCATTATAAACACAGCAAAAGAACGCTGTATATCGATGGTATGAATTTCTCTATTAAATACTTTAATCGATGATTTTTCTGTATTGTTATTAAAATTAATCACAAATAAAATAAGTATCGCAAATGTCGTTGTTCGAATACCTCCTCCTACTGAACTCGGAGAAGATCCAATAAACATGAGAATACTCATAATGACATTTGTTGCATCACTAAAGTGTGTCACATCAATGGTTTGTAATCCAGCACTACGTGTAGTTGCAGATTGAAATAATGCATAGAATAAAGATTGATGCCAATTATATCCTTTGAATGCATGATTGTACTCAAGTGCTAAAATAGATAAAAATCCAGATATAAATAAGAAAAAGTAAGTAGTTGTTGTAATTTTAGTAAATAAAGAAAATCTAAAATGACTTACTCTATTTCGTATATAAGCTCTGATTTCAAGTAATACTGGAAAACCAATTGATCCAAGAATAATTAAAAACATTACAATAGTTTGTACAAAGTAATCCTTGGCATATGGAACTAGCGATTGACCAGTAATATCTAACCCACCATTTGTAGTAGCTGAAATAGATACAAACAAACCTTGCATTAAAGCATTTTTCAAATCAGGATTGTCTCTGTAAAAATAAAATGCAAGCAAGAGTGCACCTACAATTTCGATAGTCATGATTGTTTTAACAATTTCAATAATAAGCTTAACTGTCCCACTCATTGTGTCTTTATTATTATCAAGCATAATAAGTTGACGTTCGCGCATACCAATGTGTTTACCAAGTACTACCCACAACACTGTACCTATCGCCATTACGCCTATGCCACCGATGTTTAAGATAATTAAAATGATAAGTTGGCCAAATGATGAATAGGTATCAATAATACTGACTGGCGTTAAACCGGTCACACTAATTCCAGATACAGCTACAAACAACGTATCTATAGGACTTACCTTCACGCCAGGTTTATGTACAAAAGGTAAATTGAGTAATAAAAATGCCACGACAATTGCAATTAAATAATATAAAACAATACCTTGTTGAGGCGTTGATTTTTTGAATAATTTACTGAAAATAGACATTAGTTTGTCACCTCAATGTCATTTCAAATTAATTTCTATATCTTGAATATTTCCATCTCTGTAAATTTTAGCCGATAACGTTTTTAAATCTTGTCGATGGTTAAACAGGATGTGTCTATACTGCAAATTATCTTTTAATGTTTTACCTTCTAATTTTACAATGACATCACCAATTTTTAAACCTGATTTTTTACCTAAACCGCCATCTTTTAATTTTTTCACTAAAATCCCATCATTTATATCATTAGGTAATTTTAAAAGTGAGCGTTCATAATGATTTAAATCATTCACATTTTCTAAAGCTATTCCAGTATTGGGATAATTTACTTTCCCATTTTTTTCAAGCTCTTTAGCAATTGATTTAGCTTCATTAATGGGAATAGCAAAACCCATTCCTTCTATACTTGGCATATTAATTTTTAATGAGACGATACCAATAAGCTCCCCATCTTTATTAACTACAGCTCCACCTGAATGTCCTGGATTAACGGAAGCATCAATTTGAAACGTTTGCATCAATTCATCATTTTTATTATCTTTATCAAAATCAACAGGAACCAATCGATTTAACCCTGAAATAATCCCTTTAGATACCGTATTTCTAAACTCTTCTCCTAGAGGATTACCTACAATTAATATCGATTCCCCTAAAACTAATTTATTTGAATTTCCAATATGGATAGGTTTAATATTTTTATTATTGATTTTTGCTTTTACTACTGCAATATCTGACCATTTATCTTTTCCGACAACGTCACCTTTTATACTTTTATTCTCTCCATATGTAATCTTAACTTTATCCGCTTCACCAACAATATGCGTATTTGTTAATACAAAAAAAGTATCGCCTACAGTTTTGTAGACGACACCTGAGCCAAGTTCATTATCTGATTTTGAATTTGTTGTTTGAACTGAAGTATTCTTAGGTGCGTCACTTTCTACTGTTACCACTGATCTGACAGTATTATTAGCGTTTTTCATAGTTGTTGTGTACTTCTTATCTTGTGTATGTGTTTGATTTGAATGTTGCTCTTGAAAAGGTTCAGTAAAAATAGCTTTTACTAAAACTAAGATTAATATTAAAGCAATTGCGATTAAAATTTTAATCCAATGTTCTTTTAAAAAGTCAACGATCTTATTTTGTGTATCATTTGCTGATTGTTCATGTGATTCATGAGGTTGTTGATCCGATATATTTTCTGTCGTATTCTTATCAGAATTAGATATGTGCTTTGATTGTTCACTCTTAGTATGTTCTACTTGAGTTGAATGTTGCTGAGTTGACATTTGTTCTTTCTCAGTATCGATTGATTCTTTATCCTTAGTTGAAGTGTATGATTCTTCAGTTATTGTTGGATGTTTAGATTGTGTTTTAATTGTATCATTATGCTGATTGTCTTTTTCTTTTTTAGACTTTTGACGAGATTCATTATTTTTATTCAATCTACTATAAGTTGGTTCTATAGATTTATTCGTTTCATTTTCACTTTTTGAGCCATTACTCGAAATTGGTTTTTGCTGTTTCAATTTCTCATTATGTATGTCTTCTTGTTTAAGATGTTGTTCTTCAGGCAAAGTTAAATGATGCCTATTATTTTTCTTAGCTGTTTTTGATGCATCTCTTTTTGATCTTAACTTAGCTAAATGTTGTTGTTGTTGAATTTCTTCTTGTGTTAATTTCTCAATTCTAGCTTTTCTTAAATTATCTTTGACACGTTCTTCATTTACTTTTGCTTGATGCTGTTCTTTTTCCGCTAAATGTTCACGCTTTTGTCTTTCACGTTCAATACGTTCCTCGCGTTCTTCATTATGAAAGTATTCGTGACGTTTACGCCCATATTTACTACGCGGTATCACTTGTTTTTTATCATTATCCAAAGATGCCCACTCCTAACCTTGAAATCACAATATATATCACTAAAAAAATGATTTACTTTTATGTGGTTATATATCTATCTGAATTAATTTATATATTACTTAAATTTTAATATCATTAGTGTTAATAAGCAAACGATTGTCAAATATTTTCTAAAAATATTATACAAATAGTTATTAATTGAAAAAACCTTTTGAAGTCTCTTATAAAAAACTTCAAAAGGTATCGATTATATCTAATGCTTAGCATTCTTTTTATTTTTTCGTACTGATGTTAACCATCCAATCACAACTAATAAAATCATTACAGTCCAGAAGATTGCTTGCCATAACGTACTATGTGGGAAATCTTCTGATAATACGCCAATATCTGGATGAGCTAATACGATAACTACTAATTTAATACCTACCCAGCCAACAATTGCGAAAGCGGCACCTTCTAAACCTGGATATTTATTTAATAAATCAACAAACCATGTTGCTGCAAAACGCATTAAAATAACACCAATCATACCCCCGATGAACATGACTCCAAATTGACCTAAATCCATTCCGCCAAAATGAATACCCATCTTAGGAAGTGTCACTGCAATAGCCATTGCTGCTAACATAGAATCAATTGCAAAGGCAATGTCAGCAAACTCTACTTTAAATACGGTAGCCCAAAATTTTCCAGCACTTACTTTCTTTTCAGCGCCAGTTTCATCATAATGATGTTCATCCCCAACTTGTTCCTCTTCATCTTTCTTATGGAAGAAATTCCAAAGATTTCTAATAGACATGAAAATTAAGTATGCAGCACCAATCGCTTGAATAAACCAGAAATTCACAATAATACTAATTAAAAATAAAGCAATAAAACGGAAAATAAATGCTCCTAGTAAACCATAGAATAATGCTTTTTTACGCTGTGCTGGTGGTAAATGCTTAACCATTACTGCCATTACAACCGCGTTATCTGCTGCTAGTAATCCTTCTAAAAATACTAACACTAATATTACCCACAAATAAGGTAAAATTAAGCTTGGATCCATGAAAAGACAGCTCCTTTATTTATTTTTTACAAATAAAAAGACCTATGCTAATTCATAGCAAAGGTCTCACTTAGCAAATTTGCTCATTTTACCGGAAGTATCAACTTCGTAATGACGATAAAATGCTGAATTTAAGATGTTAGTAATATAGCCCCTCAAATTCTCAAGTTACTCCCCTCTGACATTAAGTCATAGGTATTTATTTGTTAAGAGTATTATAACCAGATTTGGTATATATAAACAATGTTAAAGCTAAAAATATTGTATCTCTTTATTATTATTTTAAATTAAACCTTATATTGTCATTTTTTATAATAAACTATATAGTTTAATATCTGGGAATTTTTCTTCAAACCAACGTGTAGCAAATTCATTTTCAAATAAGAAAACAAACTTATCATATCTGTCTTTCACTAAAATAGAACGTGACGTGTTCATCTTATCTTGAATATCCTCTTCATTTTCAATCCAACGTGCAATTTTTCTACCTACAGGTTCCATGACGACATCTACATTGTATTCATTTTTCATTCTGTGCTCGAATACTTCAAATTGTAATTGACCCACTGCACCGAGAATAATTTGATTCGTATGAAGTGTTTTATAATATTGAATCGCACCTTCTTGCACAAGCTGTTCAATTCCCTTATGGAAATGTTTTTGTTTCATAACATTTTTAGCAGAGACTTTCATGAAAATTTCAGGTGTAAATTGTGGTAAATCTTGGAAGTTAAATTTTTGTTTACCTCCAACTAATGTATCACCAATTTGGTAGTTACCTGTATCGTATAATCCAATAATATCTCCAGCTACAGCGTGATTGACGGTTTCTTTATCATCTGCCATAAAAGAGGTAGAGCGTGTGATTTTTTGTTTTTTATTGGTACGTTGCAAGGTCACATCCATACCTCTTTCAAACGCGCCACTGACTACTCTCATAAAAGCAATTCTATCTCTATGTTTTGGATCCATATTCGCTTGAATTTTAAATATAAAACCCGAGAACTCGTCATCAAACGGGCTAACTTCAACTTCTTCATTCGTCTGACGAGCATTAGGCATAGGCGCATAATCTACATATGCATTCAAGAAATTCTGAACCCCGAAATTAGCCAATGCTGAGCCAAAAAATACAGGAGTTAAATCGCCATTTAATAATGCTCCATTGTCAAATTTTTCGCCAGCTTCTTCAACTAACATAAATTCTTCAATCGCTTGTTCGAAAGCACTATCATTGCCAATGGTGTGTTCTTCTTCAAGTTCATACTCATCATTTAAATGTAATATGTTCTCTTCATCTCTAAAAGGTTCAATAGTTTTAGTCTCACGATCAATAATACCAAAAAAGTTTTGTCCCATTCCTATTGGCCAATTCATTGGGTATGTGTCAATATTTAACGTTTCTTCTATTTCTTCTAATAGTTCAAATGGCTCTTTACCTACACGGTCTAATTTGTTGATAAAAGTAAAGATAGGAATGCCTCTCATTTTACATACTTTAAATAATTTTAATGTTTGGGGTTCGATCCCTTTTGCACAATCGATAACCATTACTGCACTGTCAACCGCCATTAATGTTCGGTATGTATCTTCAGAAAAATCTTCGTGTCCTGGTGTATCTAGAATATTAATTTTATAATCATCATAATCAAACTGCATGACTGAACTGGTTACAGAAATACCACGTTCTTGTTCTACTTTCATCCAGTCACTGGTTGCAAATTTCCCTGTTTTTTTTCCTTTTACAGTACCCGCTTCACGAATAGCACCACTAAAATATAATAATTTTTCAGTTAGCGTCGTTTTACCAGCATCCGGGTGTGAAATAATAGCAAACGTTTTTCTTGATTCTATTTCTTCTTTTAAACTCATTCATTATTCTCCTTTAAATCCTTTATTATCCACTTAGATAACTGAGAAGCTATACGCAATGCTTCACTTTCTTCTTTAAATGTAAATAATTGCATTATTAACTCTTCATTTATTTCCTGTTCATTGAGTTGTGCATTTAATTCTACAGACCAAAACATATCTGGAATAGCTATCATATAATAAGAATGATGCACGTGTTCATATAGATAGACATTGATTATTTCATTTTGTTCAGAAAGTTGCTTAATGATCATAGTTGGATTTTCCAAACTTTTTATACGCAGCTTCTAAACCAATTAAATCGTCACGATGTGGCACTTTCACGTGTCCTGGCATAATTTGATAAGGTTCTCTACCTTTAGAAGCAAGTACAACTGTATCACCTGGATTCGCGACTTCGATAGCATGTTTAATACCTTCAGCTCGATCTTCAAATTCTATATAGTTATTATGTGTTGCACCTTTAGCAAGTTCTGCAGTCAACATTTTAGGATCGTCATCTGCTGGATTGTCAGGTGTAAAAATCACATAGTCTGCTCGACATGCAACAGCCCCCATTTCAGGCGTTTTTGTTAAATCACGTTCGCCAGCCATGCCTACTAAAAAGATGAGCTTTTGTTTAACAAAAGGTTGCACTGCATCAATCAGTTTATTCATACCATCAGCAGTATGTGCATAATCAATAATTAAATCGATTGGAAGTGATGGATCTAAAACCTCTAGACGCCCTTCAACAGGTTCTAAAGATTTCACCACTTCTACGATATCTTTGAAATCGATTCCTTTACTCCACACTGCTATCATAGCTGCCATAAGATTTGAGATATTAAATTTACCTACATATGGTGATGAAACATGGTACGTGCCAAATGGAGTAGCAAAATCAAATTGTGCACCTTGTAAAGATTCTTTGATATTTTGAGCCATAAACTGTGCTTCATTATCTATACCATATGTCAATATTTCATAAGGTGTTACTGTTTCTAAATATTTAGAGAAATCATCATCATTATTTAACACCACATACTTTTCTTTTGATAAATCTTCACCTAATTGACTAAATAGTAATGATTTAGCATGTCCATAAGCTTCCATTGTGCCATGAAAGTCTAAATGATCTTGTGTTAAATTTGAAAAAACAGCTACATCAAATTCTACACCTCTTAATCGTCCTAGAGCTAATCCATGACTTGAGACTTCCATAGTCATTGCTTCAGCTTTACTGTCTACAGCTTGCTTAATTTTCTTAGTAAGCAATACAGTTTCAGGAGTAGTATTTGCCCCCTTTGTTTTTTCTTCATTAATTTGAAATCCATTCGTACCTAAATATGCACTATTTTTGTCTAATCCCCTGTAAATTAAGTGAATCATCGTCGCGATTGAAGTTTTACCATTTGTACCAGTGACCCCAAAGGTAGTGAGTTGTTGACTTGGATAATCAAATAATGTATGCGCTAATATACTGGCTACTCTTAAAGTATCAGGTACAATAACTTGTGTTACTTCTCCTTTAACTTCTTGCTTACGGTTTACAACTATAATTTTAGTTCCTTGGTCAATGACATTTTGACAAAATCTATGACTATCTACGGTATATCCTTTGGAAGCTACAAAGATACTTTCTCCACTAGCAGTTCGTGAATCTGTAGTAATATCAGTGATATCTATATCTAAAGTTCCTATAACTTGTTTAACTCTTATTTTATTGAACAACTCATTCGCATTCAAAATGTATCGCTCCTTTTTTTCAATATCTCTATTATACACATTTTAAAGTTGTTGATAAATTTATTCTCACCTAAAAAAGTAAATTCTGAACTACTTAAAATCAAATAACTTTTGTATGTTCTGTATTATTAATATTAATTCTAAGTTAATTATTTATAAATTTTTTCTTATCTTAGTGTAAGCCTCCTACATTTCACTTTATTAGTGCTAGGATAAGGGTATAAAGTTAAAGTAATCATTGTTCGAATATGCTATAATTCACTATAAATGAATTTTATGACTTCCTTGAATGAAATACATATTCTTTATACTAGTATGTATTTTTTACTGTAATACATCATTCGATGGATTAAACTTAAATTATTGGAGGGTGACTATTAATGGTTACTCAAAATAAAAAGATATTGATTATCACTGGATCATTTGGAAACGGTCATTTACAAGTGACACAAAGTATTGTCAATCAATTGAATGACATGAATCTACCTCATATTTCTGTTATTGAGCATGATTTATTTATGGAAGCACATCCCATCCTTACGTCTATTTGTAAAAAATGGTATATCAATAGCTTTAAATATTTTAGAAATATGTATAAAAACTTTTATTATAGTCGACCAGATGAAGTAGATAAATGTTTTTATAAATACTATGGTTTAAATAAACTGATTAACCTACTTTTAAAAGAAAAGCCTGACTTGATTTTAATGACTTTTCCAACGCCCGTGATGTCAGTATTAACTGAACAATTTAACATGCGTATCCCTATTGCAACAGTCATGACGGATTATCGTCTACAAAAAAACTGGATTACTCCAAATTCTCATAGATATTATGTAGCTACTAAAGATACAAAAGAAGACTTCGTAAACGTTGGTGTACCGGCATCTTTAATTAAAGTCACGGGTATCCCTATTTCTGATAAATTTGAAGCGGATATTGATCAACAGGCTTGGCTAAAAAAATATCATTTAGATCCTAAAAAAAATACTATCCTTATGTCTGCAGGTGCTTTTGGAGTATCAAAAGGTTTTGAACATATGATAGAACGTATCTTAGAAAAAAGTCCTCATTCTCAAGTCGTTATGATTTGTGGTAGAAGTAAAGGACTTAAACGTAATTTGGAAGCCAGATTTAAATCTTACGACAACGTTCTCATTTTAGGATATACAAAACATATGAATGAATGGATGGCTTCAAGTCAATTAATGATTACTAAACCAGGTGGGATTACGATATCCGAAGGTTTGACAAGAAGTATCCCAATGATTTTCTTAAATCCTGCTCCAGGACAAGAACTAGAAAATGCGTATTATTTCCAAGAAAAAGGGTATGGTAGAATTGCTAATACTCCTGAAGATGCAATTGATATTGTCTCTGAATTAACACATGATTCGAACAAATTAACTCTAATGATAAATACAATGCGTCAGGATAGAGTAGATTATTCAACTCATCGACTTTGTATCGATTTATTGAATATGCTCAATCATTCATCTCAACAGCAAGAAATTTATGGAAAGGTGCCATTATATGCTAAGTTCTTTGTCAAACAATAAAAGCATAAGTAAAAACTTTAAAATAATGCTCGTTATTTTATTTTTAATGGAATTTGCTAGAGGAATGTATGTATTAAGTTATGTTAACTATTTACCTACTGTAACCTCTATCGCTGTAGCTGTGACTTCAGCAGCGTTATCTATTCATTTTATTTCAGATGCAGCTACAAACTTTGTGATTGGTTTTTTATTAAAGAAATTTGGGACTAAAATTGTCCTTAATTTAGGTTTTTTATTAGCTTTTTTAAGCTTGTTTCTAATTATTTTCTTTCCAGCTCATCCTATCATTATCATTATTAGTGCAATTATGCTAGGAATTGCAGTCAGTCCAATATGGGTAATCATGTTATCTAGTGTGGAAGAAAGTCAACGTGGCAAACAAATGGGTTATGTATATTTTGCATGGTTATTAGGTTTGCTTGTAGGCTGGGCGTTTATGAATGTTTTAGTCAAAATACATCCAACGCGTTTTGCATTCGCGATGTCTCTTGTCGTCATTATTGCATGGATACTTTATTATTTTGTAGATGTAAAACTCACAAATTACAATACTAAACCTGTAAAAGAACAATTAGGTCAAATCGTAGAGGTAATGAAGCGTCATATGATTTTATTCCCAGGCGTTTTGTTGCAAGGTGCTTCAATATCAGCTTTGCTTCCAATATTGCCGACGTATGCTACAAAAGTTGTGGGGGTAACAACTATTGAATATACTGCTGCTATCGCTATTGGTGGTATTGGTTGTGCAATATCAATGTTATTTTTATCTAAAATAATCGATAAAAATAGCACTGGCTTTATGTATGCCGTTATTTTTGTAGGATTCATATTGTTTACGCTATTTATTTTTGGTCTCTCACTAGTTAACAATATTATTGTTGTATGGATAGTTGCCGCCTTTATAGGTTTAATGTATGGCATTTTATTACCTGCTTGGAATACTTTTATGGCTGGACATATCGATCCGTCTGAACAAGAAGAAACTTGGGGTGTATTTAATAGTGTCCAAGGCTTTGGTTCAATGATTGGTCCTCTTTTCGGAGGCCTTATCGCTCAATTCTCAAATGGATTAAATAATACATTCTATGTCTCAGCTTTCATTTTTCTATTACTCGCTATTTTTTATGGCATTTATTTTATCAAAAGTAAAAAGCATCAAAAATATTCTTAAAAAAAGAAGTCAAAACATTTTAGTTTTGACTTCTTTTTTATATACATATCATGCTAGTTTAAAACTATCAACAATGTTCCATCTATCTTCATCTTCATTGTAATGTAACAATGAAAGTTCATCGATGGTTTCTCTATGGTCTACTCCTGCAAGCTTCACTTGACCAAATATATCTTCAAATTCTTGACTCATTAAACCTTGAGCAATCGTAAAATGAGGAACGAATGGATGTTCAGCTTTACCATAAAATGATTCAGTATTAAATGTATTAAATAAATTTTCTAATTCTTCTGTTTTTTCAACTTTAAAATAAATAACATTATTTGTCGGTTTAAAGCTTGAAGCTTTTGTCACGTGGACCTCTACAGGTTTAAATCCATCTAATTTTTGTTTAACTTCGTCTTTAAATGAATCTAATTCTGTTTCTTTAAGTTCAAAGTGAGGTTTAATCGTAATATGTGGCATAATACGTGCATACTCCGTATCATAACGCTTACGATAGCCATCTACTTCATTTTGAAATGATTGTGACGGAATAAGTGCTAATCCTATCTTCATTGAAATTCCTCCTTTGTTTAACATACTTCTATTATATCAAAATTCTATTTAATACGTTATTAGATACAACATTTTTTGAAAAGGCTTTCGAAAAAGATTTGTAGACTATTCATATGTACTATGATTATTATTTAAAAAATAATAGAGAATATCTCCGATCATAGGTTTCCATGATTTCCAATTATGACTACCATTAAATTCATTGTATACGTAAGTGACACGCTCATCTTGTTCAATAAGGTTTGATAGCTTTCTATTTGGAGTTAAAAAATCAGCTTGCTCACCAGTCGTTGGTAATTTAAAATCGACTTCATCTTTACCGATCGCATGCCAAATCGTTAATCGATTACGTTGCTTACATGTCTCAAATTTTTCAAGAACAGTATGATCTGAGTGCGGACTAAACATAGCTATTTGACTAAATATTGAAGGATAAGTCAATGAAGTAAGAAAGGCAATACTTCCAGCTAAACTATCTCCTATTAATAATCTAGAATTTCCCACCTTATATGTAGGAAACGTTTGATCAATGAAAGGTAAAAGTTCTTTAACTACTGACTTAATCGTCTTTTGACTACGACTACCTTGAGGATGAAACTCTTCTCTACGTTTCTCAACATCTTCATAATGAAATCCAACAATAATGGCACGTTCAATATGTTCTTCTTTTCTTAGACGTTCATATTCACGCTGAATCCTTCCAAATCGGAAAAAGTCCAATCCATCAAAACAAATAATCACCTGAGACTTAAATAATTCAGTAAAATCTTCTGGAAGATAAATCGACAATGTGATATCTCTTTCTAGAATTTTACTATTTAAAATATATTTATTAATTTTTCCAGCTTTAAATTCTTCCATATTATCCTCTCTCCTTCATATATATTCATATTGTATCAATTTTATTTATTAGTGACAGTGATATAAACGCTTATAATAAGCTTTTTTATTTTAGATTCTATATACTTTTTTAAGAGAATTAGGCATTGTTTAATTAAGCTCATATATTTTTATACAATTAAATATTATAATATAATTATTTTTTAGTTAATCAACTTTTCCTTTTTAACATCTCTTATTTAAGATATACTTATTACTAATGAATTGATTACTTTAGGAGGAAGTAAGTCTATGCTTAATAAAGTATGGTTTCGAACTGGAATTTTCTTAATCATCCTGTTCGTACTTATAAAGTTATTTATGGAAGTGCATAGTGTATTTACACCTATAGCAACTATTATAGGTTCAGTGTTTCTTCCATTCTTATTAAGTGGATTTTTATTTTATATCTGCTTACCTTTTCAAACACTTTTGGAAAAATGGGGTTTCCCACGTTGGGCAAGTATTTTAACTATCTTTATCGTATTAATCGCTATTATCGCTATCGTAGTAGCTTTCATTGCTCCTATTATTATTTCTAATGTTAATAATTTAATCAAAGCAACACCAACTTTACAACGTGATGCAGAACAAGTGGTTAATTTCTCATTAAATCAAATGGATAAATTACCAAGTGATGTAACAGCGAAAATTAATTCAGCAATGAAATCAATCAGTGATAGTTTAACTGGTATATTAGCAAATTCAATCACTTATATCAC